>NZ_JBFUEA010000002.1:0-446702 GCF_056404435.1 Mucilaginibacter sp. P2_D11
AAAAGTAGACCTCAATCAAGGCATAGTCAGTGTTTGCACCAGGCCCGGGCAACTATTCTATAGTTACTATCAAGGAATGATCAAGAATAATATCGAACACCTATCCATATTGAATCGGATAAAAAACGTTTTGCTAAAGCTTGTATTCAAACTCATTCATTCGGACACACTGTTTAATCAAGAAATCTTCATGAAAAATAAACTATCATGGCAAAAACATTTGCATATGTCATAGTAATCAACATGACGGCCATTTTTTGATGGTTTCGAACACCCATCACCCCAACCCGCTACCCCCCCCTCTTTTTTTCCCCACAAATACCTATATTTAAAAAAATTACCAACGCCTCCCCACATGAAAAAACTACTACTGATTGCCTTAACCGTCATATCCTTATCGGCATCGGCCCAAAACGCCGCAACCCGTAAACTCATCAGCGCCAAAGCCGATGCATTGCAGGCTAAGATAGTGGCCTGGCGGCGCGATTTCCACGAGCATCCCGAGCTAGGCAACCGCGAGGTGCGCACCGCAGGCATTATCGCCGCCCATTTAAAGTCGCTGGGGATAGAGGTGCAAACGGGCGTAGCCACAACCGGCGTAGTTGGTATATTGAAGGGCGGCAAGCCCGGCCCGGTGGTGGCCCTGCGTGCCGATATGGATGCCCTGCCGGTTACCGAACGGGGGGACCTTCCCTTTGCATCCAAAGTAAAAACGCAATATAACGGCAACGAGGTGGGCGTAATGCATGCCTGCGGGCACGATTCGCATATGGCCATACTGATGGCCGTTGCAGAGATACTATCGGGCATGAAAAATGATTTGCACGGTACGGTGAAATTCATCTTCCAACCGGCAGAGGAGGGTGCGCCCTTTGGCGAGAAGGGCGGTGCCGAGCAGATGGTAAAAGAAGGCGTGATGGATAACCCGCATGTGGACGTCATCTTCGGCTTGCATATCAACTCGCAAACCGAGGTGGGCAAAATAGTGTACCGCCCGGGCGGCATTATGGCCGGCGTAAGCGACCTGCAGATTATCGTCAAAGGCCGCTCGGCACATGGCGCATACCCCTGGAGCAGCGTTGACCCGATGGTGGTATCGGCACAAATCATCACCGGCCTGCAAACTATTGTAAGCCGTAATGTAAACATCACCGAGAATCCCGCCGTGGTTACCATAGGGGCCATTACCGGGGGCACGCGGTTCAACATCATAGCCGAGAGCGTGAAGATGCAGGGGACAGTGCGCTACTTTACCCAAAGCGACGAGAAGCTGATAACCGATAACGTAAGGCGCATTGCCACCAAAACCGCCGAGGCTTACGGCGCAACGGCCGAGGTGTTGCTGCCCTACAGCAACCATTACCCCGTTACCTTTAACGACCCAGCCCTAACCGCCCTGATGCTGCCCACCCTGGAAGGCACCGCCGGCAAGGACAATGTGAGCCTGCGCCCACCCGTAACCGGTGCCGAAGATTTTAGCTTTTTTCAGCAGAAGGTACCGGGCATTTTCTTCTTTTTAGGCGGCATGCCCAAAGGAAGCAACGCACTCGCTGCCCCATCGCACCATACACCCGATTTTTACCTGGACGAAAGCGGCTTCGCCTTGGGCGTAAAAGCCCTGTGCAACTTAACACTGGAATATATGGCGATAAAAAAATAAGCAATTAAGGGAATTTCATAAAACAGAATGCCTATTTTAGATGCTGGCAAACCTAACCTGTCGCAATGAAATCAACATCCATTACTCTTTACTTTTTGTTTTGTGTATTATTCCTGGCCTCATGCAAAAAAGACCCTGGCGTAGAGCCGGATACACCCGATAATAAACCAAACCTGCAAGCAGTATCGGCAACGGTGTACATCGATGGCGGTGTTACGCTAAAAGGGCAAATGAATAAAATACCGGCAAATCTTACTGCGTTTGGTTTTATCGTATCTCCCGACAGTCTTTTTAAAAGTAACGTGCAGGTTTACCCGGCTAAAACTACGGCGGCAATTGGTGAATTTAAGGTTGATATTAACAATGGGCTAAACAAGAATACGAAATACTTCTATACTGTTTATTATTCAAGTACCGATAACCCTTTTGTTTTTTACAACGAGATGTCGTTTATATCGACAGGCACAAAACGAATGAAAATAGATTCCATCGCCCCCCTAAAGGCTCACCTTGGCGATACCCTAACGGTAAAAGGGAAATATTTCAGCAATCAATCACTCTATTTAAAATTCGGGGAACTTTCTGCAGTAACTATACCGGGCAACGATAGTGTATTTAAGGTGGTCGTCCCAAATCTTCTTACCTCAATAAACCCGGTAATCACCTTGGTCAATGTGGATAGGACGGACACCATTTCAACCTTATTTTCGCTCTACGCGCCAACTATCAGCAGCTCCACGCAACTTGGCACTTTTAGAGATACGGTAACTATCACCGGAGACCATTTTGGCATAGGCCCAACAACCAATGAAGTCTTGTTTGGTACAGTGAAGGCCAATATAATTAGCTCCACTCGCAAGCAAATACGAGTTCTGGTGCCCGATGGCGTTGAAACCAGTATCAGCAAAATAACAGTTAAGGCGCAAGCGCAATCAGTAGTGGCTGGCTCCTCTTTCCAAATACGAAAACCCGAAATAACATTTGCACCTGGGAGTGCATATATAAATGATGCCATAATCATAAAAGGCAAATATTTTCATCCGCTGGCAATTAAAAACACCGTTGTATTTGAGCATACAACGGCGCAAATAAACTCGGCCAGCAGTTCGGAGTTAACCATGAACGTGCCAAACGGCGCTTACCCGCACAGGACCGCAACCATAAAACTGACCATGCTGGATTATGTAATAACTTACACCATTGATATGTCCATTAGTGATAAATGGGTTGTTGTTAATGATGCCGTTCCTTTTAACGTTACGATGCCTGCCGGTACGTTTACGATAAATAATGTATCGTACGCCGTGGCATCTTCAAAAGAATTTGGCGACCCGAGAAACTATTTGTGGAAATTCAACCCAGAAGACTTTAGCTGGCAAAAAATAACCATCCCGGTAAATTTTTCGCGCGGGATAGTTACCTCAAATGGTATCAAGGCTTATTTGTACATATATGACGACATTGACAACTTTTGGGAATTTAACCCGGCCACCAATACCTGGACCAAAAAAACAAGCTATCTCTATGGCCGGCGTAATGGTACAATTATGTTTGCCACCAATGGCAAGGTGTATGTAGGGGGCGGGTACCGGGAGTTCGACCTACAGCCCGATAATACTTTTTATGAGTTTGATATAGCCGCGAATACCTGGAAGCAAATTGCAAATTTCCCCGACACTTTCGGCAATTTCCGTTCCGAGGCAGCGGCTTTTGTAATTAATAACGTAGCTTATGTTGGCTGCGGAGCAACCAATACCGGAATGAGTGATTTTTATAAATATAATCCGGCTAATAATACCTGGGTGAGGCTTCACGATTTTCCCGACGCAAGGCATTATACATCATCGTTTACATTAAATGGTTATGGCTATGTTGTGGGGGGTACCAGGGTTGGGGGTTCATCTACCCGTACCTGTTTTAAATATGACCCTGTGGCCGATACGTGGACTGCGTTAAAAGAAGACGTTGGTTTATGGTTATTAGGCGCAAGCGGGTTTGAACGCGGGTTCGCTTTTTCTAATAACGGCAAAGCTTACGCCGGCGGTGGCGATAGTGCTGCTGCAAATTACCAGTTGTTGCAAGCCTATGGCAGTACCTTGTAAACAAGTATTTTGAAGAATTCTCAAGGGCAGGAAGACCAAAACATAAAAAGGATATTCGAAGAAAAAGTACATGAGCTATCGAATCAGGAATCAAGTTACCTTGTTCCGAACTTTGAGTTTTAAAGTTTTTTTAGTAAAAATAAGCAACCCTTTTA
Source organism: Mucilaginibacter sp. P2_D11 (assembly GCF_056404435.1). NCBI lineage: Bacteria > Pseudomonadati > Bacteroidota > Sphingobacteriia > Sphingobacteriales > Sphingobacteriaceae > Mucilaginibacter > Mucilaginibacter sp. P2_D11. The sequence goes on from NZ_JBFUEA010000002.1 coordinate 3,918, forward strand.
TGCCAATTAACCCCTTGAAACGCTTTACACTGCCCTGCCTTTTAACATTGGCCATGGCCATCGGCTGCGGCCCCTGCGGCGGCGTTAAGGTGAGCGTACAATTACCGCCGCCACCAATAGATGCGCCTCCGCCACCACCAATGCCAATAGCACCCGATAGCGAATATTTGGCTTTCGATAGTGTAATGCTTAACGGCAAGTTGCCCATGGAAAGCGAAATGCCCGAGGCAACACAGCTGCTGGGTAATCAATATAAATTAGCCAAAGCTACCCAGTACCAAAAGGATAATTCGTATTACGAAGACCTTTTCACCTATTGCACGTTTAAAGGCCTGGAGTTTGAAAAGTATGGAGATACGCTTATCCTGAGGAATATCGATTTCGAAAAGAACCCGGCCTTGTCTTTATCGTCGGCCAGGCTTACATTAAACGGCACTACAACTATTCAAACTTTGCAAAAGGTATTCCCAAAAGCTTTTGCCAATGAATTGAGTGGTACCGATATGGATAAAACCATGGCGGTGAGCATATCGGCCATGGGTACCATGCAGCAGGACGAGTGGATATTATATTTCGACAGGCGCAACAACAGATTGAAAAAAATTTATTTTTGGGTTGATAATGATATGAATCCGCCTACGCCGAAACGCCAATAACATAGCTGCCTGCGGCTAAACCTAAATATGGCTTTCTACGATTTTCACTTCGCACCCGAGCCTTTTTTCAAATTCTTCTACGAAATCGTCGTTAAGGTCCGCCCAATTCCAAAAGGTAAAGCCAAGATTGCTGAATCCCCATTGGGGTTCTATTTCATAGTCATTTATATCGCTTGCATTATGGCATAGCGGGCATTCCAGCAGCGAGTTCCCATTTTCCGAAAAACCCGAAAAATTCCATTCTTCCGATGCGATATCCTCATAGCATTGGGGGCAAACGAAGCTATCCAACCCGTTCTCTCCCGTATGAAAAACTGTTCGCTCGGTGACAACTTCAAGGCCGTTAGTTATCAGGCCAAAAGGTAGGTACTCTGGTTCATCGGTTAATGCTTTAGCACCTGTGTCTATTGCGTAGCCCTGTGCAGATGACAGCACGCAATCGGATTTATTGGGCTTGATGGCTCTTATCGAAACCAGCCAGTCCACTATCTCGGTAGCTTTCGATAACCTATCGTGATAGTCGGCAATGTTAGGTACGATGGATGTACTGGTATCGCTCATATGCAGGTATAGTTTTGGCTAATTTACTTGTTGAGGCAGCACTTTCCAAAGATAATTTTGCCAGAATGGGCACTTTTTTAGCAGCAACCGGCTTAAAAGCATATATCTTTGAGTTGATATCGATTTGAATCTGCCCACGCCCAAACGCCAATAACCATAATAAAACCTAAGCCATGCTAAAAACTGCCTTTACCACCACGTTATTGCTCACCTGCTTTGCCGCAGTTTTCGGGCAAACAAAGTATCTCGACCGTAAGACCATCGACCACATCACAGACAGCATCGAAACAGAAGGCAAGAGATTATACCGCTCAGAATGGGCATCATGGTACGGTACGGATATTTTCAGGGAAAAATGTGCAGATAAAAGGCCGCTCTCAGCCGGCTATATATCTTACGAAACAGCCGAAGGGATGTATAATATCTTTTATAGCAAAGGCGAGCAACCTAAAGTACTTTGCACTATATTTTTTGGGAATGATTTCAATCAGCAAAAATACACACTCGATACCGTCCCGCGGCTTTTTACGGCCGTCGAAAAAGAGTACTTCGATATCCGCATTGCAGCGATAAAAAGAATGGAAACCGATACCATTTTTAAATTTTACCAAAATACCAGCCTTAATCCGGTACCAATTATACACGAGGGGAATAAAAAAGTTTATGTGCTTACCGGCACAAGCCAAAGCGGCGTAGTGCTTTTTGGAAACGATTACTTATTGCGTTTCAACAACCAAAATGAAGTGGCATCAGTAAAAAAACTGCACAATACCTTGTTGGTTATGAAAACGGGCAACGCTCAAGACAGTTCAAGAACAACAAGCAGCTTCCATTCGCACGTAGCAGGGAACGACCCGTTTATGACGGCCACGGATATATGTACCATGATGTTGTACCAGCATTACACTGCCTGGGTTACCATGGCAGTAATTTCTAAAGACTATATGTCGAGTTGGGATTGCGAGAAAAGAAGGCTGGTAATACTTACTATGGAAGCCTGGGACAAGATAAACGCCGACCAGAAAACCCGGCACCCTAAACAATAATCCCTCTTGGCCAATCTCCTTTTCATCTGCAGCAAAAACCAATGGCGCAGCCCAACGGCCGAGCTATTGTTTAAAAATCATCCTTTGCACCAGGCACGGTCGGCAGGTACCAGTGCAAAGGCGAGAGTGCGGCTGAGCCAAAAACTGCTGGACTGGGCTGATGAGGTTTTCGTGATGGAATACAAGCACCGCGAGATCATCAAAAACAACCTACAGTTGAACGGCAAAACCCTTATTGTGCTGGGCATTGAAGATGCCTACCAATTCAACGACCCGGAACTGGTAGAGATATTGAAGGTGAGCTTGGTGGAGTATTTGTGATTTAAACCCGTCATGTTGAAATTTTTTCAACACCCCATCATAAAAGTAGCCACGGTGCTAGCCGCCTTGCATGCCGCGTGTGTCTAAACCGCTGATTTCAATGATTAATTGATTTCGTTGATTTGTCTGAACCTTGATTCATAGGATTAAGCTATTTCTTGATTCTCTTTCCTGTCTCGAATGAAGATATCGTCATATTGATTACTGTTTCAACACCCCATCATAGCAGCCAATATGCTTATCCGCTTTGCGTACCGGTTACCTGTCGTGTGGGGTACCGAAACAAGTTCGGCATGACGATGTTGTCCATAAATCCGAAATCGAAAGTCCCAATTCCGAAATCTCTCTAATCCACCTTCTTAAAATCATAAGGGTTGTACTCAATAAAATCGGCCACTTTTACGCGTACACCGGTTACCTTATTATTAAAGGTAAAAAACGGGAACACGGCTTTGCCCAGGGTGGGGTCGCTAAAGGTTACGTAGAAACGGTTGTCGCCCAGGGCCTGCAGCTTGGCGTACATTTTTTGGTGATGCTCAAAGCGCATTTCCAATATACCGTTCTCTCCGGTGGTAATTTCCATATTGCCGTAAAACTCGTTGGTGTACTTGCCAATGTACTCGCTTAGGGATAGTTTGGGTTTCGGCATCAGGGCCACGCTATCGCGCAGCTTGCGGTCGGCCTGTAGCTGGCGGGTGGCGTTGGCTTTAAACTGGGCCAGGTACACCTCGCTGTAATTGCGGAAACGCTGCTTAAAATAAGCGTCCATCACCTCCCACTTCAGCGCTTCGTAAAACTCGTTCTGATCGGTATTGGTAAGTACGATGATGCCCAGCTTATCCTGCGGTACCAGCGTTACCGAGGTAAGGTAGCCGTTAACCCCGCCGGTATGCATATAAATACGGTGGCCGCTGTAATCCTGTATCTCCCAACCCAGGCCGTACAGCTCAAAATTGGTTTCGCCGTTAAGGTGTTTTACGCTGCCTACTATATCCTGCGGCTGGCGGGTTGCCTGTATGGCGGCGGCGGGTATTACCTGGCGCGCGCCAACCTTGCCATCGTTTAGCAGGGCCAGCACCCACTTGCTCATATCGTTTACCGAGGAACTGATGGAGCCCGCAGGGGCGAGGCCGTCAATACTTGCGTAAGGTATAGCCGTAAGGCGGTTATCTACAAACGTATGCGGCACGGTGCGGTTGATAGCTTTGGGCATATCGACGCTGAGGGCCAAAGTATTACCCATACCCAGCGGCGCAAAAATATTGTCCTTCACGTATGCTTCCCATGGCCTGCCTATCACCCTCGGGATAATTTCACCGGCGGTTAAAAACGCAGCGTTGGTATAGCCCCAGGTGGTGCGGAAAGGGTAGGTGGCTTTCATTACCCCCAGCTTGTCTATCACGTCGTGCCGGGCCAGGTTGGTATTGTAAAAAGTAAAATCGCCCTGAAAGGTGCGGAAACCCAGGCGGTGGCAAAGCAGGTCTTTTACTATGGCCAGTTCGCCGGCGGCTTTGTCTGCCAGCTTAAACTCGGGGATGTATTTGGTCACCTTATCATCCAGCGATAGTTTTTTATCGGCCTGCAGCATGGCCAGCGCGGTAGCAGTAAAGGCCTTGGTGTTGCTGCCTATCATAAACAGGGTGTTCTCGTCTACCTTGTTCATCAGGCCCAGCTCTTTTACGCCGAAGCCTTTCATCAGCACTATCTTGCCGTCCTTAACAATGCACACTGCTGCACCGGGTATGCGCCAATTGGTAATAGCGCGGTTAATGTAGCTAACGAGGCTGTCTTTGATGAATTTGCTACGGTCGATGTTCTGTGCACGGGCCGTAGACAATGCAAAAAGCGCAAAAACAAGCAGGTATATTTTTTTCATCGGGCGGATATTTAATTCAAGGCTTTAAAATGCTAATTTAACGCAAAATTTACCGGGGCAATGGTTTGTTAACAAATAACAGCGGAAATCGCTTTTAAGTTTTCACTCCCCTCTAGAGAGGGGGCGGGCCGGCCCGGGCGATGGCGGGGGTGTGTTAGGCGGTATGCATAACGGCTAACACACCCCTCCACCCCTCTCGAGAGGGGATTCGCACTGGCCACGGCTCTTATTTTTAACTGCTATTCCCAAAAATCTGCAAACGTTTAATCTCATTTCAATATGAAAATTTACCGCCGGGGCCTGGCCCTTGTCATGTTTTTATTGATGCTGGCCCAGAGAGCAGCATTTGCGCAAATACCATCAACCCATTGGGCAAACGATGGCTACCAGTACTACAAAGTACAAAGCGGCGAAATCGTTGTGCTTGATGCCCGCGATGCCGCCAAAAAAACCGTGCTGCTGAGCAAGGAGATGCTTACGCCGGCCGGAGGAAAGCCCATTGCTCCCCGCAATTTCTACCTATCGGCCGATGGCCAAAAGGTGCTGATATACACCAACGCCAAAAAAGTGTGGCGCTACCCCACCCGTGGCGATTATTGGGTGTATGACCTTACTGCCAAAAAACTGACCCAGCTCGGCGGCAAATTGCCGGTGTCATCGCTCATGTTCGGCAAACTCTCGCCCGATGGCAGCAAGGTTGGCTACGTGAGCGGGCATAATATTTATGTAGAGACTTTGGCCGATAACAGCATCAAACAACTCACTACCGATGGCACCGATAAACTCATTAACGGCACGTTCGATTGGGTGTATGAGGAAGAGTTCTTTTGCCGCGACGGCTTCCGCTGGAGCCCCGATAGCAAGCAGATAGCCTACTGGCAGATAGATGCCAGCAAAACCAAGAACTATTTGATGCTGAACACTACCGATTCGATATACCCCTTCGTAAAACCGGTAGAGTACCCAATTGCCGGCGAACCGCCATCGCCGTTTAAAATAGGCGTTATCAGCGCGGCAGGCGGCAGTACCAAATGGATGGACATCCCAACCGACGCGGTGCTGCAATCGTACGTTCCGCGCATGGAGTGGGCCGCCAACAGCAGCGAGTTGATTGTCGAACACATGAACCGCGCCCAAAACCATACCGAAGTAATGATGCTGAACGTTGCCACCGGCAAAGGCAGCACCATTTACCAGGAAACCGATACCGCATGGATAGATATTTTGCCCGAGTGGGAAGAGCATTACTATTACGGCGGCTGGGACTGGTTCAACAAAGGCAAAGAGTTTTTATGGGCCAGCGAAAAAGACGGCTGGCGCCACCTGTACCGCATAAGCCGCGATGGCAAAAAAGAGAAACTCATCACCAAAGGCAGTTATGATGTAATGCAGATAAACGCCATAGACGAGCTATCGGGCTATGTTTATTTTTCGGCTTCGCCGGATAATGCCACGCAGAAATATCTTTACCGTACCAAGCTCGATGGCAGCGGTAAGGCAGAACGCCTTAGCCCGCTTACCGAAGCCGGCTGGCACGAGTACGACGTATCGCCAAACGGGAAAGCGGCAACCCATGCCTTCTCCAACTACTATACCGAAGGCGTAAACGAAGTGGTGGCCCTACCTACCCACAAAACCTTCAGCGGCGATGAAAAAGTGCTGAAAGCGCTTACCGCATCTGCCGATGCAAAAACAAAATCGAATGTGGAGTTCTTCCAGGTAAAAACCGAAGATGGCGTTACGATGGACGGTTGGATGCAAAAACCCGACAATTTCGACCCAACAAAGAAATACCCCGTAGTGCTATACGTTTACGGCGAGCCATGGGGCCAAAACGTGAAAGATGAATTTGGCACCAGCTACAACTTTATGTACACGGGCGATATGGCTAAGGATGGCTACATCTATATGTCGATAGATAACCGCGGTACCCCGGTACCAAAGGGCCGCGACTGGCGCAAATCTATTTACAAAGGTATCGGCACCATAAACATCCGCGATCTGGCTATGGGAACCAAGCAATTGCTTAAAGACCGCCGTTACCTGGATAGCAGCCGCGTAGCGGTATGGGGCTGGAGCGGCGGCGGATCATCAACCCTTAACCTGATGTTTCAATACGGCGATATATTCAAAACCGGCATCGCGGTGGCAGCCGTTGGCAACCAGCTTACCTACGATAATATTTACCAGGAACGCTATACGGGCGTACCGGTAGATGCGGCAGGCCGCGAAGCATTCACCAAAGGCTCGCCCATTACATACGCCAAAAACCTTAAAGGCAACCTGCTTTATGTACACGGCACCGGCGACGATAACGTGCATTACACCAATGCCGAGCAACTGATAAACGAACTGGTGAAGTACAACAAGCAGTTCCAACTGATGCTGTACCCTAACCGTACCCATGGTATATCAGAGGGGGCAGGCACCACCACGCACCTGCGCACCATGTACACCAATTATTTGCGCCAGTACTGCCCGCCGGGAGCGAGATAGAAGATTTGAATATCGAATGATGAATGTCGAACTCCGAATGTCGAAGGGGTTTACTTCATCATTCGATATTCATAATTCGGTGTTCGATATTCAAACTTCAAACAAAAAGCCCTGCTGATTATCTCGGCAGGGCTTCGTTGTTTAAATTTTATAGGGTTAAAAAGAGAGCCCGTCTGTATCGGTTATGTCGACGCTTTCGTTGGCATCACCGTTATGCTTTACGCCGTTGCGGGGAGCATTGTCATTTTGCTCAAAATCTGTTTTGCGGCCGAGCATGGTAAAGTTTTCGGCAACCACTTCGGTGGTGTATTTTTTGATGCCTTCCTTATCTTCGAAAGAACGGGTGCGCAATTTGCCTTCTATGTAAACCAACTTGCCTTTTTGTAAGAACTTGGCGGCTACATCGGCCAGCCCCCGCCACATTACTATATTATGCCACTCTGTTTGCTCTACTTTGCGGCCATCCTTGTTAAACGTTTCAGAAGTAGCTAAGGGGAAGCTCGCTACGGCCACGCCGCCCTCCAAATGCCTTACTTCCGGGTCCTTTCCTAAATGACCTACAAGTATTACTTTATTAATTCCAGACATGCCATAAAATAACGGAAAATTATTTAGAAATTAAAAAAATCTTTTATAAATATAAAAATAGTCTTCGGCATAGCTAAATTTTCCATATTAAGAACAGTTGTATAAAACCAGGTTTCTTTCAACTTAAGGGGTACACCATCTAAAACGATAAAACGGATAAACAATTGCTGGTGCGTAAGCACATGCTTAATCACCGCAGTACCTTGGCGGACAGCCACATCCCTGCCAAAAAAATCAACTACTTCGGGCAGTTGCAACAGGGTCTCAGGCTCCATTACAGCTTCGGTTTCTATAAGTGGCAGGTCGTACATATTGGCCCATATATCGCCTTCCCCGCGCTTATTCATCAGCAGGTTTTGGCCATCGGTAATTAACAGATAGTTAAAAAAGCGTTTACGCACTTTAACCGTCTTCAATTTAACCGGCAAATAAGTGGTTGCATTGTTTTTAAAGGCTACGCATCCCAACCGAACCGGGCAAATACCACAGGCCGGATTGCGCGGCTTGCACTGCATGGCCCCAAACTCCATCATAGCCTGGTTGTGCAGGGCGGGGCGCCGCCTGTCCAGGGCCTCATCGGCCAGGGCCTGGAAAAGCTTCTTCCCTTTAGGCGAATTAATGGGTTCATCAATACCAAAAAAACGCGCCAGCACGCGGTAAACATTGCCGTCTACCACTGCCCGCGCCTCGTTTGCCGAAAAGGACGAGATGGCCGCGGCGGTATATTCGCCTATACCCTTTAGTTTAATCAGCTCGTTATAAGCGGTAGGGAACACACCATTATATTGCTGTTGCACCAATTGCGCGGTCTTAAGCATATTGCGGCCACGCGAGTAGTAACCCAGGCCCTGCCAAAGCTTCAAAATATCGTCTTCAGGTGCCGCTGCAAAGTGCGCAACCGTTGGATATTTTTCTGCAAAGCGGTAGTAATAAGGCATTCCCTGCTCTACGCGGGTTTGCTGCAGTATAATTTCAGATAGCCATATGAGGTAGGCATCGGTGGTGTTGCGCCATGGCAAATCGCGCTTGTTTTGCTGGTACCAGCTAATCAATTGGGTAGATAAATCCATCTTTTGCAAAGATACTTTATCCATCTCAGTATCATAATCTAAGCCCGCAAACGCCCATTTTGGGCACTTGTAAAAAAAATACTCCAATTATTTTAATCTTTAAATTTAAAGCAATACTTTTGCAACCCCAAAACAGTTAAGTATTTATACATTTTAAATAAAGAAAACAGGATATGACCAAGGCAGAAATTATAGCTGAAATCTCTTCTAAAACAGGTATCGAGAAGGTTGATGTGCAGGAAACCGTTGAAGCATTTTTCAAAGTAGTAAAAAGCTCGATGGTAGGCGGCGAAAATGTTTACGTTAGAGGCTTCGGAAGTTTCGTAGTAAAAAAGAGGGCTAAGAAAACCGCCCGTAACATCTCAAAGAATACTGCCATTATTATCCCCGAGCACTTCGTGCCAAGCTTTAAGCCAGCAAAAACTTTCGTTGAGAAAGTACGCACCGGCAACAAAACCACCGCTAAAGCAAGCAAATAATAAGCAATGAATAAAAAGCAGATAGCCGTATGCGCAATAGTAGTATTTACTATGGGCTATTTGTATCTGCAACCCGTTAAAGGTTTGGTAAAAACCCAGGATGCGGGCAGTAAACCGGCTGCTGCAGCCGGTGCCGCGGAGCCCCCTACCGAAGTAACACTAGCTTCGGTTGAGGAGATTGCCCGGCCTGCCTTAAGCGCACAACAGGCGCAGCAGGTAAGCACGCTGGAAGAAAAGCTGAAAACAGCATCTGATGCCGACAAAGCAAACTTACAGCTGGAAATTGCTGCCCTTTGGGATGCCGCAAGGCAACCTGCACCAGCGGCGTTTTATTACCAGGACATTGCCCAGCGCACAAACGCGTTTGATGATTGGGTAAACGCCGGCAACCGCTTTAACGAAGCTACCCGTGCATCGCAGGATGCACAGGCACAGGTGGCTTTGAGCGCAAAGGCGGCTACGGCATTCACCAATGCCACCAAGCTGAAGCCAAACGATTTGGAAGCCAAAACCGGCCTGGGCGTTGCCTATGTGAACGGTGGCGGCATGCCAATGCAGGGTATTACTTTACTGCTGGATGTAGTAAAGCAGGACCCTAAAAACCACTCGGCATTGCTCAACTTAGGCATGTTTGCCATGAAGAGCGGGCAGTACGATAAGGCCGTAGCCAGGTTTAAAACCATGATTGCCATAAAAGAAGAGCTTGAGCCCTACTTTTACCTGGCAGAAAGTTATAAACAGCTGGGCCAAAAGAAAGAAGCTATTGCGGCTTATGAAAAATGCAAGGAATTGATAGGCGACCCTGTAGAGGCACAGCGTATCGACGAATTTATAAAGGAATTAAAAAAATAAATCACACTTAAAAATTATTATCATGCCAAGCGGTAAAAAACGTAAGAGACATAAAATGGCTACCCACAAACGCAAAAAGCGTTTAAGAAAAAACAGGCATAAGAAAAAATAAGCTATCGCGATAGCTTATGAAGTCCCGCACAACCTGCGGGACTATTTATGTTTTATTTTTTTCCCAACCCGCGGTGTCTTATGGCGCCGTTTTAAGAAATGGAGTAGCAATTGATAAAAGAATTAATTATCGATTCATCCCCCAACGGGGCTACTATTGCATTAATACAGGACAAACAACTTGTAGAACTCCATAAAGAGCACATCACCAATAATTATACTGTTGGAGATTTGTATTTAGGCCGCATTAAAAAAATTATGCCGAGCCTGAATGCTGCTTTTGTGGATGTAGGTTACGAGAAGGATGCCTTTTTGCATTATCTTGATTTGGGGCCGCAGGTACAAAGCCTGCTTAAGCTAACCAAACAAGTACGTAGCGGGGGATACCAATCGAAGCTTTTAGATAACTTTAAGCTCGAGGCGGATATAAACAAAGGAGGCAAAATCTCTGATGTTTTATCGAAGGGAGTGCTTGTACCAGTACAAATTGCCAAGGAGCCTATCTCAACAAAGGGCCCCAGGCTTAGCAGCGACCTGTCTATTGCGGGCCGCTATGTTGTTTTGGTGCCTTTTTCTGAGGTGATATCCATCTCTAAAAAGATTAAGAGCAATACCGAGCGCACACGCCTGCGCAAGGTGGTAGAGAGCATCAAACCAAAGCATTTCGGCGTAATTATACGCACCGTATCCGAAAGTAAAGGTGTTGACGAGTTGCAGAAGGACCTGCTGGATCTGATTTCCAAATGGGAAGTCTTTGTAACCAAGCTGCAAGGCACCGAGCCTTCTAAAAAGGTTTTGGGCGAAATTGGCCGTACATCAACTATCCTGAGAGATATCCTTAACCCGGATTTTCAGCACATTTATGTGAACGAGCAGAGCATGTACGATGATGTAAAATCGTATATCCACGAAATCTCACCGGAGATGGAGGGCATCGTGCGTTTGCATAAGCACAAAGAACCAATATTCGAGCATCACGGCGTTGATAAGCAGATAAAAGGCGCGTTTGGCAAAACGGTTAACCTGGCCGGCGGCGCTTACCTGGTTATTGAGCATACCGAGGCCCTGCACGTTATCGACGTAAACAGCGGCAACCGCACGGCTAATAAAGAAAATCAGGAGGATAACGCTTACCAGGTAAACAAGGAAGCGGCCAAAGAAATTGCCCGCCAGTTGCGCCTGCGCGATATGGGCGGCATCGTGGTAGTCGATTTTATAGACATGCACAAGCCGAACAACCGCAAGGAACTGTTCGATTACCTGAAGGCCCAAATGGCCGACGATCGCGCCAAGCACACCATTTTGCCGCCAAGCAAATTCGGGTTGATACAGATTACCCGCCAGCGCGTTAGGCCAGAGATGAACATCGTTACCAGCGAGGTTTGCCCTGCCTGTAACGGAACGGGGACTATACGCCCAACGGTATTGCTGCTGGATGATATCGAAAACAATTTCAACTTCATCCTGGAGGAGCAGAACGAGAAAAACATTACCCTTTGCGTACACCCGTACATTGAAGCATTCATCAAAAAAGGCCTCTTTAACCGCCAGATGAAATGGTACTTTAAGTACAACCAGTGGATAAAGGTAAAAAGCAACCCGGCTTACCAGATAACCGAGTTCCACTTCTTCTCGGGCAAAGACGAAGAGATTAAGTTGTAGATGTGCAGATATGCAGATGAAAAAGAGCAGATGTTTTAATTAGCATCTGCTCTTTTTGCGTTAAGGGATATTTATTGTAGCTTACATCACAAAACCCACCTAAGCTATATGAAGAAGTCGCATATTATCCTTGCTATCGTCGCCGTGATATTGATTATCGCTGCCCTTACAAACCCCAATACACAGCGGCACAAAGAGGCCGTAAAAGAAAAGCTCACCGCATACGTGGACGAAAAAGTGAAAGATGATAGCAGCGGCCTTGGCGCACTGTTTGGCACCGCCTTGATAAGCCGCGCCGTAGATAGCCTGGTAAGCAGCGACAATTACCTGTTCTTCTCCCTCACCAAAATGAGCTACCAGGAGCGTTCCAAAGTAGTGGGTATGGGGGTGTTCGGGAATGTAATCCTATTTGGCAGCGTTGATGATTTGGCGAACGCGGGGTTGCAGCGGTAAATGGATGTGCAGATTTTAAATGTGCGGGTGTGCAGATGAAAAAGGAGGATGTGCGGGAGGGTATTTTGCTCTAACTCGGGTAAGGGACACAAATTAAAAACACAGCGTAAATCATTTTGAATGAACGGGACTTTAGCTCAACTCATTTCATTGGCCACCTATGGCAATCAATTTTTAAAAGGCGACGATATCGCTGCGGACTTTTATCCATCTAATTCTGCGTTCCTGTATTGCAATAGTGTTAAATTCGCGGCGTTAAAAAAGGCTTTTCTTTCTTCAAAACTGAAAGAAGGAATTATAGCAGAAAATCCTGTGGCATGGTTCGCTTTTCTGAAGCTGGGCGGCTGTCGGCGATTATCATTATATTATCAAGAATCTAAAGACCAAACGTTTGCCAAAGACTTTAAACTGGCGGGGTTTGTTGGAGGCGGCGGAACATGGTTGATAGAAGCAGTGTACCAAAATCATTCTGATTATTGGGCCAATAGATGGGAAGTAACTGATGAAAAAAACCCAAACAGGAATATCTGGAGCGTAACTTATTGCTGTGTTGCACCGCAAAAGCCTACAGGTAATATTCAAGTTGATTTGCTTGCTGCCAAACAAACGCAACACCGGGTTTTAGCGGAACTGATCGATTTCTCGGCAAAATTAAATTTAAAGCCCTGGTCTGGTTTTTTCCAAAAAGCTTTTGCCGCATTAAGCGATAAGGCACCCGTGCCGGAGTATTACAAGGACTTCATCGAGGGCGGGGAGTATTCGTTAGATGCCCGGCAACTGTTAACGTCAGCCAGTATATCTTTTGTATTCGGAGGGATGGGTTCATGGAACGACATCGGATTCGAAGTACAAGGAGAAGAAGATACCTACGAAGAGCTATCCGGGCGATTGTATTCGTCCATTAATAGCGCCATCATCGCTGTTGTTAATGCATAAGGAATAAAATAGCGGCCCAATCTCAAAATCCTAATATTTTTAGCAAAACTATCCGATTAATCCCTAAATTTGTTTCATCTGCATATTTGCAATCTGCACATCTGAACAATGGCTAAAACTAAAATCGCATATTTCTGCCAGAGCTGTGGCTACGAATCGCCTAAATGGCTGGGTAAATGCCCTGCCTGCCAATCGTGGAATACGATGGTTGAGGAGGTTCTGGAAAAGGCCAACGCATCTGTACCCGCCTGGAAGGCTAGTCCGGCCTCATCGGTACGGGCCAATAAGCCGGTGCAGGTAGCCGATATTACCTTTAAGGAAGAACACCGCCTGCTTACGCCCGATAAAGAATTTAACCGGGTACTGGGCGGCGGCATCGTAGCGGGCTCATTGGTGCTGATAGGCGGCGAACCGGGCATCGGTAAATCTACCCTGATGCTGCAGTTGGCCCTGAATATGCCGGGTATCAAAGTACTCTACGTATCGGGCGAGGAAAGCGACCACCAAATAAAAATGCGGGCGGAAAGGTTGAGCACAGTGGGCAGTGGGCAGTTAGCAGTCGGCAGTGACAATCAATTCGAGACAGGAAAGACTTGCTACGTCCTCACCGAAACCTCCACCCAAAATATATTTAAGCAGATAGAGGAATTACAACCAGACCTGGTGGTGATAGATTCTATCCAAACGCTGCATTCGGCGCATGTGGAATCTACGCCGGGGAGCGTATCGCAGGTGCGGGAGTGCACAGCCGAGCTGCTGCGCTTTGCAAAGGAAACTTCTACGCCGGTGTTTTTGATTGGCCACATCACCAAAGATGGTATGATAGCCGGACCAAAGATACTGGAACACATGGTGGATACCGTGCTGCAATTTGAGGGCGACCGTCACCATGTGTACCGCATATTGCGCACCATCAAAAACCGTTTCGGCTCAGCATCCGAGCTGGGTATTTACGAGATGCTGGGCGAAGGCCTGCGTGAGGTTTCCAATCCGTCTGAAATATTATTGTCCCAACGCGATGAGCCACTGAGCGGCATCACCATATCAGCCACCTTAGAAGGCATGCGCCCTATGCTGATAGAAACCCAGGCACTGGTGAGTACCTCGGCATATGGTACGCCACAACGCACGGCAACCGGTTTCGATACCAAACGCATGAGTATGCTGCTGGCCGTGCTGGAGAAACGCTGCGGTTTCCGCCTGGGCGCAAAGGATGTGTTCCTCAACATAACCGGCGGCATACGTGTGGAAGACCCGGCTATCGACCTTGGGCTTGCCGCCGCCATTATCTCCTCGCACGAGGATATCCCCATCCCCGCAAAAACCTGCTTCGCGGGCGAGATTGGCCTCTCGGGCGAGATACGCGCCGTTAACCGGGTAGAGCAACGCATCGCCGAAGCGCAAAAGTTGGGCTTCGAGCAGATATTCATCTCTAAATACAATATGCCCTCCGGCGCAAAAGACAAAAACCGGTTGGATCTATCGCGCTACACCATCGATGTGAAGGTAGTGGGCAGGATAGAGGAGGTATTTGGTTTGCTGTTTGGGTAAAACTTCTGGCTGCCTCGGGCTTCCAGCCCGTGGTGCGCACATGGTCAGCTTTCAGCTGACGCAAGCTGGAAGCTTGCCCAATGCCCGCCACGAGATACGCTACGCTAATCTCGCGGTAGCGGACGGTTTTGGTTTGCTGTTTGGGTAAAACCCCATCACGTCCTTGCGAGCGATAGCGTGGCAATCATCGGCACGCAGAGCAGCCTTGCAGAGCGGATTAGTAAACGGCTTTGCTTATCCGACCTACTTTCCGAGGATTGCTTCGTCGCCCCACTTCTCTGCCCCACGCGCTGCTTCTCGCAATGACGACGTGGAAGAAGCAAAAGGGGGCGCGCAGTTTCCTGCCCGCCCCCTTTTGTAATAGTCATTAACCTAAGCTAACCTTTTACACCGCATCGTTTGTGGGTTTAATATCCACCACGCCTGCTTCGCGTTGTAGCTTTTTCAGCATTTCGCTGCCTATCAAGGCATCTATCATACCGTTTCCGCCGCCGTTCTGGCCGTTAATCAATATCTCAGGCACCAGTTTTATACCGTTCATGGCCAACGTTTCGGCTACGCGCACTATGGCGTATTGTTCGGCACCCATGGCCTGGGTTTTTTGTTTGGTTACCTCGGCTTCGGCTAAACCTATCGCTTTAATTTTACCGGCATCGGCATTACCGTTCACTTCGGTAGCGGCCGCATCGGCTTTGGCGTTGATGGTTTTGGCTTCGGCATCGGCACGGGCAATAATGGTTTTATTTTCCGCATCCGCTTTAGCGTTAATCACCCTCGATTCGGCATCACCCCTTGCAGCAGCCACTTTAGAAGCCGCCATCTGGGTGTTTATTTCTACCTGTCGGGTCGATTTTACAACCTCAGGCTGCATATCGGCACCGGCTTTGGCGCTTTCGAACTCCTTACGCTCTATTTGGGCGCTCTTTTGAATTTCGTAAGTAACGCGTTCCTGCTCGGCTATTTTACGGTCGGTAAGGGTACGCATCAAAGCTTCCGGTGGCACAATGTCACCTATCAGTGTATCTACGCCCTCTACGTTGTACTCGCCCAGCACTTTGCCTATCTGCGCACGGGCATCTTCCTGCCTGTCAGACCGGTTGGTTAAGAACTCTATCACACCACTCTTTTGTGCCGAGTTACGGAAGTAGTTGGCAATGGTAGGTTCCAGCACCTGCGATACCAAGTTTTTCATGTTACCGAAACGGGCGATCACCTTCGGTGCATCGTTACGCGGGATGTGGATAATCTGCGATACGTCCAAATTGAACGTAAAACCATCGTGCGACCTTACGCTGATGGTACACAGATGCTTATCCAGCTCGTGCGATTCGGTACGGCTGTTTGCCCAGTTGAGTACGATGTTGGTAGTAGGTACAATTTCTACCGAGTGGGTGTAAATATTCACCGGGTGCTTACCTGGGTCTAAAGGCTCGTCCCACACACCTTTATCGTATTTCTTTACAATGTTACCATGGGTGAAGCCCACGCCGCTGGTATCCTTACCTTCGGGGCCTACGAAAGAGTTCACCACGCCCACATAACCGATGTGGATATGTATCATCTCCACCTGCTCAACCACGGCAAACCATGGGTTAAGGTAGTAGGTACCAGCCAGGATAACATCTTCCTGCAAGCCTTTACGGCCACCGGCCTGTATAAAGGCCATCGGGTCCTGGTAATTACGGTGCCCCGCAACCGAGCCACCGGCTATGTCGCCTTTTTCCAACGGCTCGCCATCCAGCGTGGTAACGATACCCACCTTGTTTTCCTGTATCCGGGTGATAGGCACCATCACAATCTCGAACAGGAAGGTGTTGATACGGTAACTACCCGGCGTCAGAAACGCGGCTTGCGGGCCTTTTTGCCCGTTATTCTCAAGGAAAGCCTGCGAATCCTGGAACTTATCGCAAGGTACCGGTTTACCCAGTACACGGCCGGTATCCATCGGCGCACCATCCTTGGCTTTTACCAGGCCCAGCTTATCCTGCGGGATAACGGTAAACTGCTCCATGGTAATGGCGTACTGCCAGGGCCACATGCGCCAGTACAAACCCGGGGCTAGTGGCTTGCCCTGCATACCCGCTTCGCCATTTACGGCAATGATACGGCCGTCCGGCAGCCGCCCGCTGCCATACAGGGTAAATTTTTTAACAACTAAACCAATGCGGTCATCAGGAACGATGATCATACCAAAAAACACCTGCAGTACAAATTTGTACGCAAAAAGGGCGGCACATAGCGGCAGCACCCACCAGAATTGGAGAATTGAGTCAGACATTTTATTTAAGTGATTTTTTTATTAACGGAACCCTTAAGGTGCGGGCCCTCACAATAACTTACAGCTTTATGAGACCTTGGCTGTATAGCGTTACATATGATTACCGGCGTTGCGGCTTGTTACAAAAAATTGAATAATTATTTTTTTATTTCATTATTATTAATCGTAATATTGCGATTAATAATGGGCGCTACCAAATCAGAGATATATACCGAAGAGCAAAACAGCCTTGCCTTGCAGCTGAAAGCCATTGCGCACCCGGCGCGCATTGCTATTTTGCAGGAACTGATCAGGGCCAATGCCTGTATCTGCGGCGATTTGGTAACGGAACTGGGTTTGGCACAGGCAACCATATCGCAGCATTTAAAAGAGTTGAAGAATGCCGGCCTGATACAAGGCACCATAGAGGGTGTAAGCGTTTGCTATTGCATTGAACCAAAAGCCTGGAAGCTGCTGCAAACGGAGCTGAACGGGCTGTTTGCCTCGTACGGGGAAAAGAATAACTGCTGCTAAAAAAATTTGAACAGATTAATCGCAATATTACAATGGATAAGACAAAAACTATCACCTGGAAAACCTTCAAGGATGTGTTAGTACAGCACCCCGATTCGTATTTGCAGTTTCGCTATGCCGAAGATAAACTGGTGGATGCGGCATACCACATCACCGAGATAAAACAAGCGCCCATAACATCGGTAGATTGCGGCGGCGTGATGAATAAATGGACAGAAATCATCGTCCAATTATGGGTGCCGGATAACGAGGTACAGGCCCACCCTATGAAAGTAGCCAAGGCACTATCTATCGTAAGCCTAGTTGAGAAGATGCTGCCTTTGGATGCGGATGGGACGGTGAAGATCGAATTCGGCAATTCGGAATTCGATACCAGGCAAATGTTCCCTAACGACCTCATCGTAGATGGCGACGATCTGCTTATCGATTTACGGCCCGATGCGGTACAATGCAAGGCCCAGGAACGTGGCGGAAGCTGCGGCACCAACGATAAAGGCGAAGAATGCTGCGCCCCTGTTGCCGAAAAACCAAAAATTAAATTAATAAACCTGGCTACGCCGGAGGCAGCTTGCTGTACCCCCGGTGGTGGTTGCTGCTAAACGAAATAAAATGGATGTTGAAAATGCTGCTTCTTACAGGGAAGAAGCGATAGCCCTATTAAGGGCTGAAAACCTGCCGGTGGAGGATTTGCCCGAGAGCCTTAACGATTTTTTTGTGGCAGCAGAAGGCGGAGACATAATTGGCGTGGCGGGCATGGAGGTTTACGGCAATTACGGCTTGCTCCGTTCTGTGGCCGTGAGCCCCGGTTACCGGGGCCGCGGAATAGCGCTGAAGCTCGTCAGCCAAATTGAATCTGCGGGCAAATCCAAAGGCTTATCTGCCTTGTACCTGCTTACGGAAACCGCCGCTGATTATTTTAAAAATAACGGTTTTATACAAATTAGCCGCGACCAGGCCCCGGCAGAGATAAAAACCTCTTCGGAGTTTAGCCATATGTGCCCTGTATCGGCGATAGTAATGGAAAAAGCTTTATAAGGTTCAAAAAAAACAACTCTCCACTCCCGTAAGAAATACTATACATTTAGAACTTTAACAGCTGCATAAATGAAGATTGCACTTTTTTCGGATATACACGCCAACCTACCTGCATTCGAAGCATTTCTGGTAGACGTTGATAACCGTAAACCCGATGCTGTTTATTGTTTAGGCGATTTGATTGGTTATAACATTTGGCCCAACGAAGTCATCAATGAAATCCGCAAACGTGGTATAGCCACATTAGCGGGCAATCACGACCACAAATTCAACGGCTATGCGTACGAATTGGTTACAACAGAAAACCGCCAATACCTAAATACGCTTCCGGCACATATAAAGCTGGAGTTTCAGTTGAACAACAACCAGCTGAATGTTGTGATGGCACATGGCAGCCCACGAAGCATTGATGAATACGTTTTAGAAAATCTTGATGAAACTTATATACGGGATATGATGAAGGGGGCAAATGCTGATATACTTTGCGTTGGTCATTCACATAAGCCATATAGCCGGGTTATTCAGTCGGGCGGTAGAATTTATCGCACAATAAATGTTGGTTCTATAGGCAAGCCAAAAGATGGCAACCCAAAGGGCTGCTACGTCTTGCTAACCATTAACGAAAACAGTACTGCTACAACGGAAGGTAACGTTCACGTAGAATTTATCCGTTTTGATTACGATGTTGAAAAAGCAGCTAAGGCAATTATTGACAGCCCTTTGCCGGATGAATTGGCAGACAGGTTGAGAAAAGCTTTTTAAATTTAACATTATATGGGGTTCCGGGAAAACTTGCATGCCCAGCATCGGCAATAGTAATGATGAAATCAATTTTATAACATGAAGAATATTTTAGTATTGTGTACCGGCAACAGCTGCCGCAGCCAGATTGCCCACGGTTACCTGCGTTTTTACGCCGATGGTAAAGCAAATATTTATAGCGCGGGCATAGAAACCCATGGTGTGAATCCTAAAGCCATACAGGTAATGGCCGAGGACCATATCGATATCTCTAAACACACCTCCAATAATGTAGATGAGTATCTGGACATTCCTTTCGATTATGTGATTACCGTATGCGATAATGCCAACGAAGCCTGCCCATACTTCCCGGGCAAAGTGGAGCGCTTCCACCAAAATTTTCCCGACCCCGCCAAAGCAAGCGGCACGCCCGAAGAAGTGATGGACGAGTTTAGGCGGGTGCGGGATATGGTTAAGGTGTATGCAGCAAACTTTGTTCAAACCCATCTGGCATGAAGAAATATGTAGCCGAACTGATTGGCACATTCATACTTATTTTTTGCGGTACGGGTGCCATGGTGATAGACCAGCAAACGGGCGGTGCCGTTGGCCACGTGGGCGTAGCCATCACCTGGGGATTAACGGTGATGAGCCTGATCTATAGCATTGGCAACATATCCGGCTGCCATATCAATCCTGCGGTAAGTATCGCTTTTGCTATAGCGGGCCGGTTTAAAGCACGGTTACTACCGGGTTACATTATCAGCCAGCTAATTGGCGCCCTGCTGGCCAGCCTCACGCTCAAACTGCTTTTTCCATCCTCTCCTTTATTAGGCGCAACACTGCCCGCCGGCTCCGAGATGCAATCATTCATCATGGAGTTGCTGCTTACCTTCTTTTTGATGTTGGTAATTATGAATGTGGCGCACGGCAGTAAAGAGCAGGGGCAATTTGCGGGGATTGCCATTGGCGCGGTAGTTGGGCTGGAGGCTATGTTTGCCGGGCCCATCTGCGGGGCATCCATGAATCCGATACGATCCATTGCACCGGCAATCGTATCGGGGCATTTAGAACATCTTTGGATATATCTTGTCGCGCCCATAGTCGGGGCGACCTTGGCTATTCCCCTTTGGAAATATTTGTCGGTGGAGAAAGTGTTGTAATCCCCCACCAATCCAATTTTACTTAGAAGCGGTCTAAAGATATAATTCGTTTTAACCAAGGCTGATTCCCAAGGGTGGAATCGACCGTAGAGACGCAATATTTTGCGTCTCCGTTATGCAAATCCAATCCTGCCAATCCGTTTTGTATGGCGGGAGACGCAAAATATTGCGTCTCTACGAAAAAATAAACCATTTTTAGACCGCTTTTTAAAGCCGTTTCTGCTCATCGTCTGTTCCCTTATTTTTACGGGATGTTTTGCTGCCGGTGCCTAATGAGCGCGAATAAGAAAGCTTGATGATTGGGAAAAACCGCGATTCGGGCTGGTAGCTTACTCTCACATCGGTATTAAAAGCATCGGTGGTAAGCTGCCCGATTTTGGCGCGATAAATAACCGAACTGAATACATCCGAAACGCTGAGCTGAAAGCTGCCCTTTTGGTTGGGCAATTCTTTTTTGAAGCCCAGATTGATAGCGGCATTAGAGCTCGAATTGGAGTTGCTGTCATAAGCCGATGAGTTGTAATAGCCCGATAGTTCGATGGCGTAATTACGGGGCAGCTTAAAGCTTTCGGTAAAATTGATGTTATAGCTAAAATACGTTTTCTGCAGCGGCTGGCGGAAATAACTGATTTTATATTGATGCAACCCGCCTACGAAGCCATAGCTCATCTCCCACCAGGCCGCGGGCTTTATTGGGACGGTAGCCTGTAAAAGGAAGTTGTTTTGCCAATCGGCATTTTCGGGCCTCAGGTACACCAGGCCGGGGGTGGGGCCGGTCATAATTTGCGTACCCAAAATGGGGTTTATATCCTTGCTGTATAAAAGAGAGAGCAATAAATCATTTCGGTTATAAGCCAGCTTCAGATTATGCGTTATGGTGGGCTTTAAAGCCGGGTTGCCCGTAAAAACCGAAACCGGGTCGTTATAAGAAACATAGGAGGCCAAATCGGCAAAGGTGGGGCGGGTGATACGCTCGGTGTAGGATAGCTGCAGTTCGTCGGTTGCGTTAAGCTTACGGGTAAGGAAGATGCTGGGGAACAGTTTGCCCAGCCGGCGGTCTATCAGGTATTGCGTATTGAGCGAATGGTCGGTACTGTTGCGCGAATACTCGTACCGCGCCCCGGCCGAGATAGTGATGAGGCTATCGGGCTGCCAGTTGAGGATGGCGTAGGCCCCGCCGATGAACTCTTTGGTTCCCAAATCGTTTGAGGTGCCGGCGCCGATGTTCACCCAGTTGCCATCTACCAGCTTTTCAATACCGGCAGTACTTTGGCTTCGGGTGTAGGTGCTTTTCAGGCCGCTCTCCAGCCGCAGCCGCTTGCTGAACGGGTTGGTATAATCTATTTTAGCAACGCCCACTTTAATATCGGCATTGGCAAAATTACGTTGCCTTTGCCCAAACACGCTGTTGCTGAAATTGCTTTGTACCTGCGTCAGTCCCCGGTAATAATGGCCGAAATAGTCCAGGTCAATATTCAGTTTCTGGTCCTTGCCCATCGTTTGCTCCAGGTAAGCGCTGGGGTGCAGGTAGTGCGTGCGGCCGTTGCCTGCCAGTTGCGAGTCGAACGCCAGGACGGTATCGGGTAGCGTGTATTTACCAAAGTTGTGGTTGTTATTATCATTGGCGCTGATAGCGTAATACAATGCACCTCCCATGGTAAGCGTAGGGGTGGCCCGGTAGTCGAGCCCGGCGCCCATGCCGTTGTAAGTAGCAAAGGGCTTGCCCTCACCGTTGTATTGGAAAGCTACCGGCCCGCCAAGGATACCCACTATCTCGGTGCCATCGGCCAGCAGCAGGGAGTAGCTGCGGTCGCGGGCGTAATCATAGGAGCCGCGCAAACTCAATTTTTCGCTGTTATGGTTCAGGTTAAGGTCGGCAGAAGCTTTCAGGCCTTTGCCGTAGCCTGCAGATGCCGTTACCGAGCCGCTTGTTCCCTGCTTTTTATTCTTTTTGGTTACGATGTTGATGAGCCCGGCGTTTCCATCGGCATCGTACCTGGCGGGCGGCGTGCTTAGCAGCTCTATCTTATCTACGTCGTCGGCGGTCATCCCGTTAAGCAGTGCCGTTACCTGCTCAGTAGTAAGGCGCAACAGCTTGCCATCCAGCATTACCATCACTCCGCTTTTCCCGTTCAGGCTGATGCCGCCATGCTGCGGATCTAATACCACGCCGGGCGAGCGTTGCAGCACCTGCAAAACGGTGCTGCCTTTTGCCATCAGGCTGTTTTGCACGTTGACCACCAACCCGCCGGGCTGTTGCTGCACCAGCGGCTTGTTGGAGCGGATGACTACTTCGCCCAGTTGCTTGCTGGCAGCGGTGAGCACGATAGTGCCGGCATTATACCCCTGTTGCGCAGCACTAAGCACAAATGGCTTCGACGACCAGGTAATATGACCCAGGCTACTCACTTTTAGCATATAGCTGCCGTTGGGTATCGCCGTAAGGCTAAACGCCCCCTTCTCATCAGACAATACCGACCGGACCGCCACGCTATCCGGGCTCCTTAGAACCGACACGGTGGCGAAACCCACCGCACTCCCATCCGCAGAAACCAGCTTGCCGCCCACCTGGCTGTAAGCAGTGAAGCTGGACATCATTACTAAAAGCACCACGATTAATGTTTTCATGCTGCAAAAGAAATTTTTGCAGCCTCCCCAAACGAACCGGGTTGATGAACGGCTACCGCAAATTGACCACCGGCATTTATAAGCCTAAAGCGCCGGTTTGGATGCGCCATAGTGCCCAACCAACCGCTTATCCATTGCCGCATGCATCTCGTCAATTAAAACCGGCGGTTAAACTACCACGCTGTGTTTATTAACACAATTGCTGTAACTTTAACCATCATGGCATCCATTACCACGCAGCAAAACTGGTTTATCAAATACAAGCTTTACCACATCCCTTTTTGGATGGCGTACAACTATGTGCTATGGGCATTGGCGGTCGACAGCCCTTACCGGGCGGCACAGGATATGTTTTTTTCCGTGTTTGTTGTCAAGTCTTTCTTTTACATGATCTTTCCGGCGTTCGCCGTCTATTTCAACCTCTATTTCCTCATCCCCCGTTACCTGCAAAAAGGGCGGTATGGCTGGTACATGCTTTTCCTGGCATTGGCTATTATTGCCTCTTCGTTCCTGATAGTGCCGGGGTATTTTATAAGTGCCCGGCTGGCCGGCAGCAATGCCGAAAAAATGTTTGGCATCACCGGCGATTGGAACGGTTTCTATCACCAGGCGAAGTCGGACCCATTGAAATCTACCATCGCCGCCATTACGCTGGCCATGAGCATCAAGCTCACCAAAAACTGGATAGAAACGCAGCGGCGGCACCAGGCGCTGGAAAAAGAAAAGCTGGAAACGGAACTGAAATTCCTGAAATACCAGTTCAACCCGCATTTTTTGTTCAATAGCATCAACTCCATTTTTTTCCTCATCCATAAAAACCCGGATATGGCCTCGGCATCACTGGCCAAATTCTCCGAGTTGCTGCGGCACCAGCTTTACGAGTGCAACGACAACCTCATCCATCTAAGCAAAGAGCTCGCCTATCTCCAAAACTTTATCGAGCTGGAAAAGCTCCGCCAAAACCAAAGTCTTGTGGTAGAACTAAGCCTCGAAGATGATTATCCGCCTGATGCGGGGATCGCCCCTTTTATACTGATGACTTTCGTGGAGAATGCATTCAAGCATGTATCTAAAGATAAAGGCGGCCCGAACCACATCAGCATAAATCTGGCGGTAAAGGGCTCGCAGCTCCGGTTCAGCGTTGTCAACAGTATTTCGGCGAATGCATCGGCCGAGGTAATTAATTACGGCGGCATAGGCCTGCAAAACGTAAAACGCCGGTTGGATTTGATTTACCCCGATGCTTACCATTTGGACATAGACCAAGGGCCAGAAGCCTTCAGCATAAAACTTGAATTAGGACTAAGGCAGGTGGATGCCGTTCCCTCCGCACAATTAATAGCCGGCTGATATGATCAATTGCGTAATTATAGATGATGAGCCCCTGGCCCGCGAAGGCCTGGCAAACTATGTTAGGGAGGTAGATTTCCTTACGCTTGCCGGCGTGTGCGAAAACCCGCTGGAACTGCTGCCGCTGATAGACCGCGGCGCGGCCGACCTGGTGTTCCTGGATATACAGATGCCCAAGATGAACGGCATTGAGTTTTTGAAGATATTGCAAAAGCCGCCGATGGTGGTCATTACTACGGCTTATCCTTCCTACGCACTGGAGGGTTTCCAATTGAACGTGCTTGATTACCTGCTGAAGCCCGTCACCTTCGAACGTTTTTTTAAAGCCGCCGCCAAAGCCCGCGATTACCAGAAACTGCTCACCCGCGACCCGGCCAAACCCGCCGAAGATTACTTCTTCATCAAATGCGGCAGCAAATACGAGAAGGTACTTTTTGATGAGATACTGTACGTAGAGGGCATGCAGAATTACGTAACCATTTATAGCACCCGGGGCAAGTACGTTACCATGCTCTCGCTTAAAAGCCTGGAAGAAAAGCTGGCCGACAACGCCTTCATCAGGGTACACAAATCTTTTATCGCAGCCATCGGCAAGATAGATGGTATAGAAGCGGGCGAGATATTCATCGGCAGCAGCCGCATCCCCATTAGCCGCAGCTACCGCGAGCAGGTGATAAAACAGGTGGTATCTAAAAGGCTGTGGGATAAGAAATAAAACGACCCCGCAGGGCGGTGAATTAGTATTGATTAGGCCCCGTCCTCTTCTTTAGGCACGGCAGGCAGCAAGCCTGTAAAGGTGCTATCAACTATGGCGCGTATCACCTCATCTATCTCGTTGCCTACCACCAGTAGCAAATCTATAACTTCCTTATTTTCGGGGTTGGCAAAATCTTCGAAATCAATCACGTTGATCAGGCCCAGCATGCTGGCCACCGGGCGGCGCAACTCGTGCGAGCTTAAGGATGCGATATTGCGCAGGCACTCGTTCTGGGCGATGATTTCGTTTTCGGTTTGCAGGCGCGCGGTAATATCCCTGGCAAAGCAGCCCGTGCCTATTATTTCGCCTGCCTGGTTAATCAAGCAGTTGAAGCTTACCTCGTGATACTGTAGTTCCCCCGGCACGGAGTGTGTGTTCTCATATACGATGGAAAAGCTTTCGCCGGCGAGCGAGCGGCGGTAGTACTCCGTCCAGAGCTGGCGGGTGGCATCCGGGCCGAAAACTATAGCCTCCTGGCCATCGGCAGGCATTACGCCCGCTTCTTTAAGAACCGCATTTTTATATGGCGTATTGGTGTAGATATACCGCCCGGCAACATCTATAGACCATACCATATCCTCGGTGTTGTTGATAAGCGATTCCAGATTGATGCGCGTACGATTAAGCTCCTCCTCGGCCATTTTTTGCCCGGTAATATCTTTCATGAAAATGGTTATACCCTCTGCCGATGGGTATAAGGTGTTACGGAACCAAAGCCTGGTTATAGGCAAAAACTCGGTAAACTGTATGCTTTGTTTGGTTTCTGCAGCGTTGCGCAGTTTTTTGGCAATTTCCATGTTTAGGATGGTAGGGAAAACGTCCCATACGGTTTTGCCTATCACATCGCATTCCGTGCGCTTGAATGTTTTCAGGAAAGCTCCGTTTACTTTGATGAAACGCCAGTCGTTATCCAGTATCACAAACGAATCGGTAATGCTTTCGATAAAATTATCCAGCTTTTCGTTGGCATACTTTACGCGGCTCTCGATTTCGCGGCGTAAGCTGATATCCTGCCCCACGCCCTGTATCTCGCTAACCTCGCCGTTTTCATTCACTATGGATATGAATTCCCATTCGGATGGGTGGCGTTTGCCGGCTTTATCCAGCTTCTCGCGCATCAGGGGTATTATTTTGCCAGGGTTGCCCAGGCACTCTATAAAGGCGGCCTGGCAGCGTTCCAGATCTTCGGGCAGGGTGTTTATGGCAAAATGTTGCCCTACCAACTCTTCTGCAGCGTAGCCAAAAACCTCGCAGTACCGTTTGTTAACAAACGTGAAGCGGCCAGTTTTATCTAAACGCACCAAAAAATTAGTTTGCGAATTAATCAGCGACAACAAAAATTGTTCGCGTTTAAGCGCATCGGCTTTATCGTCACCGGCTGGGGGTGTCGGTTTAGCCACCTCGTTCAACGTACAAAACAGCATCGGGTGCCCGGTGAGCGCATCGGTATAAATACTGCGCCGCTCGGTAATGTACCTTAGTTCGCTGCCATCGGCAGGTAATATGCGGTAACTGGTTTCGAGGGTGTTGCCAATGGTAAGGCTGCTGTATTCGTTGCTTACCCGCTCTGTATCGTCGGGATGGATGATCGGGATCCAGAAATCCACCTTGGTTGGGGCGGCTCCCTGCGGCTGGCCTGCAAGCATACCTATGCATGGCCCAATAGTGATATACTGTTGCAGCCCCAGGTTAAATGCTATAATGCACTCTCTTATTAGCGGCAAAATGCTTGCTTGCATAAGGCATCATCAGGTTGTTTGATAAAGTTATAACAAATTATGCGTCAATAGGTGTTTACTACCCAAATAAAATCACACCCTGCAATTATATCCAATTAATAATAAGCCTTTTAATTTATAAAATAAATACATACCTTTGCATCCCCGCAGAAAGAACTCCGGGGACAATGTTGAATACATAAAATTAAAAGATGGCAACTAAGATCAGACTGCAAAGACACGGTAAAAAAGGCAAACCTTTTTACTACATCGTAGTAGCAGACGCCCGCGCACCACGCGACGGCCGTTTTATTGAGCGTGTAGGTTCATACAACCCTAACACCAACCCCGCTACTATCGACATCAATTTCGACAAAACCCTTGAGTGGGTAAACAATGGCGCGCAGCCAACAGACACCTGCCGTGCAATACTGTCTTACAAAGGCGTATTATACAAAAAACACTTACAAGGCGGCGTTAAAAAAGGCGCATTGACCGAAGAACAGGCAGATGCTAAATTTGCTGAGTGGCAAGAACAAAAAGACGGTAAAATCACCGGCAAAAAAACCGGCCTGGTTTCTGCAAAAGACGAAGCACGTAAACTTGCTTTAATTGCTGAAGCTAAGAAGAAGGAAGATAAAGCCGCTGCTATTGCTGCCAAAAACGCACCAGTTGCCGAAGAAGTAGCTGAAGAAGCTCCGGCTGCTGACGCTGAAGCAGAAAGCGCTGAATAATTACTTATTAGAAACAAGACGACGAGAAGCAAGAAACAAGAAAACCATCTTGATTCCTGATTCTTTACTTCTTGGTTCTGACACAATGGCGAAGCAACCCAACGGTTCTTCGCCATTGTTATTTAACAACAAATTCATCAGATGGATAGAGAAGGTTATTTCCGGATAGGCACGGTGCTTAAAACCAAAGGGCTTAAAGGCGAAATGCAGTTGTATATGGATTACGACGGCGTGGAGAACATCAACATCACCTCGATGTTTTTGGATATCGCCGGCAAGCTGGTACCTTTCTTCGTAGAATCGATAAAGCACAACCAAAAGAACAGCGCTTACCTGTACCTGGAAGATATCGACACCATAGAGAAAGCCAGTGCCCTGGTCCGTAAAGATATTTACCTGCCCAACAAAGCCAAGCCCAAAAAGCGGAAAGAAGATTTCGGCTTAAAGGACCTGAAAGGCTTCATAGCCGTAGACATTAACGAGGGCGAACTGGGCGAGATTACCGATATCCACGAATTCCCGCAGCAACTGATAGCTGCCGTTACCTATAAAAACAACGAAGTGCTTTTTCCGCTGAACGAGAGCATCATCCTGGGGATTGACCGGGTGAAGAACATCGTGACGGTTGACCTGCCCGATGGCCTGCTGGATGTTTATATGGAGTAATCAATTGCCCGCAAACACTACCGATTTTGCCGCCATCCATTTATTAGCCCGTGTTATTTCGCCCCGGTTTGGCGGGTTGAGCCTATAACTTGATATGGTATCGCCCGTGGCCGTGGCAATAAGATTGATTTCGTAATCGAAATCGGCAGCCTTTACATAACCAAACAGCGGCACGTACGGCCCATTTCTGGGCGATGTTAGCACATTCAGCACAAAAAGGCCGGCATTACCCCAATTCGCCGCCTTGTCAGACATGTAGCGCTCCCTATCCATTCGCACTTTTATCACCATATCTGCACCAATCATACGGCCAACGCTATCGGCAGGCATCGTCCATGCGGTGCGCAAATCAGCCATTTTAGTCAGTAAGCGTTTATTAACCGTATCCGCGTCTATCAGCACAACCGTGTATTGCTGGTTGCGGCGGCCATGGGTGTATTTACAATCAAGCAAAGCCTGCTGCACTTCTGCCTGCAATTCATGGCTTGCGGTTTGTTCCTGGGCGTACCAATCGTCCTGCCGGGGCTGTTTGCCGCTGTAATAAACATCTGCCGGCAAAACAGCCAGTGTCATGCTGTCGATATTGTGTTGCGATAAATATGCATTGTTAACGTAGATGCCGCTGGTGCAGGATGCCAGCATAGCCGAAATAATAAGGATAGGTAGCCTTGTTTTCATTTAAAGCAAAGACGATATATAGCGCATAATATTATCCGTTATAAGAATAAAAGAGGGTGGTGAGCCTTTCAACCCCTCTCACAAGCAAATAATTTAACCGGTTTAAAACATTCTTGCCCGCGTTTGTTTAATTTCGCATAAATGGGAAACATCGCAGCGGAATTTATAGAGGCGGCCGAACAGAAAGTGTTCGACACGGACCATCGGCGCATCATCAACCATAACATAGGCAAGTACGATGCATCTGTTGCCCGTGGCCTCTCGCGGATGATCAACCTCGATAATTCTAAAAAGAAGGGCCACGCCATCAAATGGAAAGTGATGGAGAACCTGGACAAATTCCTGCCGGAGTTCGAAGCCAATTTCCAGAAACGCGGCGGCAAAGTAATCTGGGCCAACGATGCCGAAGAGGCCCAGCGCGAGATACTCAACATCCTTACCAAGGCAAACGCCAAAACGGTCATCAAATCAAAATCGATGGCCACCGAAGAGATACACCTCAACGAGTTCCTGGAGAGTAACGACATCGAATCGGTAGAGAGCGACCTGGGCGAATACATCGTACAACTGCTTGGCCAGCGGCCATACCATATAGTTACTCCGGCCATGCACCTTTCCAAGGAGGATATCGCCCGGCTGTTCCATAATCGTTTCGGCACGCCCATAGATGCTACGCCAGAGCAGCTTACCCAAAAAGCGCGCGAGCTGCTTCGCGAAAAATACCTGCGGGCAGATGTGGGCATCACCGGCGCTAATTTCCTGATTGCTGATACCGGCAGCATCTCCATCAGCGAGAACGAGGGGAACGCACGCTTAACCACTACCTTCCCCAAAATACATATCAGCATAGTAGGTATAGAGAAGATAATCCCCTCCATTGCCGACCTCGACCTGTTCTTGCCCATGCTAGCCACCCACGGCACGGGGCAAAACCTGACCGTTTACAACACATTGCTCAGCGGCCCGCGCCAACCCGGCGAAACCGATGGCCCGAACGAGATGTATGTAATACTACTCGATAACGGCCGAACCAACCTGCTCGCCCAAAAGGAACAGCGGCAAGGCCTGTACTGCATACGCTGTGGAGCCTGCCTCAATGTTTGCCCTATATACAAAAACATAGGCGGCCACACTTACGAAACTGCCTACACCGGCCCAATAGGCTCGGTGATAACCCCGCACATGCGCGGCATGGAAGATTTCAAGCACCTCAGTTACGCCAGCAGTCTTTGCGGAGCATGCACCAGCGTTTGCCCTGTAAAAATAGATATCCATAAGATGCTGCTGCTTAACCGCCGCGATGCTGTAAACGAGAATCTGGTACCCAAAAAAGAAAAATGGGGCTGGGCCGCCTGGAAAAAAGGGATGCTTAAACGCAAATCGATGGACTTTTTTGGCGGCAAGATGAAGAATTACCTGCTGAGGCTGTTCTTCAAAAAATCGTGGGGGAAGTATAAGGAGATGCCCGAGGTGGCAGAAAAATCCTTTAGCAAACAATGGGCGGAACGCGGAAAGCCCGAACAACACGAAGAAGATTGATGCGTAAAGTTATACTGAATGTTGCGGTAAGCCTCGATGGGCTTATAGAGGGCCCAAACGGCGAATACGATTGGTGCCTGGACGACCAGGATTACGGCCTTACTGCGTTCTTCGAGAGCATTGATGCCATATTTATCGGCCGCAAAAGCTACGAATTGATACGTGCCAACCCCGGCATGTTCCCCGGAAAAAAGCTGTATGTTTTCTCGGATACGCTGGTGCCCGAGGAAGATGAAGACATAACCGTTATCAACACGGCAAACTTCGAACATGGGGTTGAAAGTGTTTTGAACGAGACCGGCAAAAGCATCTGGCTGTTCGGGGGCGCAAGCCTTCTTTCGGCATTCATCGCCAAACGCTGGGTAACCGAACTGCAGCTATCCGTACATCCTATTGTTTTAGGGGCAGGCAAGCCATTGTTCCAAAATTTGAGCGAAAGGTTAAATCTGCAGTTTATTGGGCAACAGGTTTATAGCAGCGGCCTTATACAACTGCATTATGCTTTAAGCCCAAAATTTGATATGGAAATGCTGAAGATACTTTAGCATTGGCTGTGATTTGCGTTATCTCTTTAACCGCAAAGGGCGCAAAGTTTTCGCAAAGAGGCACAAAGCTTTTGTTTGACAATTAAGAAGCTAAGGCTGAAACTTCAAGAATCGGATAATATCACCTTATATAACAAAGGGCGCAAGTTTTCACTTTGCGCTCTTTGCGTTTTTTCTCTGTGTTCTTTGCGGTTAATAGCGCCGCAAACCACCCACTGCAAACTGATTAGTGTTTATTCCCAAATCCGAACTCTCTATACGTGTTCGGCAGTTCGTCCTGGTTGCTGAAGGCGAAAGAGTAGGTGGCAAACCAGGTTTCGAAATCGGCGTCGTTATTTTTAGATGGTTCTATGTGTACGCAGCGCAGCATGTAAATGCCATCTCGGCTGGGGCTAAAAAACACTTGTCCGTTAGCATCCGAGGCTAGCAATTGTGGGTGTACATTGCCCGATGCTGTTTTTATGTACAACAGCACATTGCTGTTTTTAAGCGGTTTACCCATAAAATAAACCACGGCGGTAATATCGTCGCCATAACTTTTTTTGTAGGGGTTCTGTTTAAGCACAATCTCGAGGTCGTTGCCCAGCACCTTACTGTAGGCACTGCCACCGCCGCCATCTACGCTTACAAGGGTTTTTAAATAGTACCTGTATTTTTCTACCAGGTTAAGGCGGGTATCGTCTTTTATTTTATCAGCCAGGTTATCGTAGCCCTGCTTGGTTAGGTAGGCCACAAAATCTTCGTGCGGTAATTCGATGATATCGTCTTTGGTATTCAGCTCCACCATTACCAGCCCGGCGTTGTTGATTGGGTAACTTAACACGGGGGCGGCACTATCCTTAGCAACCTTAAGCAGGTCGGTTAATTTAGAGCCTTCGTAAATGCTGAATTTGCTTGTCCTTTTCGCGTTGAACCGCTCTTCTCCCTCTTGCATCAGGTTATCGCCGGTGAGCAGGTGCACGTTTAGCTTGTCGCCTTTGTGCAGGTAAAAGCTTTCGGGCAATAAAAAGCCATCTGGTGCAAAGGCACTTAGCCCTAAAACAACAAACAGAACAAATAAAATAACGTACAAGTGCTTCATAGCAAAAAGATGGATGATGTAAACATACAAAGTTTTAAAAACTTCTTAGCTTTACGGGGATGATTTTCGATCGTAAAAATATCGATAATGACGGTTTAATAACGTTCTACAAGAAATTATTATTGCCGCGGTTGGTCGAGGAAAAAATGCTGGTGTTGCTGCGGCAGGGCCGTATAGGTAAATGGTTCTCCGGCATTGGCCAGGAAGCTATTGCCGTAGGCAGTACCCTGGCTATGGATGCCGACGAGTATATTTTGCCCATGCACCGCAACCTGGGCGTATTTACGGCACGCAACATCCCCGTTTCGCGGCTGATGGCCCAATGGCAAGGCAAGCTATCCGGCTTTACCCGCGGTCGCGACCGCTCTTTCCACTTCGGCACACAGGAATATAAGATTATCGGCATGATATCGCACCTTGGCCCGCAGCTGGCCCTGGCAGATGGCATTGCTTTGGCCGATAAGCTGAGCGCGCGTAAAAAAGTAACCCTGGTTTATACCGGCGAAGGCGCCACCAGCGAAGGCGATTTCCACGAGGCGCTCAACATAGCCGCCGTTTGGGATCTGCCCGTTATATTTTTGATAGAGAACAACGGCTACGGCCTATCAACCCCCGTAAACGAGCAATACAAATGTGAATCGCTTGCAGACAGGGCCATTGGCTACGGCATAGAGGGCCGCAAGATTGATGGCAATAACGTGCTGGAGGTTTACCATACCGTAAACGAGCTTGCAAAAAGCATGCGCGAAAGGCCCCGCCCTGTATTGTTGGAATGCATTACCTTCCGTATGCGCGGCCACGAGGAAGCATCGGGTACCAAATACGTACCGCCAGAGCTTTTTGAACAGTGGCAAAAGAAGGACCCGCTGGAAACCTTCGAGAAATACTTATTGCAGGAGCAGGTGCTGCGGCCCGATTGGGTGCCCTACCTGCGCAATGAGTTTACCAAACTGATTGATGCCGAGATAGAGAAAGTATTCAACGAGCCGGATATCATCCCCCACGTACAAACAGAGGTGGATAGTATGTACCGGCTGTACAGCATGCCCAAACACCCGCCCTACGAGGTGCTATCGAACAAACGTTACATAGATGCCATAAGCGATGGGATGCGACAGGCCATGCGCCGCCACAGCAACCTTATTTTGATGGGGCAGGATATTGCCGAATATGGAGGCGCATTCAAGATTACGCAAGGTTTTGTAGATGAATTTGGCAAGGAACGCGTGCGCAACACGCCTATATGCGAATCGGGCATTGTAGGTACGGCCATGGGCCTTTCGCTCAATGGCTATAAGGCTATAGTAGAGATGCAGTTTGCCGATTTCGTGAGCTGCGGATTTAACCAGGTGATAAACAACCTGGCCAAAACCTATTACCGCTGGGGGCAGCCCATAGATGTTGTGATACGCATGCCTACGGGCGGCGGCACGGGCGCTGGGCCGTTCCATTCGCAAAGCAACGAGGCCTGGTTCACCAAAACGCCCGGACTAAAAGTTGTTTATCCCGCCTTCCCCGACGATGCCAAGGGCCTGCTGATGGCCGCCATTGCCGACCCTAACCCGGTGATGTACTTTGAGCATAAGGCCCTGTACCGCAGCATAAACGGCAACGTACCCGATGATGATTATTACGTAGAGCTAGGCAAGGCCAACATTGTGCGGCCGGGTACCCGGGCCAGCATCATCACTTACGGCATGGGCGTACACTGGGCCATAGAATATGCCGAGAACCACCCCGAACACTCCATTGAGATACTGGACCTGCGCAGCCTGCAACCCTGGGATAAGGAAGCTGTAGTAAAAACCGTAAAGAAAACCTCCAAAGTGCTGATCTTGCACGAAGACACCCTCACCAGCGGCTTCGGCGGGGAGGTAGCAGCCTATATTGGCGAGCATTGCTTCAAATACCTTGATGCGCCGGTAATGCGCTGCGCCAGCCTGGATACCGCCATACCCATGAACAAGGCCCTGGAAGATCAATTCATGGCCAAAGCAAGGCTGGAAGAATGCATGGATACATTGTTGAAATTTTAGCACCAAACAGATATTCAAATGAAATTTAAAGCGTTATTAGTTGTTTTCTTTTCGCTTTTGCAATTAAAAGCTACTCGCAAACCATAGATTGCGCAAACGCAAGCACACAAACCGAAATGAATATTTGCGCACTAAAAGGTTATGAAGCCGCAGATAAGGAGCTGAACACCTTGTATAAAAGCATTATTGCAAAATTAACGCCGACGCAAAAAACAATTTTAATCCTTTCGCAACGTAGCTGGGTAAATTACCGCGACGGTTATTGTAAAATTTACGCTTCTCTGTACCAGGGCGGTTCCATGGCTTCGGGGATGATATCTAATTGTAAAACAGCAACAACCCGAGCCAGGATAACCGAGTTAAAAGAGCTGTACAACCAACTGGGATTATAAAGATTCGTTATCGTTTTTTAACTATATTAGCATTATGCTGACTTTAGAAGAAATATACCAGGCAGACCCTATTGAAAAGGGCATTGATGACGATGCGGGCCTGGGTGCACAAGAAATGCTTAAAGCTGGTATCCCTATTTTCTATCGCGACGAGCAATACCCTGAAACTTTAGAAGGTGAGTTGTTTGTTAAAGAATACACAAGCGGCGCAAAATTCATCGTTCGCAGGTATTTAACAAGCGATTTTCGTGTACTGGAAGAGAAAATTAAATCCTTAAACTCATTGTAATGCCTACTTTAGTTATTGTTGGCGGCCCAAACGGTTCCGGAAAAACAACTTTGACTAACCATCTGATCTCAAGAGGGCGAATCACAACTCACGTTATCAATCCAGACAATATTGCCAAACTTGAGTTTGGAAGCTATAATTTTCATATCAAAGCTGCAAAAGTTGCGCTCGAAAGGCGCGAGCAGGCATTAAACACCCGACTCGATTTTGCTTGAGACTACATTTTCAGGAAAATCGGAAATCATTCACTGCATAGCTGCCAAGGCATCCGGCTTTCGAACAATATTGTACTATGTTACGCTCAATAGCGTGATGGATAATATAAACAGAGTTGAAGAACGCGAATTTGATTTAGGGCATCCCGTTGACATTCAGGACATAGTAAGGCGATATGACAAAAGCAAGTTGAATCTCCTGAAACACATCTCCTTGTTTGACCGCGTTTATCTTTTCGACAATTCGGAAACGGAACGCTCACGTGTAGCGATATTCGAATCCGCGAACTTATTGTGGCTCAACCCGAAACATAAACAGCATCCCTTTTATAAAGATTTATTCAGTGACAGCAATGCCAAAAGCGAAGCCCGACACTAATAATTACCGCGCTATCTAGTACTTTATAAAATCTCTTCCGTCAGAAATCTTTTAGATTGTTTCTAAATAATGGATTATGCTTTATAAAGCCGAAACCATTTATATGTTTTGGCTTTTAATAAATACTTTTGCCTAAATAAATCTGAATCAATAATGAGCGAATTCAAACAAACCTTTAACTCATCACTGGGAAAGAAGCTGATTATGGCTTTAACTGGCTTGTTTTTGTGTACTTTTTTAATTGTTCACCTTGGCGGTAACTTATTGTTATTTAAAAACGACCAGGGCTTTGCATTTAACAGCTACGCAAATTTCTTAACACATTTTCCACCGATAGAGGTTATCGCCTACATCTTGTACATCAGCATCGTAGTGCATGCCGTATATGCACTAGTGCTCACCCTAAAAAACCGTAAGGCACGCCCGGTGGGTTATGCGGTGCAGCCTAAGGGCAAAGCTTCCTGGTCGTCAAAAAACATGGGGCTGCTGGGCTCCATCCTATTGCTGTTCATCGTAATACACATGAGCGATTTTTGGTACAGCTACAAATACCAGGACGTGCTTAAATTTAAAGAGTACAAAACCGACCTGGCTACAAACGTTACAACCGTTACGCCATATGATGCCCAGCCGGGCTTCGAAAGGTCTATCTCTACCGAAGGCAATGTAGAAATCGTGAGGGTGAAAGATATCCACGCACGTGTGCAGGAAAGCTTCAGCAAGCTATGGTACGTAGCATTTTACGTAATAGCCATGGGCGCGGTAGCGTTCCACCTGTTACATGGTTTCCAAAGTGCTTTCCAAACCTTGGGATGGGTGCATAAAAAGTACCAGCCGATAGTTTATTTCTTCGGCACCTGGTTTTTTGGTGTTATTATCCCTTTAGGGTTTGCGCTGATGCCGGTGGTGTATTATTTCCAGAGTTTGTCAAAGTAGTAAAACAGAATCAAGAGTTAAGAATCAAGATTCAAAACGTCAATAAACGCACAAGACAGAGAAAAGAATCGCAGCCATTTATCCTGGCTCTTGATTCTTGCCTCTTTAATCTCAAATAAGAATATGGGTTTAGATGCTAAAATTCCGCAGGGGCCGCTGGCCGAAAAATGGAGCAAGCATAAATTTAACTTAAAGCTGGTTAATCCCGCCAACAAGCGTAAATACGATATCATTATCGTAGGTACAGGTTTGGCAGGCGCGTCGGCTGCGGCATCGTTGGCCGAGCTTGGTTACAACGTTAAGTCGTTTTGTTTCCAGGATAGCCCGCGCCGTGCTCATTCTATTGCGGCCCAGGGTGGTATCAATGCAGCAAAAAACTACCAAAACGACGGCGACAGCGTTTACCGTTTGTTTTACGATACCATTAAAGGTGGTGACTACCGTGCCCGCGAAGGCAACGTGTACCGCCTGGCAGAGGTATCGGTAAATATTATCGACCAGTGCGTGGCACAGGGCGTACCCTTTGCCCGCGAATACGGCGGCTTGCTGGATAACCGTTCGTTCGGTGGTTCGCAGGTATCACGTACTTTTTACGCACGCGGCCAGACAGGACAGCAGTTGTTGTTAGGTGCTTATTCGGCCCTAAACCGCCAGATTCATTTAGGCAAGGTGAAAATGTACACCCGTACCGAAATGTTGGATGTGGTTTTGGTTGACGGCCAGGCTAAAGGTATTGTTACCCGTAACCTAAAGACCGGCGAGATTGAAACACATGCGGGCCATGCGGTATTATTGGCCACAGGTGGTTACGGCAACGTATTCTACCTGTCTACAAACGCAATCGGCTCAAACGTAACCGCAGCGTGGCGCGCGCATAAACGCGGCGCTTTCTTTGCCAACCCTTGCTATACGCAAATCCACCCAACCTGTATCCCCGTAACCGGCGACCACCAGAGCAAGCTTACGCTGATGTCGGAGTCCTTACGTAACGACGGTCGTGTTTGGGCACCTAAAACGGTTGAGGTTGCTAAGAAACTACAAACAAAAGAAATTACAGCTTCGCAGGTAAAAGAGGAGGAAAGAGATTACTTCCTCGAACGTAAATACCCATCATTCGGTAACCTTGTTCCACGCGATGTGGCTTCACGTAATGCAAAAGAAATGAGCGACGAGGGCCGCGGTGTGGGTACAACAGGCTTAGCTGTTTACCTTGATTTTGCCGAAGCTATCCAACGCCTTGGCGAAGATACCGTGCGTGCCAAATACGGTAACCTGTTTGATATGTACTATCAAATTACCGACGAGAACCCGTACAAACAACCGATGCGCATTTACCCGGCGGTACACTATACCATGGGCGGCCTTTGGGTTGATTATAACTTAAGCACAAACGTACCTGGCCTTTACGCCATGGGCGAATGTAACTTTAGCGACCATGGTGCAAACCGCCTGGGTGCTTCGGCACTGATGCAGGGTTTATCTGACGGCTACTTTGTTATCCCGTACACTTTAGGGGATTACTTAGCCACTATCGGCCCGAAAAAGGTTGATACCAGCCACCCCGCTTTCGAAAAAACCAAACAGGACGTTATTGCCTATAACAACAAACTGCTTGCCCTTAAAGGCACCAAAACAGTTGTTGAATACCACCGCGAGCTTGGTCACATTATGTGGGAATACTGCGGCATGGCACGTACCGAAGAAGGACTGACCCACGCCAAAGGCCTGATAAAAGCGTTGAAAGCCGATTTCTGGAAGAATGCGATAGTAACCGGCGAGAATGACGAAGTAAACGCTGCCCTTGAAAGAGCCGGCCGCGTAGCTGATTTCATCGAGCTGGGCGAACTGATGGTTACCGATGCTTTAGCGCGTCGCGAATCATGCGGTGGCCACTTCCGTTTAGAGTCGCAAACGCCGGAAGGCGAAGCGCTGAGGGATGACGATAATTTCGCGTTCGTATCGGCATGGGAGTTCAAAGGCGAAAACGAGGAAGAGGTGCTTCACAAAGAAGAACTGATCTTCGAAAATGTTAAGTTATCACAACGTAGTTATAAGTAAAGAAGAAGCAGGAAGCAAGAATCAAGACACAAGAGATTTTTCGTCTTGATTCTTGGCTCTTGATTCTATAATCTAACAACAATGAGCGGAAACATGAATCTGACGCTGAAAGTATGGCGCCAAAAAAATTCAGACACAGCAGGTAAATTCGTAACCTACAAAGCAGAAAGCATTTCTGAGGATATGTCGTTCCTGGAGATGCTGGATGTGGTGAACGAAAGCCTTACCAAAAAGAAAGAAGAGCCAATTTATTTCGACCACGATTGCCGCGAAGGTATCTGCGGGTCGTGCTCGCTGTATATCAACGGCCACCCACACGGGCCAAAGCAGGCTATTACTACCTGCCAGCTGCATATGCGTACCTTCCATGATGGCGAAACCATTACCATAGAGCCATGGCGCTCGGCTGCTTTCCCGGTTATTAAAGACTTGGGTACAGACCGTTCCGCGTTCGACAGGATACAACAGGCCGGCGGCTTCATCTCGGTAAATACCGGCGGTGCCCAGGATGCTAACGCTATCCTGATTCCTAAGGTTGTTGCCGACGAAGCTTTCAACTCGGCTACCTGTATTGGTTGCGGCGCTTGCGTTGCAGCTTGTAAAAATGCATCGGCCATGCTGTTCGTATCGGCAAAAATCACCCAGTTAGGCTTACTTCCACAAGGCCAGCCCGAGCGTTACAGCCGCGTACAAGCCATGGTTGCCCAAATGGATGAAGAAGGTTTTGGTAACTGTACCAACACCGGCGCCTGCGAAGCAGAATGCCCTAAAGAAATTAAGCTAACCAACATTGCCCGCATGAACAACGACTACTTCAGCGCGAAACTATTCCGCGAAGAAGGTGTGCATGATCATGTAGGCGGGGAATAATTTCGAAAAGACCTTTAACAAAAATCCCCGGTTGCAATGCACCCGGGGATTTTCTTTTTATGATTTTTTCGCTGCCGCAAGCGTCCCCGCTTGTGGCCGGCAGGACAGGTAGCCATCATGTTTTCGGCCCTTGCATAGCGGACTTTGCAAACGGGCCACAAGCGAGGACGCTTGCGGCAGCGGTTGATTCAAAGTTCGTCTTCCAGCCTTTCCGACTGCGGGCCTCCAACTTTCTTACGTTTTCTTCACCGCGGCAACCAACTCTGGTATAGGCGGCACTTTTTCGAAGGCCTGCACCAGATGGCCGTCTTTGGCGTAAATGGCTATATAGGGCGTGGTTTTCAACTGGTAGTATTTCTGCACCGCGTATGTATAGCCCTCGGTGCCCAGGGTAAAGTTTTTGTAGGCCGATAGAC
The DNA here is from genome assembly GCF_056404435.1 of Mucilaginibacter sp. P2_D11. Classification (NCBI taxonomy): domain Bacteria; kingdom Pseudomonadati; phylum Bacteroidota; class Sphingobacteriia; order Sphingobacteriales; family Sphingobacteriaceae; genus Mucilaginibacter; species Mucilaginibacter sp. P2_D11. The sequence goes on from NZ_JBFUEA010000002.1 coordinate 43,593, forward strand.
CAAAATCTTCGTTAAAAACTTTCACCATCTTAATATCGGTAAATGTTATCATCACTACCTGGACATCCTTAAAACTTTTCATCACCGGCTTCATATCGTAAATAAGTTTTTGGCAATGGCTACAATCCGGCGCGAAGTAGATCAGCATCACCGGCTTGTCCTTTTTCAGGTCGGCGGGGGTGGTCCAGGTGTTATCCAGTTTCAGCATTTTGTAAGGTGCAATTACCGGTGGCTGGGCTTTTGAGCATCCTGCCGCTATCAGCAGGGTTATGGCGAATAATAATTTCTTCATTTTTATATGTTGGAGGGCAATCAACAATTTTAATTTCTAATCTAAGCTTCCAGTAGTTCCAACTGCCAGGCAATGTGTTCTTCTGTTACAGGGAATAACGCGTTATTGCGTATTGTATGATAAACGGCGTCAAATATTTGCATATAATCGCCTTTATCTGATGCTACCTTCTCTACAATTTTCTTGTTATCGGCATCAACCGTCACCAATTTACCCTCGCAGCCGGCAGGTTCCAGTCCGTAACCGTCGTCGGTAGGCATCATCCCTTTGTCTAATTGCGCTTCCTGCACATCGGTACGCGCTTTAACGAAGCTGCCCAAAGTACCATTGACGATAAAGCCCGGCTGCTCATCGGCTATCAGCAGGCCAGAGGTTAAATATACGTTCAACTGGTTTGGATACAGCAGGTGGAAATGGAAATAATCGGGCACTTCAGAACCTTCTCGGTAGATGCCGATGGTTTTGTTGAAAGATAATGGTTTGCCGAACAGCGCGATGGCATTATCAACCAAATGCGCACCCAAATCATACACCAGCCCATTGGCCGGGGTTTCTTTCGTTTCTTTAAATGCTTTTGCATTTATCTGCATTTTGTAGCGATCCAACCGAAAAACAACCTCCTGCAATGTGCCCAGGCGGCCGCTTTCAATTATCTTTTTAGTAGATATAAAACCGCTGTCGTACCTGCGGTTTTGATACACCATTACATGCTTGCCGGTTTCGCGGCCAACATCAAAAAGCTCTTTTACCTGGGCTTCAGTAGCGGCGGCAGGTTTTTCTACCAGCACGTGTTTGCCTGCGCGCATGGCTGCAATGGCATGCTCCAGATGGAAGTTGTTGGGGGTGTTTACGATGATAAGCTCCACTTCCGCATCGGCAAGCAGTTCGTCCACGCTATCGTAGCTGATGATATCCGGATATACAGCTTCGGCCTTTTTCTGGCTGCGCTCTACTATGCCTTTTAGGGTAAAGCCCGGGTTGCTATGGATGAACGGCGCGTGGAATATACGGCCCGACATGCCGTAGGCCATTAAGCCGGTTACGATTGGTGCTGCCATGTTTGTTGGTTTTAGCGATGCAAGATAAGGGCTTTTGCGTAATTATTAATAAATAAGGTCTTCGTCTGCCCCAATCGGCGAGCCATCGGGCATACTCAACGGTTTTGCCGGCTGGAATTTATCCGGTGTTTTCTCAAACTGGCTTATCTGCGACAGACCAAAAAGCAGGTTAGCTTTGCGGTTGCCTATTGCCGTTGGCAAAGCGCTTTGCATCCATTTCTTCAAATCGTCTACCTGCAGCAGGGCTATGCCACGCACGCTTTCGGCGGCATTGGTATTGGCGGCCAGTTGCAACAGCTGTTTAAGCGTTAGGTTATTTACCAACCTTTGCAGCTCGCCTTTGTAGCCCGCGGCTTCGGGGGCTTTCCAGGTTTGGGCGATTAGTTTATTCAAAACAGGCAACAGGCCGGGCTGCGCGGCATCGCGCGACTGATATTCTACCAGCCGGGCGGCGCGGTCGGGCTGCAGCATAAAAGCCAGGGTGGTACCCGCGGCAGATTCTGCAGCTGCCAATGGGTCGAAAGTAAGGCCTGTACGGGCTTTGAAGGTTTCCCTGGTGCGTGGGTAGCCGGGCGGGCGTGGCGGTATCATGGCTATCAGTTTTTCGGGCATGGCGAGGGCATCAGGCTTAAGGGTAGCCATCAACGCCTCGAATGCTTTCCATTGCCCGGCTGGTGGTATAAATCTGGTAATGGTTTGCCCATCATTTTTTAGTGCATAGGTATAATATAAACCTCCCAGCATTTTGGCGGCGGCTTCGGTTTGGTAACGGTGTATCAGGTACATGGGCACCAAAACCTCTTCCAGCGTTGCCAGCGGGGCACCTTGCCTTATCGCTTTAACCGAAAAGTTATCCAGCACCTGCCTGCGGAGCAACATCAGGCGGTTAAGCTCATCGGCGGCATCGTTGCCGCTATCCCAAAGGTGCGCCTGCGGGTGCGCACTGCCAGCGGGCCGCGCATCTTCGTCGGTAATAAAGAGGAAACCTTGTTTGATGGTTTCGCCTATAATCCCCTTCAGTGCCTCGTCTTCGTTTGTACCCGGGGTAAAATCCTGGTAACCATACAGTATGGCGCGTTTATCATAATCGCCGATGCTTGTTTTATATGCCTTGCTTACATCTATGGTGCCATCCGCCTTCAAGAGGCTCACCACCGGCGGCGGATAATCCATTACCGATGCCCTGTCGTTTACGCTGGCCGTGAAATTATGCTGCAGGCCAAGCGTATGCCCAACTTCGTGCGCGGCTAACTGGCGCAGCCTTGCCAAAGCCAGTTGCAGCATTTTATCGCTTACGGGCTTGCCGTCTTCATAGGGTTGCAGCAATCCCTCGGCAATCAGGAAATCCTGCCTGTCGCGCAGGGAGCCTAAGGAAACTTGTCCTTTGATTATTTCGCCCGTGCGCGGGTCGTTAATGGATGCCCCGTAAGACCAGCCCCTTGTTGAGCGGTGCACCCATTGGATGATGTTGTAGCGGATGTCCATCGGGTCGGCATCCTCGGGCAGTAGTTTTACAATGAAGGCGTTTTTGTAGCCCGCCGCCTCAAAGGCCTGGTTCCACCAGCTGGCGCCCTCTATTAATGCGCTTCGTACAGGCTCGGGTGCGCCTCTGTCTACGTAGTAAACTATTGGTTTTACCGGCTCACTCATGGCGGCCGTTGGGTCTTTCTTTTGCAAACGGTGCCTGCTTAGCAAGCGTTGTACTATAGGGTCGCCTATGGGCGTGGCAAAATCCATGTATTCCACGTCGAAATACCCCGAGCGCGGGTCGAACTTGCGGGTTTTGTAACCGGCATCAGGTAGTTTGATGAAGGATTGGTGCATGCGTACGGTGACTGCATTGGCATCGGGCGTAACAGAGCTTATCTCTGCCCCGGTGCCCTTACCTGCGAGGGTAATCATGGCCTCGAACTCTGTATTATCCGGGAAGCTTTTGGTATTGGGCAGGTACACTGCGGAGCGACTATCATCCGCGCTGTAGCTTCCCTGATTGCTGCCATTGAGGCGATCGGCCAGGCGGTGGCTATCGCGAAGCAAAAATGGGGTGAGGTCTATGAGTACTTTACCGCCTTCCTCGGCAACAACCGTGGTGCCCCATATGGCCGATTGGGCAAAGGCCTCTTCAACCGATTTACGCTCATCGGCGTTGTTGCTTACCGCCCTAAAGTTGTAGTTGGGCTGTATCAGCATTACTTTAGGGCCAATCTTAATGAATTTTACGATACGGCTATCGCCGATCTGCCCGCGATCCAGTCCCAGATCGTTAGAGCCAACCCCGGCCGGGAGCGAATTCACATACAAAAACTCCTGGTTAAGCTTATCTATCTCTAAGTAAACCTTACCGGCTTTCTCGTCCCAATAAAAATTGAAGTAGCCGGTGTATTTAGTAAATCCTTTTGTCTTGGTCTGGATTTCCTGGGCTTTCAGGACAGGGGCGGCAAATAAAAGGGACAAACATATCAGCAGGTATTTTTTCATGGGGCAGCATAGTTTATCTGCCTAAATTATTCAATAAAGTACGCGTATGCAACCTCCGCGTACAAAAAAAGGGAACGGCGTATGCCATTCCCTTTTCAGCAATATTTATCGCTATAATTATTTCAAGCTCGCCTTTATGGCTTCTATTTTAGCTAAGTGGCCCTTTACAGTAGGCAATAATTTGGTTGCCAAAGCCATCAAATCAGAATCCTTGCAGTTTTTAGATGCATCTTCCAGCAGGTCTACGGTTTTCTTGTGCCCGTCTACCATGGCATCAACATAAGCAGTGTCGAAATCCTTGCCGGTTTTTGTGGATAGGTCGTTCAGCTTTTTCTGGTGCTCCTCATCCGGTGCTACGGGCAGGGTAATGTTTTTCGTTTTTGCTATCGCAATCAGTTCCTCGTTGGCTTTGCCATGATCCATCACCATCATGCCGGCAAACTCTTTTATTTGCGGGTTGGTGGTTTTGCTTTCGGCCAGTTTGCCTAAGGCTACTTCGGCCAGGCCGCCATTGGCCAGCTTGGTTGCAAACTCGGCATCCATCTTATCAACTGCAATGCCGGTGCTCCCATCGGTGGTACTGTCTTTAACGGCGTTCAGGCTGTCGGCGGTGTCTTTACTGTCTTTGGCTGCGTTATTACAGGCCTGGAATGATAATGCTGCAAGCACTATCATTGTCACTAAACTAATCTTTTTCATCTTGTAGGTTATATTTTGTTTTTATAGTTAACAAAACGCACCGGGTTTAGTTTTAGGAGACGAGGTTTATTGTTTCTGTAAAATAATATGGCGTGTTGTTATACCTTAAAGTTTTGTTATTTTTGGGGTAAATAATTTAAGCATCATGAATTTTCCGGCCGAACTGAAATACACCAAAGACCACGAATGGGTACGCGTTGAGGGCGATACCGCAACCATCGGAATTACCGAATTTGCACAAGGCGAACTGGGCGACATTGTTTACATAGATATAAACACCGTTGGGCAGGAAGTTGCCAAAGAAGCTATTTTTGGCACTGTAGAGGCCGTAAAAACCGTATCAGATTTATTTATGCCGGTTGCGGGTACCGTTACCGAAATAAACCCATTACTGGATAGCCAGCCAGAGCTGGTAAACTCTGACCCGTACGGCGATGGCTGGATGGTAAAAGTTACCCTGGCCGATGCTACCGAAGTAGATGGTTTATTATCTGCCGAGGAATATGCAAGCCTTATAGGCGCTTAATGAACGCACGCATAAAACCATACTGGCCTGCAATTTTGTGGGCCTTATTTATTTTTGTACTTTGCAGTGTAGATATGGGCGGTGTTAGCAAAGCGCCCATGTTTTTTGTAGGCTTTGATAAGCTTACCCACTGCGGCCTGTTTTTTGTGCTGGCTGTGCTTTATTGCTACGGTAGCATACGCAAATATAAAACCCGCGGCTTGCGCATAGAGATAGCCATGAAGAACACTATTGTGTTGATAAGCTATGGTGCGCTTATAGAGGTATTGCAAATGTATGTTTTTACCTGGCGCAGCGGCGAAGCAGCCGACTTGTTTTGCGATACAGTAGGCGCCTGCATGGGGATATTTGGTGTTTTGGTAACTTCTTACGCAATTGAACATGAAAGCATTTAAAGTTGGTTTGATAGCCATTATTGCAGCAGCCGTACTTTCGTCATGCGGCTTATTCAAAAAAGATTGCGGTTGCCCGCATTTTGGGATGAAGGGGCTGCCGGCAAAAGTTGACAGGGCGTAGACGCTTTCTCAAAAAAAACCGCTAATCTTATTTGGATTTAGTATAAATAGCCCTACATTTGCATTCAAACAAATGCAAAATGACACTTTCACAGCTTGAAATTGGAGAAACCGGGATAGTAAAAGAATTTACTGATCTCGAGATGTCTGTTAAGTTGATGGAAATGGGTTGCCTCCCCGGCGAAGAAGTGCGCATATCGCGTATAGCTCCTCTTGGCGATCCAATCGCAATTCATGTATCCGGCTACCAATTGAGCCTTCGCAGGTTTGAAGCATCCACCATTATTTTGCAGTAGTACGTTGTAGCCATTGAAAGCTGATATCAGAGTAGCGCTTGTAGGCAACCCCAACACCGGTAAATCCACGCTTTTTAATGCCCTAACCGGGCTCAACCAAAAAATAGGAAATTTTCCGGGTGTTACAGTTGATAAAAAAGTCGGCTATTCCCAACTGCCAGATGGGCGCAGTGCCGAAATCATAGACCTTCCCGGAACTTATAGTCTTTATCCTAAAAGCAGAGACGAATCTATCGTGTTCTCGGTATTGGCCGAGAAAGATACTGAACTTACGCCCGATCTGGTTGTAGTTATCCTTGATGCTACTAATCTCAAAAGGAATCTGCTGCTATATACGCAGGTTGCCGACCTGAAGATACCCGTTATTGTGGCACTCAACATGATTGACCTTGCTAACAAAGGCGGCATCATTATCAATACCGACCTTTTAGCCCAAAAACTGGGTGTGCCCGTGGTGCAGGTATCGGCACGTAAGCTGGAGGGGATAAAAGAATTGAAGGATGCCATATCCTTTGCCAATAAATTTGCACTACAGCAGGATAGCATAGACATAAACGCCCTTGCACCCGAATTAATAAGCGCCATTAGCAGGGAAATAAAAACCGAGAACCCTTACTTCGCCCTGCAGCTGGCCCACCAGCACGAAACCCTGAAATTCCTGAGTCCTGCCGAAAGCGAGCGAATAGAGGAGCTGGAAAAGGAGCATGGCTTCCATTCGCAGAAAGCGCAGGCGGCCGAAACTATTGCCCGCTACAATTACATCAACGATGTTTTATACGACACCGTTAAAACACCCGTAACCGCGCAGGACGAGAGCCACAGTAACAAAATAGATAAGATACTCACCCATAAAATATTCGGCTTCGTTATTTTTATGGGGATACTGCTTTTTATGTTCCAGTCGATATTTGCGTGGTCGCAATATCCGCAGGGGCTTATAGAGGATGCCTTTGTTTGGGTGCAGGGAGCCTTACGCGGCGTACTACCTGCGGGCCCTTTAACCAGCCTGCTGATAGATGGCGTAGTAGCCGGCTTAAGCGGCGTACTGGTATTTATCCCGCAGATTGCCATACTCTTCGCGTTCATATCCGTTTTGGAAGATACCGGCTACATGGCCCGCGTTACTTTCATGATGGATAAGATCATGCGTAAGGTAGGGTTGAACGGCAAATCGGTAGTGCCGCTCATCGGCGGTTTTGCCTGCGCGGTGCCATCTATTATGAGCACACGTACGATAGAAAGCTGGAAAGACCGCATGATCACCATCATGGTAACACCCCTGGTTGCCTGCTCGGCCCGGTTGCCGGTTTATACGCTGCTAATTTCTCTGGTAGTACCCAGCCGCAACGTTTGGTGGATTTTTAACCTGCAGGGCCTCGCGCTTACAGGTATGTATGTGCTGAGCCTGGTATCGGCCGTAATAGTAGCCTGGGTAATGAAGTTTATTTTAAAATCGCGCGAACGCGGTTACTTCATTATGGAGCTGCCCGTGTACCGCATGCCCCGTTGGAACAACGTAGCATTCTCGATGTATGAGCGGGCCAAAACCTTCGTGCTGGAAGCCGGCAAAGTGATCATCGCCGTATCGGTTATCCTGTGGGTGCTATCATCCTATGGACCGGGTGATAAGTTCAAGGATATCGAAACGAAATACAGCCAGCCGCAATACACCAAAAGCATGCAGCCCGATAGCCTTGCCCGTGTTATCTCTACCGAAAAACTGGAGAACTCTTATGCCGGCGTATTGGGCCACACCATAGAGCCCGTGATAAGGCCCCTGGGCTTCGACTGGAAGATAGGCATCGCCCTCATCACCTCCTTTGCTGCACGCGAGGTATTTGTGGGCACCATGGCCACCATTTACAGCGTAGACGGCGATGCCGACAGGATTGATTCGGTACAGCAAAAAATGCGGAACGCGAAAAGGCCCGATGGCAGCCCGGTGTTTACTCTGGGTGTAGCATTCTCCTTAATGATGTTTTACGCTTTTGCTATGCAGTGCGCCAGCACCATAGCCGTAGTGTACCGCGAAACCAAAGACTGGCGCTGGCCCGCAGCGCAGTTTGCTTATATGACCGCGCTGGCTTATGGGGCAGCGTTTTTGGTGTATCATTTACTGAAATAGCAGCGGCTTACATAGCAACGTATTTTGTATCTTTAGGGTGATGGTTGTTTTTAAGACCCGGTTCATTTACCCCCTCTATTTCCTATTGTTGGTAATAGCTTTGCTGTCTTCTATATTTTTCGTAATTTACTTGTACATCATTATACGCGATGCAGCATTAAATCAAGGCTTCTCCGCCGAAGATTTTTGGTACGGTGTACTTGGTATGTTTATGTTCGGTTATGTTGCGGCCCAGTTTGATCAAATCGTTATAACACTTCGTTACGGTATTATTATAACCGAAACAGATATAATTCTTAAGGACTATTTATTTTGGCGCGAGCGCAATATCACGAGGCTGGTGAAAGGGTATAGTTCATCCTACTATGGCTATCAAAATGATATAAAATGTTTGATAATTTATTTGGAGGGTAAACGACATATAAATATGCCTCGATATTGCTATCTGAATTATTCTGAAATTGAACCTGCACTGATAGAAAAAAAAGTCCCTTTCCTGGGAAATGAACTCTTCGTTGGGAAGTACATCATTTCCCGGGGATACCAGTTTAATGATGTTGCCTACAAAGATAAATAGCTTTAAAAGTTCTTGCAAACCCTTATCTTTGATACAGAGGTAACCATTGGATAAAGTAAAAATATTAGAAAAGTATCTTCCGCCGGATGCGGCACCATTAATTGGGCGCTGGATAGATTACTTTAAATGCGAGTTCAAGATATCGCGCAACCGCGGCACCAAGTTTGGCGATTACCGCGCCCCGTTCGATGGTAAGGGCCATCGTATCTCCGTAAATTTCGATTTGAATCCCTACGCGTTCCTGGTGACTACGGTACACGAGTTTGCGCACCTACATACCTGGAACGAACATAAACACAAAGTAAAACCCCATGGTGCCGAATGGAAGGCGAACTTCAAAAAAATGATGCAGCCTTTCTTCGAAAAAGAGGTTTTCCCGCCGGATATCAAAAAAGCCATTACCGGCTATCTGAATAACCCCGCCGCATCCAGCTGTTCGGATTTAACCCTGTACCGCTCCTTACGTCAATACGATGCACCCAAAGAGTCGGTACATACGGTAGAGAAACTGCCCATTAAATCGTTGTTCAAGCTAAAAGATGGCCGCATCTTCCGCAAGGAAGAAAAACTGCGCAAACGCTATAAATGCGTGGAAGTAAGCAGTCGCCGGGTTTATTTATTCAGCCCGGTGGCGGAGGTGGAATTGCTGACCGCTGATTTTTCGCGGTGATTGTCTTTAAGAGGCGCTCAAGAGGGCTTCGCCGTTTTAATGATTAAATGATTTCGCTGATTGGCTAATGGAATTTGTTCTAATCAACACCTGTATCGATATTTTCAGTAGGTGAAATAGCGTTTCCATTGTTTTTTCTGATTCCTTTTATGGAATCCTGGTCGGCCTTGCATCTTACCTGCAAAACCAGCCAATTATGAAACGATTTTCCTTACACACACTCCTGCTGATACTGTTCTTTACCGCCGCCCGTGCGCAATCGCCGCAACTTACTGTTGATGGCAAAAGCAACAATGGCGTTAAGCTGCAAAACCTTAAGATAGATGTGGCCATTTACGGCAACATCAGCCGCACCACCTGGCAAATGACTTTTTTTAACTCCACGGCTCAGGTGCTGGAGGGCACGCTTACCTTCCCGCTTAAAGATGGTGTAAGCGTGAGCCGCTATGCGCTGGATATGAACGGCAAGATGCGCGAAGCCGTACCGGTAGACCGCGGCAAGGGCACGGTAGTGTTCGAATCGATTGAACGCCGCAGGGTTGACCCCGGATTGCTGGAAAAAGTAGCCGGTAACACCTTCCGCACGCGTATATACCCCATCAACCCCAACAGCACCCGCACCATCATCATCGGGTACGAAGAAGAGATACCCATGGCGGCCAACGGCAGCCTTCAATTTACCCTGCCGCTGAATTTGCAGGATACCGTTAAAACCTTCGCGCTTACGGCATCGGTTGTGCAAAGCGCAACCGCGCCGATAACCGATGATACCAGCAGTTATGCGCTCAAATTCGATAAGCATCAGAACACCTATACCTCGTCCATCGAAAAAAGCAACTACACCCCGGGCCATACGCTATCGTTCTACATCCCCAAACCAAAAGATGTTGCCGAAGTGATGATACAGGCGCAGGGCAATAAGTATTACTGGTTTGTTAATACGGCCATCCCGGCCAATACCATCAGCAAGCCCTTGCCGCATAGCATCGGCCTGTTATGGGATGCCTCGCTCAGCGGCGCAGGCAGGGATATCAAAAAAGAAATTGCGCTGCTGGATGCTTACTTCAAAAAAATCGGCAATGTGCAGGTGAGCCTCGTCGCTTTCAGTAACGCCATCATCAAGAACAAAAGTTATACTATCGCCAATGGCAATTGGGCCGCGCTGAAAGCCGACCTGGAACAAACCGTTTACGATGGTGCAACCAACTTTGGCAAGCTGGACCTGGCTAAAATCCCCGCAGATGAATACCTGCTGATAAGCGACGGACACCAAACCTTTGGCGAGGGGCAGATAAACCTGGTGCACAAGCCGGTGTATTGTATCAACTCCTCTGCCGCTGCAGATTACAGCAACCTTAAACAGCTAGCCCTTAAAACCGGCGGGGGATTGATAGACCTCACCCGCGACGATGATGCCAAAGCCATGAATGCCCTCATCGTGCAGCCGCTGCGCTTTTTAGGCATAAAGGCAGGCAGCACGGTTGATGATAGTTACCCATCGCTGCCCGTTAGCGTAAATGGTGCTTTCTCTATAGCAGGCATCACCAAAAACCCCAACCAAACCATTACCCTGCAATATGGCTATGGCAATAAAGTAAGCATCGAAAAACAGGTTACGCTCGATTTGCAGGCGAACCTGGTAGATAATGTGGATGTAGCCAAACTTTGGGCGCAAAAGAAAATAAGCGAGCTCGACATCAATTACGACGACAACCGCCAGGAGATAGAATCCCTGGGCAAACGTTTCGGCATCGTAACGCGCAATACATCACTCATCGTGCTGGAAACCGTTGCCGATTATATACATTACGGCATAGAGCCGCCTGCCGAACTGCGTGCCGAATACGACGCCGTGATGAAACAGCGCAGGAACAAAGACATCGATAACGACCGGGCGAACCCGGCTACCGCCAAACTGCCCGCAGCAGAAGAGATGCTGAAAACCCTTACCCAATGGTGGAATACCGATTTTACCCCGAAACCAGAGCCAAAACCCGTTAAACCGGTAAAACTCAAGCAAGCCGTGGCTGTGCAACCTGTTAGTCCCGGCAACAGCACAAGCGGGAGCACCCGCGTAGTAAGGGGCACGGTGAGGGGACGGATTACAGATTCGGGCACGGGCCTGCCCCTGGTTGGCGCAACCGTAACTGTGCGTCGCAATGGCGCAACAGCAACCACCCAGCAATCGGGTAATTATATTATGGATGTAAGGCCGGGCGACATCATCAAAGTATCCCGCGCAGGATACAATGCCGAGGAAATGAACATCGGCGATAATGAAGTGTTGAATTTTAGCCTCATTAAAGCAAGCAACAATACTGCGCAAACCACGCGGACCGACACGGCAAGGGCCCAAACCAGCACGTCGCCCCCATTACGGGCTACGGGACCAGGCCCGCGCATACAGGGCCGTATAACCGATAAAGCCGATGGGCAGGTATTACCGGGTGTAACCGTTAGGGTAAAAGGAACAAACACAGGCACCCAAAGCGATGTAGCGGGCAATTTTAGTTTGAACGCCCCCGCAGGCAGCGTGTTGCAAGTATCTTATATCGGGTATAACAAACAGGAAATAATCGTTGGCAGCAGGCATGTTTTTGATTTGCGATTAGAGGCATCCAACAACGCATTGAACGAGGTGGTGGTTGTGGGTTATGGTGCACAGCGGAGAAAAGATGTTACGGGTTCGGTGACAACAGTAAGCCCTATGACTTATGAAAGGATGGATGCACCGGCCGTAATAGGTAACGCTCAGGCACCAGATGGACATCTGCAGGGGCGTGTTGCAGGTACGCCAATCCAAAGCCCGACTTCAGGGTTTTCCAATGGCTTAAGCGCCAAAGTTGCGGGCTTAGCTGTGCAAACAGATGGCTTGCTACAGGGCCAGGCCAACGGTGTTACCGTATCAGTGGAAGGCGCGCCGGGCAGCACCAGCGTGGTGGTAAGGGGCGCATCTACTATTAGTGGCGGCCAGCCCCTATATATAGTCGATGGCGTGCAGACAAGCAGCATAGCCAACTTAAACCCATCCGAAATCGAATCGATAAATGTACTGAAAGATGCGGGCGCAACCGCAATTTATGGCTCAGCAGGCAGTAACGGTGTTGTTGTGGTAACAACCAAAGCCGGCGCAGCCGCAAAGCCATTGGCGCAAAGGGCAGATAGTGTTGCCAGCGATCCGGTACTCGCGCAAGATATCAATATCACCTACAAAGCACCGGATGCCGATTACCTTAAAGCCATACGCAACGCGGGCAAAACGGGCCAATACCAAAAATACCTGGAACTGCGCGCGGCCAATGTGGGCAACCCGGTCTACTACTTTGATGTGGCCGATTACTTCCTGAAAACCGGTAATACAGAGCAAGGCAGCCGCATCCTGAGCAACCTGGCCGAAATGGGCCTCGACAATTACGAGCTATACAAAATGCTGGGCTATAAATTAAAGCAGCTGGGCGATTATGAGGGCGAAGTATTTGCCTTTAAGAAAGTGATGGAACTGCGCCCGCTGGATCCGCAAAGCTTCCGCGACTACGGGCTGGCTCTGGAAGATGCCGGCTATCATCAACAAGCTTTAGATGTGCTTTATAAAGCCATGGTAAGCAGGTACACCGATGATGCCGAAGACCTGTACGACGGCATAGAAGAGATAATGCTGCCCGAGATAAACCGCATCATCGCACTGAACAAAAACAAGCTTAACCTCAAAAGCATACCCAAAACCGTGATCAAAAACCTGCCCGCCGATATACGCATCGTGATGGACTGGAACATGAACAATACCGATATTGACCTTTGGGTAACCGACCCTAACGGCGAGAAATGCTACTACAGCCATAACCGCACCGCACTGGGAGGCCGCATATCCGATGACATGACGCAGGGCTTCGGCCCGGAGCAATTCCTGCTTAAAAAAGCTATAAAGGGTACCTATAAGATAGAAATCAATTACTATGGCGACAGGCAAGCCACCATTGCCGGCCCAACCACGGTAATGGCCGAACTATATACCCATTACGGTACGCCGCAGGAGAAAAAAGAGCTCATTGTATTGCAAATGAAAAAAGGCGATAACGGCGGCGTTTACATCGGCGACCTGGATTTTAAATAGGTGTAATCGTGCCTGTTGAGGGGCAACATCACCCGGTCAAAAAACAAAAACGGCCCAGAATAAAATTTGCCTCTGTGTCCTTTGCGTTTCTTTCTTTGTGACCTTTGTGTTAAATTTTACCACAAAGGTCACAAAGTTCGCAAAGATGTATTCCTGACAAAATTTCAATTTGTTGTTCAACAGGCGTTTTGATTTGATACCGCCTCTGAATTGCTTCCGCAGAAAATCTGGAACGAATCTCATATTTGGGCGGTGTTTTACCTGTAAAGTGAACATTTTTTGGCGGCGTTTATTTTTTTCGCTTATTTAGCAGCGCTAAACCATACACATGAAAATATTATACATAGCAACTGCATCATTTATATTCTTACTCTCTGCCTGCAAAGATACCCCTAAACTAAACCTCACCATAAAAGCCAACGGCATAAACAACGGCGTGGTGATATTAAAACAGGCTAACGAAATAACATTCAACGAACAGCTCAAAAACGGCGAGTTGATTATTAACAAAGGCCTGCAGGCGCCGGGCTATTATACCCTAACGGTTATAGATAGCGACAAGCCCATTACCTCTAAGATAGCTTACGATATATACCTGGAAAACGGTGATTACGTGGTAAATGCCAATACCGCCAACCCGGCAGAATATCCGGCGGTAACCACCACATCGACCACACAAAAAGAATTATCCGATTATTATAAAATCGCCTATACCTACGCCGGGGACTTGGATGCCAAGATAGACCAGGCCATTCGTTACCTGCAAACCAGTGCCGCCAGGGCACTCCCGGCAGATAAACGCGCTAAAATCTACGCCGATACCCGCGAATTGCAACGCCAGCGCCGCGACCTGGACCTTAAAATCATCAAAGAATACACGGATAAATACCCCAAGGCCACCATCGGCGCGCACGTTATAGCGCAGGCCTACTTCCCCGAGCATCCGGAAGAGTACAATGCCATTTTTCAGAAACTGCCTGCCGATGTTAAAACCAGCGACGACGGCCTCAAAATAAGCAACAAGCTTGGCCCTGTATTACAGCAAATTGCCGGTGCCGACGCGCCCGAAATTGTGGGCAGCACCCCGGCCGGGAAACCGTTCGATAAAAAGACCATCAACAAAAAAATCATCCTGGTAGAGTTTTGGAAACCGGGCAACGGCACCAGCGACATGACACACGCCAGGCTGGTGCAGGGCATTATACTAACCCCGGCAGATAATGCCAAACTGGCCATTATAAGCGTAGCCATAGCAGATAAAACGAGCGATTGGCTGGCAGCCATTAAGAAAGATAATGCGCCTTTTATCCAGTTAAGCGATGGCAAAGGCGATGCATCGCCAAACGTTACCGCATGGGAAATAAAAAGCCTGCCGACGTACTGCCTGTTAGATAAAAACTGGAAAATGATAAAAGCCAACGTACCCTTTGGCGAGATTGACACCGAGGTGCACGATTATTTGCGTAAGAAGTGAGTGGTGAATGGTGAGTAGTGAGTGGTTAGATAGTGGCGGCATCCGCGGCTTTACGCCGAAACAAAACCACTCTCTACTCACTCAATCAACCACTCACCGTCCACTAACCTATAGCAATCACCTTATCCTTCAACACTCCAAAAATACTGTCGTTCTTCTGGCTGCGGATGGCCACTTTCCCGGTGAATTTACCGAAAGAGGGGAGTATGGCCTGATTTTTTCCGAAGGCGAAACAGGGTAGCGTAATGCTTTGCCTGCCGCGCCCTATCAGGTTTACACCGGGATGAATATGCCCGCATAAAACGTAACCGCCCTCGGGCCTTACTGTTGGATCGGCGAGAGGGTGGTGCAGCATCAGGAAGGGGCCTACGCTCAATTCTTCTGTCAACACGATATCCAGGTCGAGGTAATGCCGGTCGTGGATGATGTCATGGTTTCCTTTCACCAGTATGATCTGCAGTTTGGGGAACTGCCTGCGCCACATCACAAACCAATCCCAATCGGCATTCAGGTCGCTATGAAACAAATCCCCCAGGAAAATAATTTTTTCAGGCCGATGCTCGGCAATCAGGTCCGATAGCATGGCCAGGTCGTCTTGCTCCATATCGCGCGGTACCGCAATCCCGGCCTTACGAAAATGCCCCACCTTGCCCAAATGCACGTCCGCTGCAATCAGGGCCTTTTCCTGTTGCCAGTAAATAGCCTTCTGTGGCAGCAATAGTAAATCCTGTTCCAGAAAATTAAAGGGGGTACCCGCACTCATCATCATAACGGGGCAAAGATAGCCAGGCCATGGCAAACAAGCGCAGGCTGGGGCCAAAAAATCAAATCGCTTTACGGGGGAGGCAAGGATCAACACACGGCATCAGGATGCCTTTGTCAGCGTAAACAGACCTGGAAAAAGCTGGAAAGTTATAGCTAAACTCTGCGCAAAAGCTGGAAAAAGCTGGAAAGTTTTTTGAGCCCGAAAACGGACTAATTACCCAAAAACGGCCATTCCATGCAAATTTCGCCCTTTTTGCCATTTGAGGGAAAAGGCCCGAAAAACACCGAAAAAGCAAAGAAAAACACAGAAAAACGCGGGTTTTTGAAGGTATTTTGGAAAATTTAAGCCTGCGGCAGCGGCGACAAACCGCACGTAATCTTTTCCCGGGCCGGCTCAATCCCGCCGAATTTGTCCAACATTTCTATAAAATAAACCTGGACAAAAATCTGTGTTTTTTACGGTTGCTTTTCGATGATTTGCTTCAGGTTTTGCAGGCTTTCGTTAAGGTCCTTCCCCAGCATTTCGCCCATATCCATAAATATCATTATGGCGTTCATGGGGTAAGGCATCTTGCTGGCGAAGCCCCATTTTACCACCGTGGTGTTATCTGTGGTAGGTTCGGTTATCATATATGAATCTGAAACCGCTGCAAATGGGCGTATAAAGGTTATCTGCACATCTATCCTGTGGGCATCCTCAATTTTGGTAATTACCTGTTCGCCCTGCCCGGCTTGTTTATCGCCATCCCAGGCGTAGGCAAAGCCCAGGGTGCCGTCTTCGCCTCGGTAATCTTTGCGGGCCATGGGGTCGCGCATTACCCATTTGTTATAGTTGTCCATGTTTTTAAGGTACTTAACATACCCAAAAACCTGCGCAACCGGCGTGTTGATGGTAATTTGCCGCTCCACAGCATAGTCCCTTTTGGTAAAGGCTGCGGCCAGCAATACGATAACTATTACCGCTACGACAATAGCTAAGATGATAAGGATGATGCTCATGATTAACAGGGGGCTTTATAAAGGGAAAGGTAATTATTTTTCCGAACTAAAAACGCCCCAGTTCACGCCGAATTTATCTGTCAGATTCCCCATGGTGCCTGCAAAAAACTCCATTAAAGGGTGGGTAACTTTGCCGCCTTGGCTTAACTTATCAAAGATGTTTTGCATCTCGGCTTTGGTATCGCAGCTGACTATCAGCCGGATGTTGCCCGAGCCCATTGCCTGGTTATTCCCGGGCAAATCGGTGCCGTTCAGCGTAAAATCCGGAGCCTCTAATGTGGCATGCAATATCTTATCCTGGTGCGAGGCCGGGAACATCTCTGCCATCGGCGATTCGCCCACTACCTGCAGCGCCAGTTCGCCGCCGATAATATCTTTGTAAAAGGTCATCGCTTCGCGGCAGGTATCGCTAAACCCGATGTATGCATTAACTTTTGGCATGGCTTATAATTTTGGTTAAATAAATATATAGGTTTTAAATAAGTATTTCGCAATGGCAACCATTCTGTTTCAATAGTTCGATGACACCGTTAGGGCAGAAGGTATCGCCTTCAACCCGCAGCACACGGTCGCAATCTTCCAGGTCGAAATTTACCCGGCAAACTGAAAAACGCGCGACAATCAAGCCCATCAGCATCCGCGACCGGCTCAAATCATTCACATCCGTTTTAAAAACTTCTATCATCAGTATTGGCTAACAACACAAAGGTGCAGCGCATCTGCCTAAGCTACAGGGTGCTATTACGACATTATAAGGGGTTGATTGCGACGATGTTTCCACTTATTTTTGATACCATGAAGCACATATCAATCCTTATACCGCAGGGCAACGTAAGCTTAAGCAATATCGAATCGACGTATAAGATGTTTACCGAGGTGAACAATGCCTTCGCCAGGATGAACAAAGCGCCTTTGTTTAAGATACAGCTGGTTGGGCTAAGCAAGGAAACCACGCTAAGCAATGGCCTGTTTGTGATAAAGCCCGATTACACGCTGAGCGAAGTTATCAAAACAGATATGATCGTAATCCCCGCGGTGCATGGCGATATGGCAAAAGTAGTAAGCGACAACCAGGATTTTGTCCCCTGGATAATTAAGCAATACAAAGGAGGGGCCGAGGTGGTATCCTTATGCATCGGCGCGTTCATACTGGCATCTACAGGCTTGCTTAAAGGCCGCAACTGCACCACGCATTGGCTGGCGGCCGCGGAGTTCAGAACTATGTTCCCCGATGTTAACCTGATGCCCTATAAGATCATCACCGATGAGGGCGGCATTTACACCAGCGGCGGCGCATACTCATCACTCAATTTACTGCTTTACCTCATCGAAAAATTCTCGGGCCGCGATATGGCCATCACCTCCTCTAAAATGTTCGAAATCGATATTGAGCGCAACAGTCAATCGTTGTTCATCATCTTTCACGGGCAAAAAAGCCATGACGATGATGCCATCAAACGGGCCCAGGAGTTTATAGAGTTGAATTATCCCGAAAAAATAACGGTGGACCACCTGGCATCTACCCTGGCCATGAGCCGCCGCCACCTGGAGCGCCGGTTCAAAAAAGCAACATCAAATACCGTTGTTGAATACCTGCAGCGTGTGCGTATAGAAGCTGCCAAGATGAGCCTGGAAACTCTGCGTGAGAACGTGAACGAAGTGATGTACAACGTGGGCTATACCGATACCAAAGCCTTCCGCGAAACCTTCAAGAAGATAACGGGCGTATCGCCGGTAGAGTACCGAAACAAATACAGTAAAAACGCTGCGGCGACGGTGTAATAAATGTTGATCCCTTCTGCGTATTTCTATTTCATATTGAATAAAATACCTGTAATATTATCGGAAATTATATTTCCTGATAAATGCTGAAATTCTCGTTTAAAGGAGAAGCGCGGGCTGTAGTCATCGCGCTGGGATTCCTTTTTGTGCCTGTTTTTGGATATCCGCAGAATGCTGCGCAACCGAAGCCCTTGCCGCAGCTATTAGCCGAGCTGAAAAACCAGCCCGATAACCTTGCCCTTAAAATGGAAGCAGCCAAAGCTTACCTGAAAAAAGGCGTTGCCGATACCGCCGAAACATTGTTGAACGAGGTTGCGCAGGCCGCCACACAAACCCACAACGACAAAGCTTACGTAAATTCGCAAATTACGCTGGCTCGCATGTATGCCGATAAGGGCGAAAACGTGCGTTCGCTGCAGATATATCAAAAAGCACTTAAAAAAGCTGATGAAGTTGGCGACAAAAGCGCCACAGCACATATCTACAAAGGCATAGGCGCCTTATACATCAGCTGGAAAAAGTTCAACGATGCGTTGAGTTATTATAATAATGCTGAAAAAATAGCCCTGGATATTAATGAGGCCGAATTGGTGGCCGACTGCCAGAACAACAAGGGCATTGTTTATGAACAGCAACTAAAGTATAGCGAAGCCATTGCTGCTTACAAAAACGCGCTTGATGTTTACACCACACAAAACATTCCGGCAAAAATAGCCATGGCGCTAAGCAATGTGGCCATCGTTTATAAGTTCCAGAAGAACTATGCAGCATCGCTCGATTATAATTTCAAGGCGATAGCCTTGTCGGCAAAAACAGGCGATGAATGGATGATGGCCGCCACTTACAACAACATCGGCAGCCTGTACACCCAAATGGGCAACCAGCAAAAAGCGCTGGAGTACTGCGATAAGAGCCTGCAGCTTGCCAAAAAGATAAACGCACTAGAGATAGTAGAAACCGCTTATGAAAGTATGGCCGATGCGTATGAAAAGAACGGCGACTACCAAAACGCGCTTAAGTACCACCGGCTATTCGCAGCCGCTAAAGACCAGTTCATCAACCTGGATAATACCCGCCAGCTATCAGAGCTAAATATAAAATTCGAAACGGAAAGGAAGCAAAAGCTGATACAGCAGCAGCAGTTTGAAATTACACGCAAAAACTATTGGCTGTACGGCTCGGTAATATTGCTGGTGCTGGGCGCTTTTGTGGCTTACCTCATCATACGCAATAACAAGCACAAGCAGGAAAAACGGTTGCAGGCAGAGGTATTTAAACAGCAGGAAATTGCCACTAAATCGCTTTTTGAGGGCGAGCAGAAGGAACGCATACGCATTGCCCGCGATTTGCACGATAGCATAGGCCAGATGTTATCGGTAGTAAAAATGAACATATCGGTGTTGCAATACCAGCATCCGCAAGAGCCCGCAGCCAATAACGCGCTGGACCTGGTTGATAAAACCATAGCCGAAGTGCGCCATATATCGCACAACCTTATACCCGAGGGGCTTAATTTTGGCCTGTTTGCCGCTTTGCAGGAGCTTTGCGACAAGATAAACCTTGCCGGCGAAACCGAAGTGTCGCTTACGGTGCCTGATGAGGTACGCACCTACCAATTTGCCCAGCCCAACCAGCTATCCATCTACCGTATTGTACAGGAGGTGCTGAACAATATGATAAAACATGCGGGAGCCACGCATATCGATATCGACATCGTAAAGAACCAGGACAACCTTACCCTGGCCATACGCGATAATGGGCAAGGTTTCGATACCGGAACTATAAATCAATCAAAAGGCATAGGATGGAAGAACATTGCGGCACGCGTAAACCTGTTGGATGGTAATATGCAGGTGCACAGCGAACGCTTGAAAGGCACCAAAATAGAGATATTCATCCCTGGTGTGTAAAACTATTGCCTATTTGTAAACATTAAACCTAAGATTAACATTAGCTTAATATCCATTTTTGTACGTTTGCTCAAATTCCACAATATATGGTTTCAGCGTTCCGTAAGTTATTCGTGCCTAAAGAAAAAGCTTTCTTCGATCTGTTCGATCAATCTTGCTCAATCAACGTGCAAATGGCAGAGTTGCTATTCAAGATGGTAAGCAGCGAAGTTGCGGATCACCATCTGGAACTTAGCCAGATAAGCCGCCTTAAGCAAAACGGCAACGAAACCAAACATAAGGTCTACCTTGCTTCAGCAAAGGCTTTCGTATCGCCGTTCGCACGCAGCGATATGTATGCGCTGGCTTCATCCATCAATAATATTTGCGATTATATCCATATCTCATCCCGCAGGTTCAATTTGTTCCAGTCGGAATTAGCTACCCCTGCTATCAAAGAGCTGTCCGGTATCATCATCGATAGCTGCAAGGAGCTGCAAGCCGCCGTAACAGGCCTTAGCAATTTGAACAACTCTGATGCGATAAAAGAGAACTGCAATAAAATAAAACAGTTGGAGCATTATGCCGACGTAGTTTCGGCGAAGGCGGTTAGCGCGGTAATGTCTACGGAAAAGAACTCGGTAGAACTCATTAAATACACCGAGATACTGGCCGCGCTGGAGCGTACTACCGACAAGTGTGAGCACGCTACCGTGGTGATAGAGAGCATCATCATCAAAAATAAATAGTTGTATATCAGGCAATAAAACCACCCAATGTTAACAACCCCGCGCGCTGTTAACATAATGATAACATGGAATTAACCTACTCTTCATCTATCTTTGCGGCATAATTTGCAGCTATGAAAAAAGATAAACTGAAATCACTGGTTAAATCAGCCAAAAAAAGCACAACCAAAACCATCCAGGCCTCCCTTACCGCTCAATTGAAAGATACAGCCGAAAAACTGGGCGTAACATCTAAAAAAATCACCAAAGAGATAGAGAAAAGCGCTAAGAAATTAGCCAAAAAGCTTTCTGCCGAAATTAAGGTAGATAAAGTTGCTATTGCGGCCACCGCCGAAACCGCAGCTGTTGCAGTACCGGCAGCCGAGCCTGCGAAACCAGCAGCGCCGAAAGTAGCAAAAGCCGCACCAGCTAAGCCCAAAGCCGAAAAAGCAACCGTTTAAGTTTACTTATCTGATTATGGTAACCGCACCGGAGATAACTTTACCGGCCGCCAGGTTCACCAGGTAATAATATACCCCGCCGGGGCATGCCGCGCCGCTATCATCTGCACCGGCCCACGCCCCGGCGTTCCCCATTGCATGGAACACCATTTGCCCGTTACGGTTGTAAATCTTTAGCCTTGCATCGGGGTACGCCTGTTGCCCCGGGAACGACCAGGTATCGTTTACGCCATCGCCATTGGGCGTAAATACATTTGGGCTTGATGCCACCACCGGGATATTTATCTGCACCGTAACCGCTGCGGAGGTAACTGTATTTGATGCCGTGCAATCGGCATTGCTTATCAGCGTGCAGGTTACCTGGTCGCCGTTTTTAAAGGTCGGGCTGGTGAATACCGCATTGCCCGTACCCGCTTCCGCGCCATTCACTTTCCACAGATACTGGGGGTTCGTTCCCCCATTTTTTATACTTGCTGTAAAGATTATCGCCGTACCTATTGTGGCCACTGTAGTGCTTGCTGCTATGCTTACCTCCGGCATAACCAGCGGGATGTGTTGCACCACAAGAGGCTGGCTTATGCCCACAGGCGACACCTGGCATATTTTGGCATTGCTTACCACGCTGCAGGTTACCAGGTCGCCGTCTTTCAAAGTGGCAGAAGTAAACGTACTTGCCAAAGCCCCCGTAACAGCAGTATTGTTTACGTACCATTGGTAGGCGGGTGCATCGCCTGCGTTTATGGGTGTAGCGGTGAACATTAGCGGCGTGCCTTCGCAGGGCGTCGCCGTGTTCAGCGCAAGGGTAACCGCAGGATTTTCTACCGGTATATCGTCTATAATAATCGGGGCGCTTTCTACTACGGGCGTGGTGATGCAGTTATCGCTGCTGGTCATTTCGCAGGTCACCCTATCCCCTTTTTTTAAGCCCGTGGGCGAAAAGGGTGCGAGCGTTGTGCGGGGCGGGCCGGAGTTTATGCCGTTCACTTTCCATTGATAACTCGGGAACTCGCCATTATACGTTGGTGCAGCGTTAAAAACAGGGTCGGGATAGTCCGCACAGACAACATTGGAGCGGGTAGAGATAACGATAAGCGGCTCCTTAAGGTTAGTTATAGTTACCGAATTGGAGTTTACCACGCAACCGCCAACTGTAATTATCTTCACGTAATAGGTGCCGGCAACATCCCCGGTGTAGGTAAACGGTGTTGTTGTTTGTTTGGCCAGCGACGTGCCATTTTCGAATATCCACTCTACCGAAGCTATGGGTTCGGTTGCGGTCGCGGTAAGCGTGCTGCCAATGCAGGTAGTACCGGTTAAGTTGCCAATAACCGTGCAGCCGTTTATTTTTTTTGGTTTGTCTTTTTTTGTGGTATCGGTTGAGGTTAGAGCCGATGGAAATTTTGAGGCAAGAGGGCACCCCTTACCGGCGCTGCCAAACGCAGCAACCGTATAAAAAATTATGAAAAATAAAATAGCAGCAATGCCGTGCCTCACGTATCGGGTTAATTGGTATTGCTAAAAATAGCAAATTAAGCATACTAATGCCTATAAATTACATTTTTACGCAGGGCCGATATTGCAATGTGGCTGAATGGCAAACCTATTTCGCCGCCACCGCTTTCCAATAGGTATTGCGCCAGGTGCGTTGTGCGGCTTCGCTCAAAAACGTCCAGGCTACTATGCGGCTTGTTTTTTGGCCCTGCGCCATCGTGATGGTTTTTACCTCGAGGGCTTTTGCCTTGTTCAACGCACGGTAAACGGCGTCCAGGCTGTCCTTTTTAGATACCAGGGTAGAGAACCACAGCACCCTATCGGCAAACAGCGTGCTTTGCTCGGCCATGTTGCGGATAAATGCCACCTCGCCGCCGGGGTACCAAAGCTCGGTGTTTTGCCCGCCAAAGTTAAGCGTTGGCTGCTGCGACTTGCCATTGTTCAGGTTTTGGAGTTTCTTAAGGGTACCTGCCAGCGCCTCCTTTTGCGAGGCATGGAACGGCGGGTTGCAGATGGTGACGTCATAAATCTCGCCTTGCGTAATGGCACCTTTAAATATGTTAGCCTTATTACTTTGCGGCCTTATCTTGATAGCAGAGCTGAAGGCGGGGTTAGCGGTGGCTATCTTATTGGCCGAGCGGATGGCATCCGCATCGGTATCGGTGCCCGTAAACTGCCAGCCGTACACGCTGTGCCCAATCAGGGGGTACACGCAATTTGCGCCGGTACCTATGTCCAATACTTTTATGCTTTTACCTGTCGGGATTGCGCCGTTGTTGCCTTCGGCCAGCAAATCGGCTATGTAATGGATATAATCTGCCCGGCCGGGGATGGGTGGGCAAAGGTAACCTGCCGGGATGTCCCAATAGTCCACCCCGTAATAAAGTTTCAGCAGGGCCTGGTTAAGGGTTTTCACCGCATCCGGAGCCGCAAAATCTATAGATTCTATCCCATGCTGGTTAAGCGCCACAAAAGATTTGAGGGCCGGTAGTTCTTTTATCAGCTTATCAAAATCATAGCCCGCGCGGTGCAGGTTGCGGGGATGTAAGCTTTCTTTTTCGGCGGGTTTCTGTTTTTCGATGGGCGGCATGATGGGTGTATTAAAATGCGAATATCGGGATAATTCCGATGGTTAAGCTAATCGGCTATTCTTCGGCTGTGGGCGGACTAGACAAACCAGATGCGCTCGCCTTCCCCCGCGTTTGTAGCAAAGCCCTTAAAGATATTTGTGTTGTTGGCATTCATAATATGATCCCTTTATACTTTAATGATGATATTCATCCCGAACCAATTTATTTTTGTGCTGCTAATTTTATTTCACCATATCTCCCTGCATAAAAATCACGGTAGGCATCTGCTATTTCGGCCTGTGAGTTCATCACAAAAGGGCCTTCCGCGATCACAGGTTCTGTATATTCTTCGCCACCAAATAACAGGATATCAATAGCTATCTGAGAGGTGTTTTTTATTTCAATTTCTCCAGCGCTCCTATCAAATTCTACAAACTCCCCCTTTTGAAATTCGGTGTCGTTTAGTATTGCATTTTGTGTGGGCAAAAAAGCAGCAACTTCTGTTTCGTTTTCAATTTCTATAGATAGGTGTTTGCCTGCTTTCAATTGAATGTGATACAAAAACTGCCTGGAATAATTCGGGATCTTCGAACTCAACTCTTCATAGGTCCCAACAATAACCTTTAACCAGCCACTTTCATTGGGCAATTCTTTTTTGGGGACTTCGCCAGCTTGCACAGCGATATGTACAGGCTTTTCAGCTTTATTTTTGGAAGGTAAATTTATCCAAAATTGAAACCCCTGAATAAATTTGCTCTCTGTTTGGGAGTCATAATTTAAATTTTCATCGTGGATTATTCCAGTACCTGCTTTCATCCATTGTGCACCTCCCGAACGGATTATCGCCTCATTTCCGGCACTATCAAAATGCTCTACTTCGCCTTGAAGAATATAGGTTAAAGTTGCAATGCCCCTGTGTGGATGAGCTCCCATACCGTTCCGGGTAATGGTTTCTTTAATGACCGGGACCACATAATCCAGAAACACAAAGGGGCCAACCTTGCTAGCATACCGATTAGGTAACATGCGCTGGATAGCCAAAGAGCCTACCGCAGCAATATTGCCTTTTGTTGAGAAACTCGTTTTCTTTTTCATTTTTTAACTGTTTTTACTCAGCCATTCCCGAAGGGTCACAAATTCACCGGTGGCAATGTCTTTTGCCAGATCAATCCGTAACGCTGAGCCTGGCCCCATGTAAGTGTGTTTCTCAAAATACCCAAACATTTCAGCGAGTTCTTTTGCCCCATCAAAAAAAGTGGAGAACAATTCAACCGGCACCTGTGAAAAGCTGTACGCTTTGCCATTGGCTTTATAGGCCTCAATAATATCATTGAAACTATTCAGCTCCGTTGCAATTGAAAGATAAGTGCCATTTCCAACTTTTTCGGGCTGCAAGAATGCACCGGCAACTACTTTTCCAAGGTCATTGATGTCTGACATGTGGATGGCTTTTATTGTCGGGTCAATCGGTAATGTCCAGCCGGTTGTGCCATCCTGTTTTAGTTGTGGCCCCAACATTCCAACAAAATTTTGATAATAAAATGGTGGCTGAACAAATGTTGAGTATTTAAACCCGGCACTTTTCACCAGGTCATCCACCTTTGCTTTTAAAGTAAAATGCGGCACTTCAAATGCTGCTTCACTAATGAGCTCCACATCCGGAAGTGTTGACCAGATAAAATGCTGCACTCCAGTTGCTTTTGCCGCTTCAATGGCATTATTACCCTGGGTAATTTCGTCTGCACCTTCCCAAAAGTTGGTTACCACAAATACACCATAAGCATTTGTAAAAGCATCTTTTAACGATTGCAAATCTTGCAGATCTGCATAAACTGCTTCATTTGCCTTGCCTGTATATTTTTCCGGATTACGGGTTATTGCTCTTACATTAAAAGAGCCTTCATCTACAAGGGCATTTACAACACCCTTGCCTTGTGAGCCTGTTGCTCCAACTACTACTATTGTCTTTTTCATTTGCTTCTTTTTATGATGTAAAATTGCAGCAATAACACACCTTAAAACGATGAGAAATGATAAAAAAAACCGTTGATAAATGTCAACGGTTTTTGTAAAACCAAAATTTGAAATAGAAGTTATTTCAGCGCTTGTTTTCTGATTCTGCTTAATGTTTCTTTGGTTATGCCCAAAAAAGAAGCAATGAGATGTTGGGGAAATCGTTGAATAAATTGAGGGTGGTTATCGGCAAATTCTTCATAGCGTTTTTCTGCTGAATTGCTAATGGTAGAATTTAACCTTCGTTGAGAAGCGATGAAGCTTCTTTGATCCATTAATCTTGTCATTTGTCCAAATGAAGGTACGTTTTCTATCAAATCCAGCATGTCTGCTACTGTAGCAACGAGTAATTCCGTATCTTCCCAGGCGTCAATATAATATCTTGATGGAGTAAGCATGACAGCACTTTCACGATCGCTTGCCCAATAATTTTCAATGTATAACTGCACAATATGCTCCACACCTTTGTCATCTACGCTATATTGTCGCATAGCACCTTTTACAATAAAACCAACATATTTACACACATTGCCTTCTTCCAAAAAGTATTGCTTTTTCCTGAGCTTTTTAGGTTGGAAAACAGCTACAATTATCGCTTCTTCTTCACTTGTAAGTGGCGAGGTTGCGCGTTGGTTGATATATGCTAATAGGTTTTTGTGCATTGACTTTAATTAATATCAAACTTAACCGAAATGCAAAGATATATTTCACTTCGCTAATACCGGTACTCTCTTTAAAAGCAAATGTCGACCGGTAAAAAAGTAAAATTCATCAAAAAATAAATCAATTAGCAGATTAGTCTTTTAAATAGTAGTATCTGCTTATGGCTGGTAGTGTCGCTGCATCATTGAGATACAATCTCAGAAGTAAATTCTCATTCTTTCGACTTGAGGTTTTTTACTTTCATTTGTAACCTTTGATATTATCAAACCGCTTAATCGCCTCGGCCATGATTAGCTAATATGTTTTGTGCAGACGATTGTAATAAAAATAACTAAATAAAGCCCTCTAAATGGCCCTACAACTCTAAAAAGACGCTTTTCCGTTTTTTGTGGTCCTTAGACTACAAGACTCGAACTCTTTTATGGCAGATTTGGATTGTGCGGCGCAAGTTTAGAGGATAATATCGATTAAAAAGATATATAGCTATATGTGTATTTAGCGAACAAAAAGCGTAGATTTATTTTGATATGAAATTAAGTAATTCTTTTAGCGGGGCACTGAGAACGTTCGCCTACTTCATGGCAAGCGGCAGTCAATATACTCTTGAGGGAGTAGATTATCTATCTTTATACGGTAATGAACCCAGTGCCATAGAACAAGTTTTCGCAATTTATGCTAATGTGATTGAATTGGATGATACCGGGAACGTATTAAATGCCAAATATGCGGAAAAAAGAGCAACTGATTATTTACGTGCCTACTGTGATTCGTCGTTCAACGTTGATCCTCCATTTGAAGATTGGGAAGTCGCTCTCCATGAACCGCCACCATTGAAAGATAACGGTTGATAAAATATTTTGTCTGCTTTTACGTGAATTGAACTAACATTTATGAGGTTTTACTTTTTCAGATTAATCCTTAGCTGTTTACTGCTATGCTTGTCATCTTTGGCATGTAATCAATCACAATCGATTGATTCTGCAAAAAAAACAGTTTATATAAAAAATGAAGATGGCAAATATTTATTGTATCGTAACGGTGAGCCATTTTTCGTAAAAGGGGCGTCAGGTTTTACAAACTTGAAACAACTGAGTGCCGCCGGAGGCAATACGATAAGGGTTTGGGATACAGTAAATTTAAGGAGTATTTTAGATTCGGCCCAGGCCAATCATGTAGCCGTTATAGCCGGTTTACCATTGCCCCCGGCTGAAAACATAGATGGCTTTTACAAAACACCAAAGGCTAATGCTTATACAAAGCAGATTACTGGCATTATTGAGCGCTTTAAAAACCATCCCGCGCTATTGGCATGGTGCCTGGGTAATGAGCTCTCATTTCCTAACAGTCCAAAATACAGGCAGTTTTATACCATATATAATGGTTTGATTGACATGATTCACCAGAGCGATCCCCAGCATCCGGTGACGACAACCATAATGTCTTTTCAAAAGAAAAATATTATGAACATTAAGCTGCGGACAAACATTGACTTCATATCCTTCAATATTTTTGGCGCCATTCGAACCTTAAAAGAAGATCTTGAAAAATTCAAGTGGTTTTGGGACGGGCCATTTTTAATTACTGAATGGGGAATTGAAGGCCCATGGCTTGCGGAAAATCAAAATGCATGGGGCGCTTATATTGAAAACACAAGCACGAAAAAGGCGCAGCAATATCTTTCTAATTATGAAAAGTTTATGCCGGTTAATAATCCCAGGTTTTTAGGGTCAATGGTGTTTTATTGGGGGCAAAAACAAGAATTAACCCCAACATGGTTCAGCCTTTTTGATGCTAATGGTGCTGAAACAGAAGCCGTGCAAGTAATGCAGTATATCTGGACAGGTAAAAAGGCAACAGAAAAGGCACCTGCGCTTAAATTTATGCTGGTAGCCGGGAAAGGCGCAAAAGATAATATCATATTTAAACCGAATATCAAGGTTAACAGCAAGGTGTATTTTGAAAATGCTGATACAGTAGGTTTAACATTTAAATGGAAAATATTTGCGGAGGATTGGTTTAAACCAAATGGTGTTTTCAGCGAAAAAAAACCGAAGGAGATCAATAATTTAATTGTTGCGCAAAGCGGATCGGAGTTAAGCTTTAAAGTACCTGGTAAAGAAGGCCCCTATCGCATATTGGTATATGTTTATAATAAAAAAGGCTCTTTTGCTACTTCCAATACGCCTTTTTATGTGTTAAAAAATCCATGAATAATAAATTAATTAAAGCCCCCACTAAGTTACAGTTGGTTTATTTGAGGATGATGATTCTCATTGGTGTGTTTTGCATGCTTTTTTTTATACATAGCCTGCTCAGGGAATCGGTTATTGGTTACGAGCCGCTTTATTGGTTATTAATATCAACCTTTGTTTATACATTTTTTAAGGTATTGTATGAGTGGTATCACTACTGGTCAATATCTGTTCCTCCTGATCTACCGATAACTAAGCGGTATACTGTCGATATTTTTACCACATTCTGCGCCGGTGAACCATATGAAATGATTGTTGAAACCCTTACTGCCATTCAGGCGATAAGTTACCCTCATGAAACCTTTTTATGTGACGAGGCCAACGATCCATACCTGAAATCAGTGTGCGAAAAACTCGGAGTTCACCACGTAACCAGAACCAAAAAGATCAATGCTAAGGCAGGTAATATCAACAATGCATTAGCCCAGTCATCCGGAGAATTATGTGTGATTCTTGACCCTGATCATGTACCGGTACCTGAGTTTCTTGATCCGATAATTGCTCATTTCGACAATCCTGAAGTTGGTTATGTGCAAATTGTGCAAGCATATTACAATCAGCGAATTGGTTGGATAGCTAAAGGGGCGGCGCAACAAACCTATCAGTTTTACGGCCCGATGATGATGTGCATGAATAGCTATGGAACTGTTCAGGCTATAGGGGCCAACTGCACTTTCAGACGAACGGCCCTGGAATCTATTGGGGGGCATGCTGCGGGGCTGGCTGAAGACATGCATACCTCAATGCAGTTACATGCGCGCAATTGGAAATCTGTTTATGTGCCTGCTCTATTAACAAGAGGCTTGGTGCCAGCAACCTTATCGGCCTATTATAAGCAACAATTGAAATGGTCGCGAGGTGTGTTCGAGCTTCTGGTAACTTCTTACGTTAAGCTTTTCAAAAAATTCAGCTGGCGGCAAAAACTTCATTATGGCCTTTTGCCTCTGTTTTACTTATCTGGTTTTGTGTTTTTGATAAATTTTTCAATTCCGGTCATTTCCTTGTTTATGGATGCTTTTCCATTAAGAATGGACTTTTCGGAGTTTTTAATTATCAGTATCCCCTTTATAACTTCAATTATTTTGATCAGGCATTTTGTTCAGCAATGGGTAATGGAAGATAATGAGCGGGGATTTCATGTTGTGGGAGGATTGCTGCTTATTGGTACATGGTGGGTTTTTATATTAGGTTTTATTTATACCATTATCAGAAAGGATGTTCCTTACATCCCTACGCCCAAGGATGTTAGAGACGAAAAAAATTTAAAATATAATCTGCCCAATATTTTTGTGCTGGTAGTGTCTGTTGCCGCGATTGCTTACGGCCTTTATAACGACTGGAGCCCGTTTACATTGTTCATGGCTGGCATTGTTAGCCTGAATTGCATGTTCATGATCTTTATGCTTATGGCAAGTTCTGAACTTAAGTTTGACGGATACCTGGGTAAACATACCACATTATTTAGTGTTGTTTCGCAGGTAAAAAATGTTAAAAAACATTTTTGGCTGTTGCGGAGATGGATATATGGCGGCGTAAGGAAAATAAGCCTGTTACTTACAGTATTGGTGGTTTGCGTTAGCATATATTTCTCGCAGAATTCAGATGGTGATGGGGATTTTGATATTAAACAACATTCCCAGGTTTTTTATCCCTCCGCTCAAAAGCAGCCCTTATCCGACTCCCTGATAAATGCCGGTGAACAAGATGCAAATGATGAAAAGCAGGTATTAATATCCCCGTCATTTTTTTCGTCGGTTAAGGGTGTAATTTATTCTAAAGGAAATTACTGGTATAAAAATATAGTTCCGCTTACAAAAAAAACGATCGTCAATGATTTTGACGAAATGAGAAAAGCGGGGATAAATACCATAAAAATTTATGGGCCAAATATTTACGATAACTCAACATTTGATGCAGCGGAGCAAAACAATTTAAAGATCCATTATAGCTTTTGGTTGCCTGACGCACCAAACTTTATGAGTGATAGCAGTTACTTAAAAAAGCAATCTAAAATTATTCTTGAGGTTGTGAATGAAAATAAATTAAACGATAACATCAGTGCGTGGAACTTAGGCAACAGTAGTTATCAGCAATTGGCTCTATATTATCATGGGAAGCAATTGCAGGAGGCACAAAAACATTATATCAATTTTTTAAAATCTCTGGTGAAAGAAATTAAACTTGCAGACCCATCGAGGCCATTAACGCTCGATTTATTATCTTCTCCCAAACTTGCCCCAATTATCGGTTTATTACATGAACACATACCGGAAATAGATGCGTTTGGACTGATAATTAGTAACAAGCAGGAATTAAAGTTCATCAAATCAGATTTTAAAGCGCCCTTCTTTTTTAGTAGCGCTGATCCTTATGCGCTTAAAGACGTGCAGCCCCCTGGCGGAATTTTTTATGCCAACTGGCAGGATCAGCAAAGCGGCACAGCCATCACACTTGATGGGTTGAAAGACATATGGGGCCGAAACAAGCCTTACCTTTATAAAATAAGCAAAGGCTGGCAAGGGTCAATCGCGAACCATAACCTACCTCAAATAAAAATATTAAAACCTGCTTTAACCACGTTTCCGGGTGCATCGCTGCCCTATAACGCTTTGGTGTATTCATCCAACGAGTGGAACATCGCAGCTTACGCAAAAACCGGTTTGGCATTTGAATGGTATATTATTAAAACAGATAACTGGGGTAATGCTATTGATATGAAAAAAGTAGGGGATGGGCCAAAGGTATATATCACTATTCCGCAAAATAACGAGCGATACAGGGTGTACCTTGTAGCAGTAAAAGGTAACAATGAAGCCGAAGATTATACTACTTTAAATACACCGCTTCAAAATTAATTGTCAAGTGAAAAAAACCTCAAAAATTTATATATCAGTCGGTTTAGGTGTTTTATTTTTGTTGGTATCGCTGTTTGGTATTAAGCTTTTATTTAAAGACTATTTATTCAATACCTATTACCAAACCAACGAACAGGTTGCGGGTATCTTTGATCATAACAATTTAAGCAGGACCCTGCCTCTCCGGCCGATTATTTGTTACACGGCAGTATTCAATAATACCGCATTATGGTCAAGTAAAGGTAACTTAGAAACAGCATTAACTAACGAGGATGTATTAATCACCGTGGAAACATGGCTTAAGGGAGTAGATTATAACAATAACGTTTTAAAGGAGGTGATAAATGGCCGCTTTGATACCCAGATCAAAGAGTTAGCCGTTTTAGCTGCCAAAAGCCACCACCAGGTATTTATTCGCTGGAACCCGGATATGGAAGTGCCGGCCTATGTTTATCCGTGGCAATTCGGGTCGCCTGGAGATTACATTAACTCATTCCATTATTTTTCAAAAAAAATTAAAATGTACGCCCCAGGCGTTCGTATCATCTGGGGGCCTTCAGGTTATCCTGGCGACACGGAATACTGGCCGGGAAATAAGGCTGTTGATTATGTAAGCATAACACTCGGAAGCAAATCAGAGCTTAGTACTAACTTTTATCCGCAAGATAACTCAATTGCTGATATGTTAAAACATAAACTACATCGTTTGAGGTTTATTGATAAGCCGGTATTAATTATGTGTGGCGATATCGGAAAAACGCCACTGAAGGATAGTTTGCTTAACGGTCAAAAAAATTACTATAATCAACATTTTAATACCATCTACAGTAAAAATAATTATGCAGACAGCGCTAATAACAAGCCGGTAAGAAGCCGACTCAAAATCGGAGTATTTGATCCAAACAAACGATTGATCAACCAGCAAAGCATTAGCGTAGAGCATCTTTTTACCGATTGGGGCGAGGTTGTGCGAGGTGATTTTGAGAAGAAATTTTGGGAAGTTGTTAATCGCCGCCATGAAGTTATTGTGACGATGGAACCCTGGCGCGACATAAGCGGAAAGCCGGATACAGCCGTTTTGAAAAATATATTAAAGGGCCGCTATGATCAACAGATCAAAAAATTATTTAGCATAATTTCTTCCACAAAAACAATCGTTTATCTCAGGTGGATGCACGAAATGGAAATACCGATCCATAGGTATGCGTGGCAGAGCCAGGACCCTGTCACTTACATCAATGCATTCAGGTATTTTATGCAGTTTAATGGAGGGCCGGGGGAAAATGTTAAAAAGGTTTGGGGCCCTGCCGGTGACAGAGGCTCTGTAGACTTTTGGCCGGGAAGCGATGTGGTAGATTTTATAAGTATAGCCATTTATGGTTTGCCTGATAAAAATATTACCGATCCGGAGAAGCAGGAAGCCTTTAGTACTATATTTAATCGAAAATACTTCCGCATGCGGTTTCTTGATAAACCCTTATTTATAACTGAGTTCGGTGTAAAAGGACCAGAGCCTTTTCAAAATAAATGGCTTGCCGATGCTGCTAAAACAATAAATGCCAACCCTCACGTTTTTGGCATTTGTTACTTTAATTTGTATGACAACCCTAAAGCCTGGGGTAATATTAAAGCTCCCGACTGGAGTATCACGGCAAACTCTATGGCTAAATTTAGCAGTCTTTTGAAAGAGTAAGTATAGGTTTATACTGGATCGTGCGGCGAGTTTGGAGGATAATTTGCAATGATTAATTCCGGACGATGGTTCTGTTTATTCCATTGCTTTTAAATAGCTTTAGTCGTAAAATTAATCCTAAACAGATAGTATGTATGAAATTGAAGAAACCGGAGGTGCAAACATTGGATTTGGTCGGGCTACATGGCCATTTGCTAAATTACTAGTAAATAAAAATGAATTGCGATTAAATGCATCCATCATAGGCAACCTGTATTTCAGGCCTTCTGATATTATCTCTATCGAACCATCTTCATTATTTTCTGGAGCCGGTATAAAAATCAATCACAGGGTTAACGGATATAGCGCAAAGGTTGTCTTTTTAACATCAGGTAGGCGCGACTTGATAAAACGAATAGAAAGTACCGGTTTTTTAAATAACCCCGGACCTATACCATCTGAAGTTGAAGCCGAGATAATAAAATTTCAATCAAGCGGGAGTTTTCCAATGAAATGGCCTGCGGTGATTGTTTTTGTTGTCACTTGGAATTTACTATTCCTTGGCGATCAATTGGGTTATTTTGGCAAGACCAATAATCGTATCCCTATTGGGATGGGCGCACAATTGGCTTTAGCATTTGCTTTTTTGTTTGCCCTAACAATATTATTGTCGAAACCTTTTAGCCGACTTGTATTAAAAGACGGCCGTGAAGCGAAAGATATTAGATCATTCTTGTTTTTTTTAATGGCGATAACTGGATTTATGTTTACGGTGGTTTCATTCATACCACGTTAGCCACAAAAAAAGCCCTCAGATTTTAATCTAAAGGCTTTTGACTTCTAGGTGGTCCCGACGAGAATCGAACTCATATCTAGAGTTTAGGAAACTCCTATTCTATCCGTTGAACTACGGGACCTTTCAAATATGCGAAAATGCAGATATGCAAATTATAAGAAGTGCAAAGGTGCGAATTTTGATTGGTTTTGTCAAAATCATTTGCACATCCGAAATTTGCACATCTGCACATTCATTGCTTACCTCACTACCGAACCGTTGGGCATGGCATCTGCCGGGGCAACAAAGCTTAGCTTGCCATCAGCATCTTCGGCCATCAGTATCATCCCTTGCGAGAGTATTCCTTTTATCTCACGCGGCTCCAGGTTCACCAGCATGCTTACTTGCCTGCCTATGATGGCTTCCGGCTCGTAATGCTCTGCAATGCCCGATACTACAGTGCGTTGGTCTATCCCCGTGTCTATGGTTAACTTCAGCAGCTTTTTGGTTTTGGCTACTTTCTCCGCGGTTAAGATGGTGCCGGTACGGATGTCCATCGTGGCAAAACTATCGAAATTGATGTTCGGTTTAGCGGGTATTACCGGTGAGGCAACTTTAACTACTGCGGCTTGTTTCTTATCAGCCAGCTTTTGTATCTGTGCATCCACCGCTTCATCCTCTACCTTGGCAAAAAGCAACGCAGCCGGATTTAATTGGTGCCCGTTGGCAAATTCCATCTCCTGATCGAAGCTTACGGGCGCAATATTCAGCATGCCGAATATCTTGCTGGCGGTAACCGGTAAAAAGGGCTGCAGGCAGCTAGCAATATGGCCAACCAAAATCAAGTTATTATGTAGGGCTGCTTTGGCCGCATCGGGGTCTGCTTTAATCGTTTTCCATGGCTCTTGCTCGGTTAAATAGCGGTTGCCCATGCGGGCCATATCCATTACGTTCTGCATGGCCGCACGGAAACGATAGCTCTCCAGATTTTTGCCCAGTTCGTCGTAATAGCCGCCAAGCTCGGCATCTATTTTGGCATCAGTAAATTTTATGACCTCGTTACTGCTCTCTACCTTACCATCGTAGTATTTGTGCATCAGCACCATAATACGGTTGATGTAGTTGCCCAATATGGCCACCAGCTCATTGTTCACACGGGCCTGGTAATCTTTCCATGTGAACTCGCTATCGCTGGTTTCGGGGAGGATGGAGGTAAGCACGTAGCGCAGTTCGTCCTGCTTGCCGGGGAATTCCTCCAGATACTCGTGCAGCCACACGGCGTG
Source organism: Mucilaginibacter sp. P2_D11 (assembly GCF_056404435.1). Lineage (NCBI taxonomy): Bacteria > Pseudomonadati > Bacteroidota > Sphingobacteriia > Sphingobacteriales > Sphingobacteriaceae > Mucilaginibacter > Mucilaginibacter sp. P2_D11. The sequence continues at coordinate 79,112 of NZ_JBFUEA010000002.1, forward strand.
GTTACGCGAGGTGGACAGCTTATCGCCCTCCAGGTTCAAAAACTCGTTGGCCGGCACGTTCTGCGGCAAAATATAATCGCCATGTGCCTTTAGTATCGCCGGGAATATAATGCAATGGAACACGATGTTATCTTTGCCTATAAAGTGCAACAGGCAAGCATCATCCTCGTCCTTGTCTTGTTTTTTCCAATACTGTTGCCAGTCCTTTCCGTTATCAATGGCCCATTGTTTTGTAGCCGAGATGTAACCTATCGGCGCATCCATCCACACGTAAAGCTTTTTGCCTTTGGCTTCCTCCAGCGGAACGTCTATGCCCCAGTCCAGGTCGCGCGTCATAGAGCGGGGCTGCAGGCCCGATTTCAGCCACGAGCGGCATTGGCCGAAAACATTAACTTTCCACTCGCCCTCTTTCTCGTCTATCCATTTTTCCAGCCAGGGCTGGTATTTATCAAGCGGCAAATACCAGTGTTTGGTAGGCTTCAGCACCGGGCGTTTGTTGCTCAGTGTAGATACCGGGTCGATAAGGTCGGTCGGGTTGAGCGAGGTGCCGCAATTTTCGCATTGGTCGCCGTAGGCCTTATCGTAACTGCAAACGGGGCAGGTACCGGTAATGTAGCGATCGGCCAAAAACTGGTCGAAATCTTCGTCGTAATACTGCTCTGAGAATTTTTCTATAAACTCGCCTTTCTCGTACAAATTCAGAAAAAACTCCTGCGAAAGATCGTGATGGATGGCGGATGAAGTGCGGTGATATATATCGAATGCAATGCCGAACTCCTCAAAACTATCTTTTATCTGCTTGTGGTATTTATCAATGATGGCCTGGGGCGTAGTGCCTTCCTTTTTGGCTTTAATGGTAATGGCCGCGCCATGCTCATCCGAGCCGCAAATGTACACCACGTCCTTTTTCATCAACCGCAGGTAGCGCACAAAAATATCTGCCGGCAGGTAGGCCCCTGCCAGGTGCCCGATATGCAAGGGCCCGTTAGCATAAGGTAGTGCCGAAGTGATAGTGTATCTTTTATATTGATTAAGTTGCGACATTAAGCGGGGATGTTTATTAATTTGCAAAGATAAATCTTTTAAGTCAGAATTCGGGAACGACGGAAAGTCCGTAAGGCCGAAAGAGCGGGGTGATGAGCCTTGAATATTAAAACTAAATTTTCCGGACTTATGCGGACTTTCGGACATTCGGACTTCAAAACACCTCCATACTTAAAAAAAGGCGATAAGGTGGCGATTACTTGCCCGGCCAAAAAGCTACCTGCGCCCATGGTAGATGCAATAAAGCTGCTTACGGATTGGGGGCTGAAGGTAGTACTGGGCGAAACTGTAACCGCATCCTACAACCAGTTTGCCGGCGACGACCGACTGCGGGCGAAAGATATGCAACAGTTTATTGAGGATGACAGCATAAAGGCCATTATTGCAGCCCGGGGCGGCTACGGCACCATCCGGATGATTGATTTGGTTGATTTTAGCCGCCTGGCCACCAACCCTAAGTGGATAGTGGGCTTTAGCGATATCACACTGCTGCATGCGCATATCATTGGCAATTACCAAATTGCCTGCATACACGGCCAAATGCCATTGAACATACCCGATGCATCTGCCTATTCGTTAGAAACGCTCCGCATGGCCTTGTTTGGTGAAGAGCTCTGCTATAAACTGCCGCCTAACGTTTCAAACCGCCTCGGCGATGCCAATGGAATCGTAATCGGTGGCAACCTATCTCTCCTGGTGGCATTAAACGGCTCGGTAAGCGATGTGGACTACCGCGGCAAAATACTATTCTTAGAGGATGTGGGCGAATACCGTTATTCCGTAGACCGGATGCTTCGATGCTTGAAACGCGCCGGCAAACTCAGCAACCTGGCCGGGTTAATCATTGGCGGCTTTACCGATATGAAGGATAACGACATCCCCTTTGGCCAAACCATACCAGAAATGATAATGGATGTGGTGGGCGAATATGACTACCCTGTCTGTTTCGATTTCCCGGCAGGGCACATCCCCAACAATTGCAGCATCATACTAGGGCAACAAGCAGCATTATCTGTAAAACAAGATGGCGTTACCTTAAGTTATTAACTTAAACAAGTAAAATTTTTATGGCATATTTAAGCAGTTTGAACAAGTATAAAGATTTCGGTTTGCTCATCATCCGCGTTGGGCTGGGGGCAATGTTCATTTACCACGGCTATCCAAAACTTATGGGTGGTAAAGAAGCCTGGATCGGTCTGGGCAGTTCTACTAAATACATCGGCATAACGTTTTTGCCCATGGTGTGGGGCTTGCTGGCCGCCGTGGTAGAAACCCTTGGCGGGTTGCTTGTGATATTAGGGTTGGCATTCCGTCCTGTATGCCTGTTGCTGGTTATCAACTTAATTGTTGCAGCACTTTCGCATTTTGGCAAAGGCGGCGATTTGGGTGATGCATCGCATGCGATAGAAGATGCCATCGTATTTGCGGGGTTATTCTTTATTGGCCCAGGAGCGTACAGCGTTGATAAGAAATAAAAGAGGGCCTGCCAATAGCAAGCCCTCTTCAATATTTCGGTTGTATTATTGATTTAACGCTTCGCCAAGGCCTATAAGGTATGCATCGTCGATATCGCCTTTGGCGGATGATGTGTATTTATCCAGCTTATCGGCATCTGCTGCAAATAACTCTTTAAACGCCTTCTTTTTAGGCGTAAATTTCACAGGCGCTCCATCTGCTTTTACTAAAAAGTAAAAATAGGTGGGCTGGTACTCGTCATACTTATTTCCGGTAGACGTCATTCCGTTGGTTTGGTACGTGGCTTTCATGTACCGGATGATGATTTGCTTATATATTTTGTATTTAGGGCCGTCGGCAATCACCTTTACGTAATGCGCATTATCTATCTCCGGCACGTAGGCCAATGTGGTACGCACAGCCTTATCGTCGAAAAGCGAGATGGTCTTTACTGTTGACCGATCTACCGATACGAATGTTTTTTGGTCGGACGTATAAAAAATATCTCCGCCCATCATATCGTAGTTAAACAGCAAGCCGGGATCTTGTATTACCCCGCCGTCTTTACCAATTGCAAACCCATGCATCCAATCTTCGCCCAGGAAACGATTACCCTGTACTTCGGCGGTAGCCCTAAAGCTTCCTAATGTGGTAATTGTCTGTGCATCGGCGCGTACCGCGAAAATGCTGCTGCCCGTAGCGGCACCGCCGCCGCCATCGCCAGCAGGCAGCGTGATATTAACGCCACCCTCTTTTACGGGAGCATTACCTGTACCATAGCCTTTAGCCGTAACAATAAGCTTCGAAGCCGGGTCGGCCTTTAAGGTATAGGAACCATCGGCATCGGTATAAGTAGCGTAAGGGTGCAAAGCGTCGCGCACAAAGGCTAGGGGCACGGGCTTACCGGCTGCATCAACCACTGTGCCTTGCACGGAAACGGTTTGAGCGAAAGAGAAACTTGCTACTAAAAGCAGCGCAAAAGAAAAGAGGGCATTCTTCATAGATATAAGATTTGGGTTAAATTTTGTTTCAAACGAAAATACACTGTAAGGCTTAGACTCCAAATATCGTAAAGAGTTTAAGCATTCAGAAAATATTCTGCCAAAACTTCATAAAACGAAAAACGGCCCTGGATAACCAGGGCCGTTTTATCACGAAAATAATATCGCTACTATTTGTGTGTGTATTTATCGATACTATACCTGAAACCACTTGAGTTTTGAACTACATACTGGAAGGTAAGTAAACCAAGCGCCTCGGCAAAGGTGTACGATTTTGTTGCATCGTAACCAGGTACAAAAATCACCGGCTGTTGCGTAACTGTAATACCATTTGCAGTAAATACGTTTGCAAGGTCATCTGGGTTAAACTTAAGGGTGAAGTTTTTGTAATGCAAAGCATCAGGTTTAGTGAAAGTAACCTGGTACCTTTCGGTAGCAAGGTAATAACCGCTGGTTACTTCAAAAATCCTTGGAGTTACAGGGTACACAATAACCTCATCGTCGAAAGAGCCGCCGGCAGGAGCGCCTGAGCCGTCTGCATTGTTCCTTCTTTCGTAATGCCAGTCGTACAAACCTGCGAAATCGTTACCGATAATCGAATAGTACTTGGTGTGGTAGTTTCCGTTGATGGTTTGGCCGCCGGCATCAGTAATGCTGATTGCAAGCAGGTAACTTTTCGCAGGATCCAATTTCGTTTTGTCGAAAGTAACCTTAACAACCTGTGTACGGGTGTTAGCCGGTACCACGATGCTGGTTTTATCGATTACGTAAGAACCTGCAGGGAACGGTTCGAACGCTACAGCAGTTTGCGAAGCGTTGTAAGCTGTCAGGGCAGCCGGATCAACGGCGATAGTAACCGTTAGGTCTGAAGAAAGTGGCTTAGGAGAAGCCACGTTCACCGCAAATTGTTTAACAATCGCGTCTGTAGATTCGGTTAAAGAACCCTTTGAGAAGTTCGATACACCGCTCATTGGAATCTCAACCGTAGTACCTACTCCGGCAAAGTCCACGTAATTGCTATCCTTAAGGCACGAGCTAAAACCTAGCATCGCCGTTAAGCCCAGCAGCATGGAATAATTTCTTATTAGTGTCTTTTTCATCTTAATCGTTTTATTTTTTAAATACTATATCGAGTATTATTATTCATTATAACGTAATAACAATTATTTCATCCAGAATATTTTCGACGTAAATGGATCGATAGTGCCTTCTGCGCCTACCGCGTCTGCATTCTGGGCATACTCTGAGGACGGGAAGAAAATCCTGTTAGGGATAGTGCTACCTATAGCTTTTGAATCGATAGAACGTGGCAAACCTAGAGGGAAGCCTGTCCTCTTATATTCAGAGAACGCTTCCAGGTTGGAGTACCCATTCAAAGCGATATATTTCTGGGTAGAAATAGCTTCAAATTTGTCTGGCGATGAATCCCAACCTGTATTAGGAATTGTCTGTGCTACGTACAGTGCGTATGATTCCTGAGGAGTATAGAACGTAGCTGCTGTTCCGGTACCAGAATCATAAGGCGTTTTCAGCAAAGTAGCACCGGTTATTATGAATGAAGCATGTATGCCGGCCAAATAAAGTGATTTTGCATCACCGGTAATCCATCCGCGCTGTACAGCTTCTGCTTGTAAAAATAAGGCTTCAGATGACGACAACAGGTTGGCATCCATTGATGCAGATTTTAACAAGCCAGGGCCGATAGCACTGGTACCTGCATTTGCAACCGCGTTAGGGTCGCCCAAAATGATACCTTTTACTGTACCAGGTTTGCCGGTAACGCCGCTCGGCACTGCAGCGTAGAATCTTGCAGCGCGCGGATCGGTATAAGCATTCATCAAATCTAAAGCAAACTGGTTGGCACGGTAGTAAAGGTTGTTACCGGTTTGGTTACCGCTCAAATCTGTACCGTAAATTCTCCAGAACGGGCTTTGCTGGCCCTGTACGCCTGCACCTGTGTAAGCAGGGTTGGCTTTTGCGTAGAAAGATTCGTCGATATAACCTTCAGCAGCAACAGAAGCCAACAATGGTTTTGCGGTACCGCCGCCTAAATTGCTTTGGCGTATAGCTAAACGAAGCAACAAGGTGTTAGCAAACTTTTTCCATTTGGTCATGTCGCCACCGAAAACAATGTCTGATACACCCGGGTTAGTTGCGCCGGCATTTGCATTAATGATGCCGATAGCTGCAACTAATTGTTTAGCCAAATCAGGATAAATAACATCTTTACCGCTATCGTATTTAGGGAAAAGGTAAACAGATGCGTTAAATGCCTGTGTGTAAGGCACATTGTTGTAAACATCTACCAATTGCTCAAAATCATAAGCTTTCATAATTTTGGCAATGGCCTGGAAATAAGCTAAAGAAGGGCTGGCTGCGCCAATTTTCTCCAGGTTATCAAAGTTAGTAGCATTTTGAAACAGCGGCGTAAACACCTGAAAATCAAGGTTTGTAAACTGGTACTGCTGCAACGCAGGGCTTGGTACGTAGTTACCGCTTGGGCTCCAAATACCGCCCCAAACACCTTGTACATTGTAGCTGGTGTTCACGATATCTGCTGCTACTTTTTCGGCGCCAGACAGGGCAAACTGCGGCGTTGATACTGAAGGCGTATTTGGGTTCACCTCCAGGCTCAGGAAGTCTTTCTTACAGCCGGAAAAGATAACACCCGTTGCAAAAAAAGCTGATATGATTAATGTATATTTTTTCATCGTCGTTTTAATTAAAAGAATTAAAAGGTTACTCTAAGATCTGCACCATAAATCCTTTGGCCCGGAACCTGGTTAGCATCTGTTACGCCAATAGCGTTACCTGCGGTGGTAGCAAACTCAGGATCGCTCCATGGGTTGTTTTTAGGTTTCCACAAGAACAAGTTGCGACCGGTGAATGAAAGGTTTAAGCCTTTGATGTACCTGGTGTTTTTAACAAACTGGGATAAGTTGAAGTTAAGGTTGATTTCGCGTAATTTCCAGAACGCTGCGCTCGAAACACGTGGCTGGTTAGCGGTGTTGTAAGCAGAGCTCTGCCAGAAACCGTAGTTACCATCTTGTACGGTAATGTTGGTGTTAGGCGTGTAAACAGGGGCTGCTGCTGTACCTGTATTTATTACAGAACCTGGGTAAACGAATTTTTGACGACCTGCAAGCGTAGAAATTAAAGAAGAACCTGCAAAGTTTAATGTACCACCTACAGCGTTGTAGATAATGTTACCACCGCGGTATTCGGCAGTTGCGCTCAAGCTAACGAATTTGTAGCTAAAGTTGTTGGTAACACCCCAAATGTATTTAGGACTGGTACGGCCAAAGTTTACCTGGTTGCTATTAAGCGATGGCAAACCTGTAGTAGCGCTAACGATAACGTTGCCGTTAGGATCGCGGTTCATATCGGTACCTTTGTAAACAGGGAACGGTTGACCAACTACTGCGAATATACCGCCACCTAAATCTAACTGGTTGATACCAGGGATAAGCGATATAACTTTAGAATCGTTGATTGAAAGGTTTGTTTTCACATCCCAGCCGAAACCTTTAGGGTTTGACAAGATGATACCGGCTACCTCAAACTCTTCACCGCTCGATTGGATTTCACCAGCGTTCAATACGGCGTTTGTAAAGCCGGTTGCACCAGAGGTACCTACGTTTAAGGTTTGGTTCTTACTGTTTTGTTTGTAGTAAGTAGCACGTACGTTGATACGGCTATCCAGGAAAGAAAGCTCAGTACCTACCTCAATTTCATTGATGATTTCTGGTTTAAGCGTTGGGCTGAAGTTGGTGGCGCCTAAGCTTAAGCCACCCAGCGTACCGTAAGGGAAACCACCGGTTACACCTACTGTATTTAACAGGTAGTAAGGAGGGATAGAAATGTTACCTACACGGCTAACTGATAAGTAAAACTTAGCATAGTTGAAAGTACGGTTGCCTTTTAAGAAAGACAATGCCTCAGTAGGGATGAACGAGATTTTACCGGATGGGTACCAGAATGAACGGTTAACCTCAGGTAAACGCGAATCGTGGTCGTTCCTTAAAGTACCTTCTAAGAATAGATAATCTTTGTAACCTATGTTCAAATCTGCAAAGTAAGCTATCTGGCGTATTTTGAAGATGTTTGTAGAAGCAGTAGGGAAACCCGATACGGTGTTGATGTTGTAGTAATCTTGTATCAACAATGTGTTGCTACCTGCCTGGATGTTGTTTAAGCTACGCTGATAAACAGTGTTACCCACTAATAAACTTGTTTTTAGATCTTTAAAGAAGTTGTAGTGGAAGTTTGCTGTTGCATCGCCCTGTAACCTTGCGTAACCATCGCCGGCACTTGTACCATCGCCAAATTGGTTAAAATCAGATACTCTGCCTTGCACAAGGCCGGTAGAGAAGCTTGCTTGCACGCTACCTGCACCGTAAGGGTCAGTTAACGAGTATGGGGTAAAGTTTACCTGTTTGCTGGTAGAGCGGCTTTGGTAGTTACCAAAGTTTTGAGAAACGTTGTAGCTTAAATCTAACCATTTGGTTGGCGTTAAGGTCATTTTCAAGTTAGACAAGAAAACGTCTTTCTGTTTAACAAACCTTGAGTTATCAGTTATCCAGTATGGATTGATAGCGTAGGCATCGTAAAAATCGCTTGGATTAGAGAATGTGCCGTTATTTGAATCCTGGAATTGTTTGATATCCAGGAATGCCGGCCACTGCATTACAGTAGTGTAAAGGATTGCACCGTTATAACCTGTACCGTAAGTGCTTACACTTGTACGGGTATAAGAAGCAGAGTAATCTACTTTGAATATACCGAATGTACGTGCGCCCCTTACGCTGGCAGATGTACGGGTGCTTTTATCTTTTGGAACTACACCTTTATCAATAACGTTTTGAGCAGAGAAGTAAAAAGAGTTTTTAGCATCGCCCTGTTGCAATGCAACCTGGTTTTGCTCCACTATACCCCTGTTGAAGAAAGAGGTGATAGGGTTTTGAGCTAATGCGCTGTATTTAGCTTTCAATACTGGTCCGTTAGGGCCGCCGGCAGGGTAACCAACAACAACCTCGCTGCCATCAAAAGCAGGTCCGTATAATTGGTTCTCGTATGGGGTGTACAAAGAGAAACCGGTGATAGGATCCAGGTAAGGAGCAGGCTCACCGCCGTAAGGGCCGTAAGCGCGTTGCAGCTCAGGGAAGAAACCTACAGTTTTGAATTGGAACGAGTTACCGTAAGTAATTTGCGGTTTGCCATCGCCTGTACCACGTTTGGTGGTAATGATGATCGCACCGTTAGATGCCTCAGAACCGTAGATCGCAGCAGCACCGGCACCTTTCAGTATCTGGGTTTCAGCGATATCATCCGGGTTGATAGATGAAATTGTACCGCTTGGGATTGGTACACCATCCAATACGATCAGCGCAGTGTTGTTACCGCTTAATGAACGGTTACCACGCAGCGTGATACGGATGCTTGGGTCGATGCTGTTATCAACTGACTGAACGGCCAAACCAGCAACCTTTGCTGTTAAACCGTTTGCGAAGTTGGTAACGTTTGTTTGGTTGATATCCTTGCCGCTTACACGTGTTGTAGCGTAACCAAGCTCTTTGGCTGCACGCTTAACACCTAAGCTACCTGTAACCACAACCTCGCCTATATCAGTAAAAGAAGATTCAAGCGAAACGTTGATCACGTCGCTGGAGCCAACTTTAACCTCGTAGGGTTTGTAGCCTAGGAAAGATACCACCAGGGTAGAACCGGCCGGAACCGATAGGGTGAATTTACCGGTTGTTGTGGTTTGGGTACCTGTAGAAGTACCTTTCACTTTCACCGTTGCGCCTGGGATTGGAAGACCGTCATCCTTGGCCACAACCGTACCGGAAACTGTACGATTTTGTGCATAAACCTGCGTTACGCATAACATCAGGAAACACAAACTTACTAGTAGAAGTTTTTTCATGTTTGTTAATAATAAGATCAGTTAATAGTTAATTAATCATAAAAGTAGTGTTACGCCATCAATAAATCAAATTAAATGTAAAAAAAAGGGTGGTTTTGTTAAAAAAAGTTAAAAAGTTAAAGAAAGTTAAAAAAATCCAGTACTATGTATTGCATAATACATTCCAAAACATATATCTTTGCATTATGATTGTTGAGAACACCCAAACCCAAATGAGGAAAGGCATACTGGAGTATTGCATACTTTCCGTTATAGCAAAGGGCGAGATATACGCATCGGACATAATTGCCGAGCTGAAGAAGGCCCGGCTGCTCGTAGTTGAGGGTACTTTATACCCCCTGCTAACCCGATTAAAAAACAATGGCCTGCTATCCTACAACTGGGTAGAGTCTACCTCGGGGCCGCCCAGAAAGTACTATGTACTTAGCGATGAGGGCCGTAAGGTTCTGGAACAGCTCGACAGCACCTGGCAGGAGCTGGCCTTCGCCGTGCAAACCGCCATAGGCGAGAGGAAAAATTAATCACCCCCCTTTAATCACCACCATCATGAATAAAACTATCATCATCAACATAAACGGCATGGTTTTCCATATAGAGGAAGATGCCTACGAGATACTAAAAACGTACATGTCGGCCGTAACGCGCCACTTTATGAACTCGGCCGACAGCCTGGAAATCACCACCGACATAGAAAACCGCATCGCAGAGATGTTCAACGATATTTTGCAGCGCGAAGGCAAACAGGTTATAGTTGCGCAGGATGTAGATGCCGTTGTACAGCAAATGGGCTCGGTAGAAGATTTCGAGGCCGAGGAAAACGGCGAGGCGGCGGGCCCGGCATTCGCATACGCCACCGAGAACCGCCGCCTTTTTCGCGATGCCGACGACCATCTGGTGGGAGGCGTAGCTGCGGGCATATCCAATTACTTCGATATAGATGCAATTTGGGTAAGGCTTGGCTTTGTTTTACTGTGCGCCGGCGGCGGCATTGGCCTGCTGCTATATATAATACTGTGGATAGTTGTCCCTAAAGCCGTTACCCGTGCAGATCGCATGGCCATGAAAGGCCAGCGGCTGGACCTGCAAGGCTTTAAACAAAACTTTGAGCAAGAACTTAGCGGCGTAAAAGGCAACCTGCACACCCTAAAGCACGAAGCAAAGCCACTCGCTTATAAAACCCGCGATTTTGCCGGCGATGTGTTCACCCATTTTGGTACTTTTATTGGCGGCACCGCCAAATTACTGTTTAAGGTGATTGCCATAGCCATTTTAGTAAGCTGCTTTGCGGCCATGATTGGGCTGGTAATTGCCATCATCACCTATGTTGTTTATGGCAACGCTTTCTTAATGCATGTATTCCCTTTCAACATTGTAAACCGCGAAGCAAATATGGTGTTCTTTATCTGCGGATTCCTTACCATGGCTTTGCCGCTGCTCACGATAATATTGGTTATCATCAATACTGTTTTCAAAAGCAATGCTATCGGCCGCACCACCGGTACAGCCCTATTAATGGTTTGGGTGATCTCAATCAGCATCGTAATATACTATACGTCGAAAGCGGCGGCCAATTTTAGAGAAGGCGAAAGTTTTAATCAAACAATTAGCATTCAGCCACAAGCAGATAGTACCTACTACCTTAAGCTAAATGATATTAAATACCTTACAAGCGATGACAGCCTGCGATTGGATATTAAAGGCAAGTTTAGCAACCGTGTTATCCTCGATAATGATAACGACGACAATATGGATATGCCGGGCAGGAACATATATATGTCCATCGAAAAAAGTGACGTACCTAAACCCGTTTTAGTTGAAACATTTAGCGCCCGTGGCTTTGATGAAGTTGACGCTTTAGCAAACGCACGCGCTATCAGTTATCAATTTGTGCAGGAAGGTAATGTACTAAAGTTTAATCGCCATTTTGACAAGCGCATTGATAAATACCGCGACCAGGAGTTACGTCTTACTTTAAAAGTGCCGTTAAATTCTAAATTGGTTATAGATGAGGACATGAGCAACTATATAGGGGGCATTAATATTTACGATTGTAAGCGCGATAACAAACAGGAAAATGCGCCATCGGCTAAATTTATTATGACCGACAACGGCTTACAGTGCAAGGTTGATACGCTGGTTTTGCCTCAAAGCAAAAAAGTTGCTATACCTGCAGATAGCGCAAACACAGGCGAATAATGAAACCCTTTATAAAGTATATAAGCCTGCTGCTGTTCAGCGGGCTTATATTACCTTTTTGCATCCTAAAACACCCCTTAGCGGCTACTCTTCTGCCCGCCAAAAAGGCGACACAATCCATTAAGGCACAGCCACAAAAGCCGATGGACTACGGCTTCTTTATCTGCCCCGAAGTACTGGAAACGCTGTTCCCTGTACTAAAAAGTGAAAAAAGCATGTAACCTTCGCCACTGTTTTTGCATCTAACCAATAAACAAGGCCCCTGCCGTTAATACAAACGGCCGGATTAAACAAAGACCCATGCAAAACATACATATAACCGCCAACCAAACCCCTGCTGCCATTTGATAGCACGGTACTAAACTCCATTTACTTACTAAACAAAAAAAAATTGAGGGCGACGCCCCCACGGGATTCTATTGCTAAATTTTTACCCCTATGAAAACCATCATCCGCCAACTATATATATTAATATGCATGTTGTTTTGTGCAACGGCATACGCCCAGCCTAAAATTGCCACGCCGCAAACCCTTACCATCACCGGCTCGTTGCTGAACGAACAAGGCAAACCTGTAGATTACGCTACCGTAACGCTTCTGCGCGCTAAAGACTCTACCGTTGTGAAAGGCACTTTAAGCACGGATGCAGGCACCTACACTTTCGACCATATTGCAGCGGGTAGCTACATCGTAACTGTAACCAACCTGGGCTACACCAAGGCCTATAGCGCCGCCATAGATGCCAACGGCAACCAACAAACAGTTGCTGTGCCGGCCATAAAAATGCAGGCAAACAGTCGCAACCTGCAAACGGTAACCATCAGCGGCACCAAGCCCCTGATAGAGCGCAAGATAGACCGCACCGTGATGAACGTTGAAAACAGCGTATTAGCAGCAGGCAATACCGCGTTAGAAATTCTGGCCCGTGCCCCGGGCGTATCGCTCGATAAAGACGACAACATCAGTCTTAAAGGGAAAGAAGGCGTAACCGTGATGATAAATGATAAGCTTACCTACCTTACGGCAGCGCAGCTGGCTACCCTTTTGAGATCTACCGACGGCAGCACCATCAAATCCATCGAGATCATCACCAATCCGTCGGCTAAATACGATGCTGCCGGCAACTCGGGCATCATCAATATCAAGCTGAAAAAGAACACCCAATCAGGCACTAACGGCAGCCTCACCGCAGCAGTAGCACGCGGCAAGTACTGGAGGGAAAGCACCAACCTGAATTTAAACCATAAAGAGGGCAATTTAAACGTGTTTGGCTCTTTTGGCAGGGGCGATATCAAACGCGGGCACGATTTATCCATCAACCGTGTAATTACCGACGATGCCGGCAATAAAACCTACTTTAACCAGCTATCCTCGATGCCCGGTGTAAATCACTATAACAATTACCGCCTTGGTGCCGACTACGACCTTACCCCGAAACACACCATCGGTTTTGTGTTGAACGGATACGCTAACACAGGCCGCGACGATAACAACAACTCTACCATTATTGGCAAACAATTTGGCGTGGCCGATTCATCACTGCATACTACATCGCTTGTAAAACAATCCTATAAAAACTTTGCACTTAACTTAAACGACCGCTACAAAATAGATACCGCAGGGCAGGAAATCAGTTTCGACCTCGATTACTCGAAGTTCCGCAACAACTCGAACGCTGATTACCATACCGATTACTTTTTGCCCGATGGCAGCACCCAGCATGCGCCGCAGATATTGCGCAACCAAACGCCCTCTACTATATCTATATATACAGGCAAGTTCGATTATACCAAACCCATCACTAAAACCATCAAACTGGAAACCGGCGCAAAATTCAGCAGCGTAAAAACAGATAACGACCTGCAGGCCCAGATTGTGAGCAATGGCGTACTGATAAACGACGTAAACCGCACCAACCGCTTTATTTACGACGAGAAAATAAACGCGGGCTACATCAACCTGAACAAGCAATTCAAGAAAACATCTATACAGTTGGGTTTACGCGCCGAGCAAACAAAATCTAACGGTAACCTCATAGGCAGCAGTCCGGTAAACCGCAGCTACCTTAACTTCTTCCCGAGCGTATTCATCAACCAAACGCTGAATGATAAAAACGAACTGAATTTTTCATACAGCCGCCGTATAGATCGCCCGGGATACGATGACCTTAACCCTTTCATCTACTACCTTGATCCTTATACCTACAGCCAGGGCAACGCGTTCTTAAACCCGCAATACACCCAAAACTTCGAGTTGAATTACACCTACAACCATGATTTGAACGTTAGCCTGGGCTACAGCCTTACTACCGATGTAATTACCGAACTGATATTAACGCAAGGCAACAAATCGTTCGAGACGCATCAGAACTTAAAAACACAAAAAAGCTACAACATCAATGTGAATACGCCTTTCAAAATTGCCAAATGGTGGACCGGCAACATCAACGTAAACGCCTTTTACCTGGGCTTCAACACCGACTCTACCTCGATAGTGAATTTCAACGACGGGCAGTTTGCCGCACAGGGTAAACTGACGCAAACATTTACCTTCGGTGCTTACCGCTTTGAGGTGCTGGGCGATTACCGTTCGCCCTTAACTTATGGTATTTATAAAATCAAAGCCCGTTACTCTATAGATGCCGGCGTAAGCCACTCGTTTGCTGCCAAAAAGTTGAATGTGAAATTGGCCTGCGACGATATCTTCTTCCTGCGACGCAACGACCTGAGCAGCCACATCGTAAACAACAACTTCGATATCAAACAAAGGAACGATACCCGGGTAATGCGTTTAACCCTCACCTACAACTTTGGCAACAGTGCCATCAAAAGCCGCCAGCACCGCACCGGCGCCGATGACGAAAGCAACAGGGTGAAGGGGTCGAATTAAAAAACCTCCCAGGCCCCCTATCCGAAGGGATTCTTCAGATAGGGGGCTTTTTATTTCGTAACCGGGAAAATCGCCATTAATATAACAGATAGCAATATGCGCGGTGGTGGCACGATATTGACACCATTTTATTATTTTTAATCAGCTGATTACAAGCATCTTGATAATGTTCACGGCGTTCACGCGCGCCAGCGTGAACACTTTTGGCGTGGTTTAGAGGTTTTGCAGGCATACAGCCCCTTATACCTCCTTCGCCGGTAAAGCGGGGTCATCAAAGGTTTATGCTTTGCTGCGCCGCTGAAGCTCTGGCGCAAGCGACAGGGGGCTGCGCTGTCTCCTGGTTTTTTTGTTGTGTTCTAAATGTTGATATTGCAGCACCTAACAATACAACATGCCCAACGCAAGCACCTCGCAACCGAAACCCATACGCTACAAACAATTAGATAGCCTGCGCGGCCTCGCCGCATTATGCGTTTTTGTTTCGCATTGCTTTTTGATGCTGAATCCTGCCGGTGCCTGGGTTATGGTTGTAAAGCAAAGCCCCTTAGGTATCCTGCTGAATGGCCGGGCGGCGGTGATGTTCTTTTTTGTGCTCAGCGGTTTTGTGTTGAGCTTGCCCTTTATCAATACCGATAAACCCTTAAAACTCACAGAGTTTTACATAAAACGCATTTTCAGGATATACCCGGCGTATGTGTTGGCTATATTGTTTGCTGTTATCTTAAAAACCTACGCGTTCCGGCCCGAGGGTGTGGCCGGTTTCTCTGATTGGATACGCAGCTTTTGGGGCTGGCCATGGGATGCCATGCATCGCCAGGAAATCATCAAAACCTTCTTGCTGATAGGCCCCAACTTCGATGCCGATATCATAGACCCTGTTATTTGGAGTTTGGTGGTGGAAATGAAGATGTCCTTACTGCTGCCCTTCTTTATCTTGGTGGTATCGCGCGGCAACCTGTTGTTCAACCTGCTGTTCTTTTTATTGGTGCTGGCGCTGATTTACAACCACGCAAACGGCTTTCTGGGGGTGTTTTACATCGGCGTGCTCTGCGCAAAATATAAAGAAGAACTCCAGAGCCGCATCCGGGCTTTGAGTACTACATGGGTGCTGGTGCTGTTATTACTGGCCATATTCTGCTACAACATCAGTTTTGAATTTTACAAGCCATGGGGCGATAGCAGCAGCCCATTTGCCTATTTCTGGCGCGATTATACCAACGCCATCGGCGGCGCCATCATTATGATGATTGCTTTGGAACGGACGAGGATTGCCAATGCCCTGCAAATACCGCTGTTCAATTTTATGGGCGACAGCTCTTATAGTTTTTACCTGCTGCATATGCCTTTGCTGATTACGTTTTGCGGATTGCTTGGCAACAAATTCCCTGGCAGTGCGGCTGTAATTATGCTATCAGCCATTATCGCGGCATACGCACTAAGCTTTGCGGTATTTAAAATGGTGGAAATCCCCTTTCAAAGTCTTGCGAAAAAGCTGGTTAGCAAGTGGCCGCTATTACGCAGCCTGGATGTTAAATAGAAAAAGCGACTCACAGATGTGGTCGCTTTGTTATATAAGTCTTATCGAATATTTGGCAGACGGCAGCTAACTGCAAACTGCCAACCGAATTACTGCCCCACCATAAACACGGCGTTGCTGAACAGCAGCTTGCCATTTTCCCAGAAACTGCGGAACAGCGGGTCGTCGGCCATAAAGATTACCGAACCGCGGCCCATGCTTTGCACGCCCAGCAACAGGCCGTTGGCTATACGTTGTTTAGATTGCGCCCCCACAAAGCCCGATACATACGCATCTTTTTTGATGGTACCCACGTTCCAGCCGTCGTCGCCAAGCAATTCGTAAATATCATCGTTCATTTTTAGGGTGTAGTAAAAGTTTGGCAAACCGAAGCCTAAGGGATGCGTATTATCCAGGTTCATTTTGAATATTGCGCCGGGGATACCGGTAGATATCGCATCGCGTTCGCGGTTAGCGTAAATTTTCACCGTCGCGGCATCTTTCTTATCGTCTTTTTTCCCTTCCTTCAGTTTAATGCCGAAGTCCTTTTTATCTGCCAGTAGCGATGCTGCATTCTCCATCGCGATCAAACGGCCGCCATCGCGCACCCATCCCAGTAATTTATCCGAGGGGAAGCCATCGTAACGACCATCCGGGAAAATCATCACATCGAAATCAGAGAGTTTACTGCGGCCAAGGTCTGCGTATTTGATGAGGGTAATCGGGTAGCCTATCTGTTGTTCAAACAAATGCCAAACCTCGCCCATCGCTTCGGAATTTACGCCGTCGCCGGCCATCAGCGCAACACGTGGCTGTTTGATGAAGTGAACCTCGCTGGAGCCAATGTCGTTACCCTTATCCATAAAACCGGTGGATATCGGCGTAAGCTCGTGGCCCAGTTCGGCGGCGGTTTGCGTAACTACCTGGTCAAAATCGGCGCGGTCGTTGCCTGCCCGGGTCACCAGTACCGAGCCGGCCGGGAATTTCTTGCCTGCAATCTCGAACGGCGTTTCGGAGTAGCGGGCTTTGATGCCTTTCTTCATAATCGCCGCTAAAAAGCGTACGTCTGCTATCGACACCCACGACGATACATAGGCATATGCATGCGTATTTTGTAAAGCGGCAGGCTTAGCTACGTTCCAGCTTGCGGTTGCCGGTTTCAATGATTCTTTTAAACCATAAGCGCGCAGGCCGTAAGCATAAGGCAGGGCCCAGGCGGTAATATCATAAGTGGCCGAATCGGCAATAAAAGTGGTAGGCTCCATCAGCACGTTTAACAAAACGGCTTTAGGTTGATAGGCGTTTATCACCAGGTCGTTGGCATCCACGTTGTAGGTCTCGGTTTTACCGCTAAAGTAATCGTACCCGGTAATCGTTTTAGTCGACAATCCATAGCCGTACTGTATGCCGTTGCGTGCCAGCAATTTGGCCAGCTGGTCTACCTTCTCATTATTATCGTTCCTAACTACATAGGTTTTATACGCACCCGGAGGGTTGGTTTTGGCGTTATCATAAAACTTCTTAAACTCCGACAATAGCTTCGTTGCGTTATCGGAAGAAGTTTGGATAGTACTGATGGCGGTAGAGTGATGGTGCGCCACACGCTGCACCAGCGTTAAGGTATCGCCGCTACGGGTAACCACTGCCAGGCCGGCACCAATGCCGCCCTGTTCGTAGGTCATGCCTATCGAGCCATTATACAGCGGGTAGGTGTCCCCATACGATGGGTACAGCAAATCGAATACCTGCTTGGTAAAATACATCCAACCGTTCTTATCAAAATCTTTGGCGTTGTTTTTACCTATCGTTACCTGGAAATCGCGCTGCCATTGGGTAATATCTTTATGATATGGTTCGGCAGCCGGTGCAAAGTAATATGGCGCGTTATAGCCTTGTTCGTGGTAATCCACATGTACCTCGGGTAACCATTGGTTATAAAGGCCAACCCGGTTTTGGGTTTCTTTTTGTGCCTGCCATGACCAGTCGCGGTTCAAATCGAAATAGTAATGGTTTACCCGGCCGCCCGGCCACGGTTCTATGTGTTCGCGCGCGGAAGGTGTTGGGTCGGGCTTGGCACCTTTCACCGAATTATAAAAGTTTACGTAGCGGTCGCGTCCATCAGGGTTTAGGCATGGGTCTATCACCACCAATGTATTCTTTAACCAGCCTTTGTTGCGGGTGCTTGCCGGGTCAACCAAATCGAAGAGGGTCCACATGGAGGCTTCGCTGGATGCCGGCTCATTACCGTGTACGTTAAAGCTCAGCCATAAAATAACGGGCGCGTTGGGCAGGTCGGCGTTGCCGCTTTCTATGCCGGCCAGTTTCAAGTTATTATGACGAATTTCCTCCAAACGGCCTATGTTTTCGTCAGATGCGATGAACATCGCCAGCTGCGGCCGGCCCTCGTTGGTAGTACCGAATTGCTGCAGCTTTACGTTTTTAGATGCTGTGGCTACGTATTTAAAATACTCTACTATACGGTAATGCGGCGTAAACTGCTCGCCAAGCTTATAGCCTAAAAATTGCTCAGGCGATTGGATACTTTGGGCAAATGCTGCCGTGATGGATGCGACAGCAGCGAAAACGAGGAGTACTCTTTTTATCATACGATGAATCTTGGGATGATGCAAAGGCTAATATGAGGAAAAAAAATGATGTGCAGATGTGCAGATTTCAAATGTGCAGATTAGGACAGTAACGGTTCCGTTACACAGCAAAAATTCTAATATTTTTAGCATTTTATTCTTTAAATCAGTAATTTGCGCATTCTAAACCATTTGAAATTTGCACATCTAACATGACTCCACTACACGCCCTACAGAAATATTTTGGCTACAGCAATTTCAGGCATTCGCAGGAGGCCATTATACAACATGTGCTCAATAAGCAGGATGTGATGGTGCTGATGCCTACCGGTGGGGGCAAATCACTTTGCTACCAGTTGCCAGCGGTGCTATTGAACGGGCTAACCATTGTGATATCCCCGCTGATAGCCCTGATGAAGGACCAGGTAGACAGCCTCAATCTCAGCGGCATCCCGGCGGCATTCTTAAACAGCAGTCAGGACCCTGATGAGCAAAAGGATATCGCCATACGGCTAAAAAACAACCAGTTACGCTTGCTATACGTTGCGCCCGAGCGTTTATTCGGCAAGGATACACGCCTGATGACCTTCCTGAAAACACTGGAGGTGGTGCAGATAGCCATAGACGAGGCGCATTGCATATCGCAATGGGGGCACGATTTCCGACCTGAGTACCTTATGCTGGCTGGATTGAAGAATGAGTTCCCCGGCGTGCCGGTCATCGCGCTGACGGCCACCGCAGATAAGCTCACCCAAAAAGACATCCTCGATAAACTTAACCTGCACAAACCGGCGGTGTTTATCTCCTCGTTCAATCGCGAGAATATTACCTACCGCGTCAATCCAAAAAATAACAGCTTTAACCAGCTCATCAATTTTTTAGGGCAGCGCAAGGAAGATTCGGGCATAATCTATTGCCTGTCGCGTAAATCAACAGAGCTACTAGCAGATAATTTAAAAGACGAGGGTTTCGCCGCCGAGGCCTACCACGCGGGTTTAACCAACGAAAAAAAAGCCAAAAACCAGGAAGCTTTCCTTCGGGATGATGTAAAGATTATCGTAGCTACGATAGCCTTTGGTATGGGGATCAATAAATCGAACGTGCGTTACGTGGTGCACATGGATCTGCCCAAAAACATCGAAGGGTATTACCAGGAAACCGGCCGCGCGGGTCGCGATGGCCTCCCCTCGGATGCCTTGCTACTTTATTCACCGGGCGATGCTATCAAACTACGAAAATTCGCCACGGTAGAAAACAACGCCGAACAAAGCGCCATCATGCTGAAAAAGCTGGACGATATGGTGGGTTATTGCCAGCTGCATGCATGCCGTCGCCAGTATCTGATGCAGTATTTCGACGAGGCCTTTCCCGATAATTGCGGCTCCTGCGACTATTGCCTGAGCGAGTTCGTCAAATTCGACGGGACGCTTATCGCACAGAAGGCCTTATCTGCTGTAACGCGGCTGAAGGAGCGTTTCGGGGTGACGTATATCGTAGATTTCCTGCGTGGTTCGCGAAGCGAAAAGATATGGCCCGAGCATAAACAACTCAAAACATACGGCGCGGGCGACGACATCAGCAAGGCAGACTGGCAGCGCTACCTGCGCGAGCTGATTGCCACAGGTTATTTACGTGTTACCGACGATGCTTACGCCTCGCTAAAGCTGACCGCCAAAAGCGAGTTGGTATTAAAAGGACTGCAAAAGGTAGAACTCATTTCCTCGCAAACTACCGACGAGAAAGAAGCCGCTCCGCTGGATTTCGAGGCCGAATTGCTGGAGACCCTCCGCAAAAAACGCCAGGAAATTGCCGTAATGGAAAACCTGCCTGCCTATATCATACTTTCTGACCCCACCCTGCTGGAAATTGCCACCTACCTGCCCCAAAAGCTGGAAGAATTGCGGCAGATATCCGGATTCGGCGACATTAAATTGGCGCGATACGGGCGGGAGTTTTTAGCTTTGGTTACGCAGTACTGCGCACAAAAAAAACTCGAATCGCGCATCGGCCAAAAAACACCAAAGCGGGAGCGTAAACCCAAAAAAGAGCAAATTCCAGAAACGGCAAGGGCATCGCTTGCGCTTTTTAAACAGGGCTTGTCGGCTGCTGATATTGCGCGCTTACGCAGCCTCTCGCCAAACACCATCGAAAACCATTTAGGTGTTTTTGTACAAAACGGAGAACTGGATGT
Organism: Mucilaginibacter sp. P2_D11; assembly: GCF_056404435.1. Lineage (NCBI taxonomy): Bacteria > Pseudomonadati > Bacteroidota > Sphingobacteriia > Sphingobacteriales > Sphingobacteriaceae > Mucilaginibacter > Mucilaginibacter sp. P2_D11. Next base: position 99,915 of record NZ_JBFUEA010000002.1, read on the forward strand.
GCATAGTTTTGTTAAGGAAGAGAAGATACCGGCAATAAAAGATGCCGTTGAGAAATATGGCAACGAGCGACTTGCACCCTTGAAAGAGGTTTTAGGAGAAGATTACTCCTATGGCGAGATACGAGCTGTAATTGCCTGGCTAAACCGGCAAAACCAATTAACATGACAGCTGCAGAACTGATTATCCTAAATTCTGAAGAGGTACGTCGCCGCAGTGTTATGCTGATGGAGAGCATACCCGCCGACGTGATACACTGGAAGCCGGATGAGGAGGCCATGTCGATAATCGAGATGGTGCGCCATATGCTGGAATCGGAATACATCTACGGCATTATCATACAAAACGGCGGCAATTTAGGCGAGGATTTTGTTTCGCCCTGGGAGGGCCGGCCCTTTACCACAATTGCCGATGAAATTGCTTTTTCGGTAGCATATCATGAGCAATTCATACAGCGCCTGCGCAATTACTCTGCACAGGATCTGGCCGAAATAGAAATCAACCGCGAGGAACGGAACCAACGGCGCAAACTGGGCGATTACCTGCTGCGCATCGCTTATCATGAAAGCGTACACGCCGGCAATTTGCTCTCGTACTTAAGAATCCTTAATATTGAGCGCCCGGATATCTGGGATTAATATTGCAATCATGGCCACTACAGAAGACATCTACCAACTTTACCTGCAGCACCCGGTTATCAGTACCGATACGCGCAAAATTGCGCCGGGCAGCCTGTTCTTTGCCCTTAAAGGCGATAAGTTTGATGCCAATACCTTTGCCACGCAGGCCCTGGAAACGGGTGCCGCATACGCCATTATCGATAACCCCGCGTATGCCATTGGCGAAAAATACATCCTGGTAGAAGATGGCCTGGCAGCCCTGCAAGACCTGGCCGCGCATCACCGCAGGCAATTGAGCATACCAGTTATAGGTCTTACCGGCACCAACGGCAAAACGACCACTAAAGAGCTTATCAACGCGGTATTGTCGCAACGCTTCAATACGCTGGCCACCGAAGGGAACCTGAATAACCACATAGGCGTACCGTTAACCCTGCTTAAAATTACGGCAGAGCATGAAATGGCGGTAATTGAGATGGGGGCCAACCACCAACGCGAGATTGCGTTGCTTTGCAGCATTGCCCAACCTACGCACGGGCTTATTACCAATGTCGGTAAAGCGCATTTAGAAGGTTTTGGCGGAGTAGAGGGCGTACGAAAAGGCAAAGGGGAGATGTACGATTATCTGGGCCAGGCCGAAAATCCGGAAGACGGTAACTCAGAAAGGAAAAAAGTAGCATTCATCAATAGCGATGATGCTGTACTGACGGCCATGAAAGATGAACGCGGGCTTACCAGCGTTATCTATTACGGGAAGAATGATAATCCTGATAATATCGTAAGCGGCAGGCTGCTGGATAGTTCGCCACTACTGGTGCTGGAATGGAAGGATAATTTAGAGGGCGGCTCATACACGGTGCCAACCAACTTAACCGGCGCCTACAACCTGGATAATATTTTAGTGGCCATCGCTATAGGTTCAACGTTCGGGCTAACGCCTGAGGAAATAAGCGAGGGCATCGCCGGTTATGAGCCAAAGAATAACCGCTCACAGATATTGCATACCGTAAACAACACGCTCATCTGCGATTTCTATAACGCCAACCCCAGCAGCATGTTCGTAGCCATAGAAAATATGGATAAAATGCAGAGCGGCCATAAAGTGCTGATTTTAGGGGATATGTTCGAAATGGGCGAGGAATCTGCCGCAGAGCATGCTGCTGTGCTGCAAAAGGCAATAGATGCACAGGTTAATGAGCGGATATTCATCGGCAAGGATTTCACCGCGGCTTCTTTGATATTGGAAAATAAAGATAGTACACGCTTCTATTTAACGGCGGAGGATGCCATGGCAGGCTTTAAGGCGGAACCGATTACCAATGCTACAGTGCTGATAAAAGGTTCACGCGGAATGGCTTTGGAAAGATTGGTGGGCTTGTTTTAGATAGAAATATCAATATTCGTTATAGAGATTTAATTTGTCCGGGTCATTTCTAACAGCCCAGAATGAGAGCAAGTTTATAACCATCTTATCTGTAGAGATTTGATAAATGAGAATAGTGGTTTTGTGTAATACAGCGCGCCTAATCAAGGAATCATTTTTATACTGCGCAAACAAGTAGGGGTTCTCTGTTATTTTTCCGATTACCGTATCCGTTCGAGCTATAAAATGTTGGATTTCCTTATCCGTCCATCGTTCGGTTAGGAAGTCTATGATATCGAAATAGGTCTTCTTGGCTTCTTCGGACCAAACAACTTCAATAACAGACATTACAATTATAGATTATACTTCTCCTTTAACTGTTGCATAACTTCGGCGTGCGGCGTTACACGTCCATGTTTAACATCTTGCAGCCCTCGATTTACGGATTCTTGCAAAGCGATATCGTCCTGTAACTTAAAAAGTGCCTTTTGTAGCTTCAATCGTTCATTTGCCTCTAATTTCCCAAGAGAGTCGATGATATCTTCCACGCTTAATTTTACTTGAACTGTTAGCATAATCTAATTTACGACTTTAAAACGCAATTCCAAACAAGCTAACCGCCCAACACCAAATCCGCCACTTCCTCCCCAACCAAACTACCCATGGCCACACCCATTCCATTGCAACGCACGGCGCAGTAAATATTGGGCTCAACTTGTTTTACAATGGGGCTGATATCCTCACCAAAACCCATGATACCGCTCCACCAATAATCAATTTCCGCATTCTGTCCGGGGAGGATAACCTCATTCAGGTAATGGATAAGGCTTTGCTTAACAGCATCAGTATGCCCAAACTCGGCGGTTTCTTCGGCAGCAAAATCAAGATTGCGGCCGCCGCCGAATAGTACCCGGCCATCGATATTGCGGAAATAATAGTACCCCTCATTGAAATGATAGGTGCCCTGCAATTTTAAGGCGGGGATGGGTTTTGTTACCAATACCTGCCCCCGGCCGGGGATAACCTTTAACTCGGGGAATAATTGGTTGGCAAACGCGTTGGTCGCCAGTATTAATTTACCCGTCTTAAATGCCCCAACAGACGTTTTCAGTCGGATATGATTATCCTCCCGCCCAACCCACGTGATTTCGCAGCCGTTCAGTACCAGTACATCCTTTTGATAGCATTTGTTAAGTAAGGTACGCATCATCTTGCCGGTATGTATCTGCCCCTCAAAAGGGTTATATATCATGCGGCTTACCTTATTAAAGCCAAAACCTGCAATTTTTTCATTGGCAACTGAATAAATGTCATGCCCACCAATGGCGTTCTTCAATAAATTATTGAGGTATTCAATCTGGCCGATACATTCATCGGCATACTGTTCTTCGCCCTGCATAAATAATTCGTGGCCGCCGTGCTGGCGGTAGTCGATATTTGCATCGCCGAGGTTTTGCCGCAGGCGTTGCAAGCCGCGCCATTTGTAATTGGCCAAACGAGTCACCTCTCCTTCGGAAGAGTGTTTTAATGCAGATAATTGCTCAGAAACGGTGCCAAAACAGGCAAAACCAGCGTTTTTTGTGCTTGCGCCGCTGGGCAGGAAGCCTCGTTCCAGCACCAACACTTTTAAATTAGGTTCTTGGGTTTTCAGGTGCAGGGCCGCACTCAAGCCAACTATGCCGCTGCCGATGATAATCACATCGGCGTTATCTATAAACGCTGTGCGTTCCCAGTATGAAAAGTTCTGTTCCAAACTCAAAAGTAGCGATCCGGTAATCAAAAAACAGCATATCAGCAAGGCATTTTGACATTCCTACTATACCCTTTTGCGCAATATGGAATACTTTTTGAAATACCCCACGTATAAAAATCAATCACACGATGTTTCAATTAACCCATATACTGTTATTCATCAACCCCGGCTCTGCCTGGTTGTTGATGATTGTTATAGCCCTGGTGAGCTTTTTGGTGCAGATGCGCTTCAAAAGCAAATTCAGGCAATATGCCGAGATGCCGTTACTCTCAGGCTTATCCGGCCAGGAGGTAGCCGAAAAAATGCTGCGAGACCATGGCATTTTCGATGTGCGCGTAATTTCGGTTGAGGGTCAGCTTACAGACCATTACAACCCCGCCGATAAAACCGTTAATCTTAGTCCCGATGTGTATTACAGCCGCAGTGTTGCCGCCGCCGCAGTAGCCGCACACGAATGCGGGCACGCCGTACAACACGCCAAGGCTTATGCCTGGCTAAACCTGCGCTCTTCATTGGTGCCAGTAGTCAATGTAGCCTCTAACCTCACCCAATGGGCACTGATGATTGGCGTACTGCTGATGATATTTATCCACAGCACTTTCGTACTGGCCATCGGTGTTGGCGCACTGGCGCTGGTTACGCTGTTCAGTTTTATTACCCTGCCGGTAGAATTCGATGCCAGCAACAGGGCGTTGGCATGGCTGAACAATAATTACACGGTAGTACAAACCGGCAACGAGCACGCCCAGGCAAAGGATGCGCTGTGGTGGGCCGCCATGACCTACGTTGTTGCGGCCGTTGGCTCATTAGCTACACTGGTTTACTACGCTTCGTTTTTGGTGAACAGGAGAGACTAATCAGCGATTAGTGGTTAGTTAATTAGAGATTAGAAGCGCCCTTGATTCGGGGTGCTTTTTGTTTTTTAAAGTTAATTGTAACGACAAATACCTGGGCATCCAATTTAAAATTGCCGGGCAGGCGCATTACGGCTGGGTAAAGCTTAGCCGCGATACCGCCAAAAACGAGATCGTAATAAAGAGTTTCGGGTACAATAAAACCGGCGGGGTATTAAAGCGGGAGAGAGGTAGGTTGTGCTAATCAAATCAGGTTGAACAGAAATCAGCCTGATTTGATTCGTTTTTAGGTATCTGTCGTTATCTCATCCCATTCATCGGCATACATCGTTAGCCAGTTCAGGGCATAGTGGCGTTCGTACACCACATCGTTGTCCATATGATAGGGCATAGGGGTTTTGTTCAGCCTCGCCTCTGTTGTGGCCCAATGGATGCGGTAGATGAGGTCCGCCTCGTTCAATATATCCTCGGTGTTACGCAGTTTCGCATCCTGTATCCAATTTAAAGGGTTGCCATCAAGGTCGGGCAGGTTTTCGTAATGGGTGAAACTGCAGCGGACGTTTGGCAAAGGCAATACCCTAAAATTCCCGAGGGACCACAGCAAAACGTTCAGATTCTCTATCCGCCAAGTCATCTCATCATCCTGCTTTTCTGTCCGCTTTCCTAAAAGGTATTTCTGCTCGTCGGGCGATACGCTTCCCCATAGATGGTTTTTCTTGAAATAATCAACCATATATTCAGCGGTTTTGGCGCCATGCGCCACATATATCAACCCATAAAGGATAACGCAACGGCGGGCAACATCAATATCGCTACGGAAATGCGCGTTGGTATGGTCCTCAACTTCGGGCAAGCTAGCCAGCACGGGTATCTTACGTGATTTCAGGAAGTCGTCGGTAATCTTTTTCCGCTCCGCAGATGTAAGCGGGTGGTCGGTAGGGTACTCTGGCTTATCAACTTTGAATTGTATCTTTCCTGAAGATGGGGTGCAATTAGAAAGTAAGCCGATGGCAGATACAAGGCATAAGCAGGCAACGAGCTTTAAACCTTTACCAATCATTGCTCAATTGTACCTGTACGGCGCTACCAAATAAAACTCGGGGATTTGTACGTTGAATACGGAAGTATCTAACAGGCGCTCCATCTGGTATTCGCCTTTCATGCTGCCCATATCGGTTTTGAGGTTGCAGCCCGATACGTATTCGTGGGAGTTGCCGGGTTCTATAATGGGTTGCTGGCCTACTACGCCTTCGCCTTCTACCTCGCGCTTGGCGCCGTTAGAATCGAATATATACCAGTGGCGGCTAAGTAAGCGCACGGCATAATTACCCATATTCTCTATGATTACCCGGTAGGCAAACATAAAGTGGTCATTAGCCGGGTTCGAATATTCGGGCTGGTAAATTGTTTCAACTGAAACCTTAACACCTTCAGTTATGATAGTAGCCATGGCTTGTTAATCTCTTTTAATTCAAATATATAGCATCGCAACAAATATTACGCCATTTCAAAGGCATATTTTTTGTCTACCTCGGCTAATATTTCCATAATCTCTTCTACGGTGGCGGCGGTAACAAGTTTCATCCTGTGCTCCTTAAAATCGGGCACACCTTTAAAATAGTTACTATAGTGGCGGCGCATCTCAAAAATGCCGGTGCGCGGGCCTTTCCATTCCATACTTTTTTGCAGATGGGTTTTGCAAACTTCTATGCGTTCGGCAATAGTTGGCTTATCCAGATGCTCGCCGGTTGCGAAATAATGCTTTATCTCGCGGAATATCCATGGGTAACCAATTGCGGCACGACCTATCATCATGCCATCCACCTCGTACTGCATACGCCATTCGGCTGCCTTCTCGGGCGAATCAATATCGCCATTACCGAAAATCGGGATTTTTATGCGCGGATTCTTCTTGATAGAATGTATCAGGCTCCAGTCGGCAACGCCTTTGTACATTTGCGCGCGGGTACGGCCGTGTATGGTTAGCGCCTTTATACCCACATCCTGCAAGCGTTCGGCAACTTCGTAAACGTTTTTAGTGTTATCGTCCCAGCCGAGGCGGGTTTTCACCGTTACGGGCAGATGTGTAGCATTTACAACCGCTTTGGTCATGGCCACCATTTTGTCGATATCCTGTAATAAGCTTGCACCCGCGCCACGGCATGCTACCTGTTTTACGGGGCAACCGTAGTTGATGTCCATCAGGTCGGGGCCGGCAAGGCTTGCTATTTCGGTAGCTTCGCGCATGTGGTCGATGTCGCTACCGAATATCTGTATACCTATCGGGCGTTCGTACTCGAATATATCCAGTTTCTGGCGGCTTTTGGCGGCATCGCGTATCAATCCCTCCGAAGAAATAAACTCCGTGTACATCATGTCTGCGCCGTTTTGCTTGCATACGTAACGGAAAGGCGGATCGCTCACGTCTTCCATTGGTGCCAGCAGCAGCGGGAACTCCCCTAAATCTATATTTCCTATTTGTACCGCCATGGATTATATTCGTTGCAAATTTACAAAAATTAAGCTAAATGATAAAAGGGCCTGTAAATCACGCAAATCAGCTGTCGCCCCAGCTGCAATTCGCTGTTTTTATAGGGCTTTCTGTAGGTACGGTGTTCCTTTTCAACCTTATCGGCCTTGGCGTTATTACTGCACTTTATGGTAAGGGACTAATAGAGCAACTGTACCGGCTGGATTTCTCGGGCCCTCGAATGGCGCAGGCCCTGTACCTTCTGCAAATCATCAGCACTACGGTGCCTATTTTTATAGCTCCCGTTATCTTCGCGCGTTTTATCGTGAAAGAGCCAGCTGCATACCTTAAGCCTGGCGTTAAATTCCCGTGGGTGCTGATGGTCATCGTGTTTTTCGTGATGATCTCGTCTCTGGCGCAGATAGAGCTTTTGAGCAACCTTAACCAGCAGATGCTGTTACCCAAATGGCTAAGCGGGGTTGAGCAATGGATGAAAAAGAGCGAGGACCAGGCGCAGGCCCTAACCAAAGCTATTTTAAAGATGGATAACGTTTGGGATATGCTGAAGAACGTAGTGCTGGTAGGCCTGCTTACCGCCATTGCCGAGGAATTTATGTTTCGCGGGGTGTTGCAGACCATTATGCAACGATGGACCAAAAACACGCACGGCGCCGTTTGGATAACGGCGGCTATATTCAGCGCTTTCCACATGGAATTTTATGGCTTTTTGCCCAGGATGTTACTTGGGGCATTGTTTGGGTATTTTGTGGCCTTTAGCGGCAGTATATGGCCTGCAGTATGGGGCCATTTCATCAACAACGGACTTGCCGTTTTAGCAACCTATTTGTTTCAGCAGAAAAAAATAAAGGTAAACCCCGACGATACGCACACATTTACTTACGGGAGCTATGTATTTAGCGCCATAATTATTATAATTTTGCTTTTAGTTTATAAAAACATAACATCGGGCAAAAAGCAGGCAGTTAACATTAATGGAGAAGGACTGGGTTAAAATTTTTACTTCAACCAATTTTTACCAATCAGAAATTGTTAAGCAAATGCTTACCGGGCACCATATCCACGCCGTATTGCTCAACCGGCAGGCATCATCGCACCAGGATTTCGGAGATATCGAGGTTTACATACACCAGGAAAACTTCAGCACAGCCCTCGAGATTATGATTTTGAACCAATTGAACTTATGAAGACACGCGCCATCACAGGCTTCTTTTTTATTATTGTAATGTTAGGCTCGGTACTTCTGAGCGACTATATATTCGGGGCTTTTTACTTACTCCTTTGCTTGCTTTGCCTGCACGAGTTTTATGGGCTCAATATCAAAAGCGGCATACAACCTAATCGATTGGCCGGATTTATAACGGCAATACTGGTATTCTCGGGCTTTGCGCTTATTAATTACTCCAGCCTATCGGCATTGCCTGCAACGGAAACGACTGCAGTTTGGGGCCATAGGCTGCTCTTTCTTTTGCCGCTCTCGGTTAGCGCAATATTCATCCACGAACTTTTTAAAATAGACGCATCGCCGTTCACCAATATAGCTTATACCATCCTGGGCCTTGTGCTTATTTGCATCCCCTTTAGCTTTTTTATTGCATTGGCTTATGTAAAGCCTACCAGCTCGGCAGGAGCGCACAATTTGCATATCCCGCTTGGCTTTCTGCTGATGCTTTGGAGTAACGATACAGGTGCCTACTTAGTAGGGCGGGCCATCGGTCGCACCAAATTGTTCGAGCGGCACTCGCCCAAGAAAACCTGGGAGGGTTTTATCGGCGGGGTGTTGATTGCCGCGTTGGTAGGTTTCGTCATCAGCCTGTATTTTAAAGACCTCCCCTGGAACCAATGGGTTTCTATAGCCATTATCATCGGCTGCTTTGGCACGCTGGGCGATTTGGTAGAATCGATGTTCAAGCGCAGTATCAACATCAAAGATTCGGGCGGCATACTGCCGGGGCACGGCGGCCTGCTGGATAGGTTCGATGGTTTTTTAGTTGCTGCGCCGTTGGTATATACCTACCTGTACTTCGTTGTAAATGTTTAGTTTTGTAATAATTTATTAATCAATATATAAGCTCCTATGACTATCCATAAAGAAGGATACACCTCCATAGCCTTGTGCGTACTGTTTATCGCGGTTTTAAACGCAGCTATTCAATTTTACTACCCCGAAGCCAATACGCTGAGGTGGATAGTGTACGTCCTATCGGCTATGCTGTTTTTTATTATCCTGCAGTTTTTCCGCAGCCCGGTGCTGGCGCTTAATGCCGAAGAAACCGAAGTGCTTTGCCCGGCCGATGGCAAGGTGGTGGTTATAGAAGAAACGGTAGAAACCGAATATTTCAAAGATAAACGCATCCAGGTATCGGTATTTATGTCGCCGGTGAATGTGCACATCAACCGCAATCCTATAAGCGGTATAGTAAAATACTTCAAATACCACCCGGGCAAATACCTCGTGGCCTGGCACCCAAAATCATCTACCGAGAACGAACGCACTACCGTTGTTACCGAAAACAGCGAGGGCGTTTCCGTATTGTTCCGCCAGATTGCAGGCGCATTGGCCCGCCGTATAGTTTGGTACGTAAAAGAGGGCGATAAGGTGCAGCAAGGGCACCAGTTCGGCTTTATTAAGTTCGGTTCGAGGGTGGATATATTTTTACCGCTTAACGCCAAAATAAACGTTTCCATCAACGATGTGGTAAAAGGCGGGCGCACTGTATTAGCCGAGTTACCAAGCGTTGGCAAATTCGTAGATATTGACGACGTGCCTGACGACATGCAGATACCCGATTTTACCCAGCCATCCAAAGCCGCTTTATCTGATGAGCACGGCGAGCCAACCATGGTTGTAGAACACGAAGCAAAGCCTAAAAGAGCAAGCACCCGCAAAGCAAAAACAGCCCCAAAAGAGAAATTTGCTAAAGCTAAGAAGTAGTGGGTGGTTGATTAGGTGAGTGGTTCTCTTGCAGATTTCACTTTAAATACAAAAGGTTCGCAGGCGACAAGCTTGCGAACCCTTTTATTACCCCTTATATGGCTACCCACGGTAGTAAGAACCGCTCAACACTCACTCAATCAAGCGCTCACCCTAACTTAATTTTGCCACAGGCCCAATTCCCAGCCCATCAGGTGCAATTTTTGATGTTCGGCTTCGTAAAGCTTATCAATGCCTTTGGCGTAATCGCGGATGCGCTCATCGCGGTCGTTAGATTGTTTTACCACATAGCTGTTGAACAGCCTTTTCATAAAAACATCGTCGAAACTTAAGCCGGTTGCGTCGTTGTCGCGCCGTATCGCTTCCCTGGTTGCCAGCAGGGGGCGTGCCTCGGGGAAGTATATCCAAAATGCAGGCTGGTATTCGGTATTATTTACATTGCCGGCTATTTTTACTTTTATCAGCGGGGCTATGCCGATGATGCGCGGTTCGAAGATACCCCGTTGCTTATCGTACAACCAATCCTCCTTAATCCGGAATTTCACCATGTTATCGGGGTTAAATTCGCCTGCTACCAACCTAGAGCTTGTTTTATCGCCAGTTTTCTTATCTACAATATCTACCACCGCGCTATCTGCCAGCATGCTGCGTGCCTGTGCCACAGTCAGGCGTTTGGCGAAGCTATCGCCATTGGGGTCGTCTTTGGTAGAGCGGGGGTCGTAAGCTGCTATATCGCGGTTATCTATGCCGGCTAAGATCACATCTATCAACCTACGCTTGGGCGATGCCAGGTATTGGTTCATTTTTTCGCGCAGGTCTATCTCGCGCCATACGCGCTTGGCAAATACCACATCGCGCTCATGCACGGCGGCATAAGCTGTAGTTTTGGTAGAGTTGGGGATATTGGTTTTGCGGTAATAACCATCAAGCGGGCGTATAAACGCAGGTTTTACTATGGTAAAGCGGCCTGGCACGCAAGTGCTGGTCAGGTAGTCTTTACCGTTGAAGGATCGGTCGCTGCTCCAGGTGCCATCTATAACAAACAGGGTGTTGAGCGAATCGACCGTAAAAGTGCCACGCATTTTTTTGAGACAAAACTCATAATGCCCGCCTTCGCAATCGCAGCTAACGCCTTTATATTCTTCCAGCGTAACCTTATTGCCGTCTATAGTGCCCTGCAGGGCGAAAACAACCTTATGGTTATCCACGGTACTGAAGGTAGATGTGCCGCTGAGCGTTTTGCCGGTTTGCACCAGATCTATCTCCAGCTTAAATTTAACGTCCTTATTATCCTGCGGCAACTCGCCCAGCCATTTGCCAGTAAGGTTTTGGCCATGGGCCGTAATTGCGGTAAGAAAAACGAATAAAGTCAACAGGTGTTTCATCAGCAAGCCGGCGGGCAACAAAAAAAGCCTCTCTGCAATATGCAGAAAGGCTTTAATATACAAAAATGTAAATTAAACTCTTTTTGATTTGATACGGGCTGCTTTACCGGTAAGGGCACGCAGGTAGTACAACTTAGCGCGACGTACTTTACCAACGCTGTTCACTTCAACTTTATCGATGTTTGGTGAATTGTATGGGAATATACGCTCAACACCTATACCATTAGAAACTTTACGTACGGTAAAGGTTTCGCTGTTGCCAACGCTATTGCGCTGTAATACAACACCCTGGTAAAGTTGGATACGTTCTTTTGCACCTTCTTTAATTTTATAATATACGCTAACAGTATCACCGGCTTTAAAAGCGGGAAATTGATTCTTAACTACTGATTGCTCTTCTACAAATTTTACTAAATCCATGATTTCTAGCCTTTAAAGCGACTTTTAACCCGTAAAAATCGGAGTGCAATAATAGGGATTTTATTTGAAATAAAAAAGTATGTTTTAAAAATTTCCACATTTTATGTTTTATGCACAATTATGTGGGGTGAGTGGTTGATTGAGTTGATTAGGAGAACGGTTAAAATAATGCTAACCACACACTTAATCAACCGTTCACTACTCGCTGCGGAGCCCGGGTTTTCTCTCAGTAAAATAAGCTACCACCGAGTAAACCATGCCTGCCAGCAGCAGATTAAAAACAAAATTTATCAGTGTATCGCTTGCCGAATGCGAGCGGCGGTCAATATCGAAAAAACTATAAACAGCGTAAGCTAATGCGGCAGCAAATATGAGCCAACCAAATATAGATACGGGCAAATAAATAATGCCTTTGCGGGTAAACCAATTTAATTTCATAATGATGGGGTTATTTTGAGATGGATATACTTTCTGTCATGGCGAAGGCGATAAAGGCCGTAATGATTAGGATGCTCAATACGATGAGCAACACGTTCCACCATCGTATGCGTATGGTGAAGCTGAACTCCCTGTACCTGCGTGCCTCGCCTACCTGTCGGTACTGCACATGCGTTATGGCTAGTAAGTTGATAATGACACACACTATCGGTAGGATGAAGAGTACTATCGGCGCCAGGATGTCAAGCCAGGGGGTATTATCCATATTTTCTATTACATTGAACATGGCGCTAAACCAGTTGCTTTGCCCATGCGAATAGTAATACACAAATACGCAGAGCAAAAAGTAACAGGGTACGGCAATGAGCCAGGCACCCAGCGCGGCGGAGCGGTTAGCGTTCATGATGGCCATCTTAACGCTGTTTTGATGGTGTGCCGACGGATCGGCAGCGGGGACTTGCAGGTTTTCCATTTCTTTTATGAATTCGTTTTTATCTTTCATGGTTATATCTCTATAATGCGTAAATGGCAAATGGTTGCAGCTTTAAAGCATATTTCTCAGTTTTTCGAGTCCGCGCGATAACAGCGATTTTACCGTGCCCTCGTTTTTATCCAGTATGCTGCTGATTTCGGCATTGGTTTTCTGTTCGAAGTATCGCAGGGCAATTACCTCCTGGTATTTGATATCCAGCTTAAGCAGGTTTACGCGCACCTGGTTATAGGTGCTCAGGTCCTGCATTTCCTTTTCGATGATTTCGCGTTCGTTATCTGCCTGTGCGTGGAGCAACTTCTCCATGCCGGGTTCTTCCAGCAGTTGCTGCAGGCTTTGCGGCTGATACTTTTGTTTGCGGTAGTATTGGTTAAGCTCGTTGGTGGCAATGCGGTATATCCACGAGGAAAGGCCGATGCCGCGCCATTTAAACTTGCCTATGTTGAGATATGCTTTTAAGAATGTTTCGGCGGCTATATCGCGGGAGAGGTCATAATCCGCCGTGCGGCGATAGATATAGCCGAAAACCGGGGCGTACCAAATATCAAAAACGTCGCCGAATGCTGCAGGGTTATCGCGGCAGCGTTGTATAAGCTGTTGTTCTTGTTGGGCATCCACTGTTTTTATAATGCAAAAAGCAAAATTGGTTGCAGTGGAAGGTAAGGAATTTTTAAGTTAGAGAAACGAAATGCTATTGCCTGTTACTATTTAGAGCCATCGTATATCTTTTGCAGGCTATCCTTATCCTTGCTGTATTTAAAATACTCGGGGTGATGTAGTATGGAATTAAAATACACCTCGCGGCCGGTAAACGGCATTTTTACCGCACCCGCGCTAACCACTTGTATATACAAGGTGTTCAAAAAATCGCCAATGTTGCGGTCCATATACGATTCTTTTGCGTAGTAGCCCACCCAATCGGCATCGTTCAAATTAAAATTGGTGAAGTAAAAATATTGCTTGCCGTTAAAGGTGGGCAGCTTGCGCACAAACTCCGCAATCCGTTCGTTGTTCTTCATATAGCTGAGCACCAAAAACCGGCCGCGTATCAACCCATCCGTCACCCGCAAGAAAAAGACAGCTTTTTCCTGTTCATTTTTTAAGCCCAGGCTGTCCAGATCGAAATTGTATTTGCTTAAATCGGCATCATTGAAAAGCATGGCTATACCGCCCACTATGCTCATATGATAATAATTTTCTACCAGCCATTGTTCGTTTATGTTTTTGGCAAGGGTTGCTTTGGCTACGTCGATAGCCGGCGATGGCTTTTTTGTGGTATCTATCTGGTCGTAATGTATCTCGCGTATCACGTACCACAGTTTAAGCTCATTATTATCGGGCCTGCTTAGGTAGCCTTTATTCAAAACGCTGGTATCGCCCTTGCCGTGCGCTATAAGCACGTCAATAATATGGCTTATAGCGGGCGTACGCAAAGCGTTCGCAGCTTTAGCCACATCATCGCCCTTAAACATATTGTTCTTTGAATAAAGCATGCTTAAGGCAACAAGGTTGTTTAAATCCTTATTTGACAGGGCTTGGGCGGATGCGCCAAACGATACAGAGCAAAGCAGAAAAAAAGCGAGGATGATTTTCATGACAAGAAATAGGCTTTAATTTACCCTAAAGATATGCACAAGCCATCGATTAATTCCTTAATTCCGCAAATTATTGGTGTTTTAAAACAGATCCCCCATTTCTCCAAAAGAGTCTTTCGGACAGGGGAGTTGGGGTGCCCTACTCCAACAGATCCGGCCGGCGTTGCTTCGTGCGCTCTACGGCCTGCTCAAAGCGCCATTGCTCTACCTTAGGCGTATCGCCGCTCAGTAGTATATCCGGCACCTTGTGGCCGTTCCAATCCGCCGGGCGGGTATAAACCGGGGCATCCAGCAGATCGTTCTGGAAGGAATCTGATAGGGCGGATGTTTCGTCGGACAATACGCCGGGTATCAGCCTCACCACGGCATCAACCAGTACCGCTGCGGGCAGCTCTCCCCCCGAGAGTACGTAATCGCCTATGGATATCTCGCGGGTAACGAATATGTCGCGGATGCGCTGGTCGATGCCTTTATAATGCCCGCACAGGATAATAATGTTCCCTTTGATGGAAAGCTGGTTCGCTATTTTTTGGTTGAGTGTTTCGCCATCGGGCGACATGAAGATAACCTCATCATACTCGCGCTCAGATTTAAGCTTTTCGATGCAGGCCGCGAAGGGCGGTATGGCCATCACCATGCCACTGCCGCCACCGTAGGGGTAATCGTCAACGCTTTTTTGCTTGCCGGGGGCATAATCGCGCAGATTATGCACTACAATTTCGGCTATGCCCTTTTTTTGGGCACGCTGCAAAATGGAGTGGGCAAAAGGGCTTTCCAGCAAGCCCGGCAATACAGAGATGATATCGAAACGCATGCTGCAAAGATAGCTAAATTCAAATGTGCAGATGATAGATGTGCAAATGATGCCCCTAAGAGGCTTCGGCAATCGCGCCTGGCACTGCTTGTTTCGGGGCTTTGTACCTCATCCAATAAAATACCATCAGGAAAATAAGCGCCAAGGAAGATATGCTCCATTGAAGTACAACTAAAAAGTCCCCGCCGTATACAAGCCAATAAGCAATAACAACCAAAACATAGTGTATCATAACGCTTATTTGTAAAGCCCGTAACCTCGTTTCGTAAATCGCTGCGTTTTCGGTCCGTTCCTTTGAACAAGTCCAAAGGGCAAGGGCTATCGGGAAAAGCATCATTATATCCGATTGCAGGCTGTACCCGGTTTCGAATAACAAAACCACGATTCCAAAAAATAAATACAACATCGTAGCGCACTTACCAATGAGATTGAAAGGCATGTATGGCAACAGATAAACCCGTTTCAATTGGTCTTCGTGCTTTATTTTTCGTTTGAGATAACCAAAAATTGGAATAAAAAGCACTACAGGAACCAAAAAGCTATTGATTACAAATGCAGAGGCCAACTGGAAAACAACCTCCAATACTCGCGATTCGATGCCGAACATTTTTGGCAAAATATCTGTAGGAAGATACAGCGCGGTAATTGCCCAGGTTATAGTTGCCGACCAATAAAGCGCCTGGAGCCTGATTTTACCGGTAAGCTCAGTCTCGTTCTTAATCCTGCCGAAAGCAATGAACAGCAGGACGATTATGAGGGCTGTAGTGGTAGCCTCATCAGAATAATCATACCGCATGCCCAACACCTCAAACAAACCTACTGGTTTGGGATGGGTATTAAAATCCAAAAATGGTATTACGTAATGCCCAAATTGCACCTCGGCACATAAAACCGCAAGTGGCAGTAGCAATACCCAACCAATAAGCCTAAATATACGGGGTAGTAACATTGCCCTAAAGATAGCTAAGAGAAGCAAGAATTTAGAATCAAGAGGCAAGATACCTTTTGCGGACACTTTCTTGATTTTTGCGTCTGATAATCCTGCTTCTAAGTCCTATCCTCCATGCTGGTAAATCGTCCACACATTGCCTGATGGGTCGGCAAAACGGGCAATAGGGATGCCGGAATCAGCATCAAACGGCTCAACAACCGTTCCGCCTGCCGCTACGATATCCTTCAGCGTCTTCTGCGCATCATCAACCATAATAGATACCCGCATGCCCATTGTTGTAACCGGTTCATCTACCTTAAACCACATGCCGCTTACGCCGCCGGTACCGTCGTCGAAATTGGCGTTGCCCTGCTCGTCGCTGCGTATCTCCCAGCCGAATACTTTTTGATAGAACGCTACCGACTGCGCTACATCGAGCGCGGGTATCTCTACATAACAGATTTTGCCGTGCCCGAATATCGGTTCCTGGTTTGCCATTGGTTTATATCTATCTTGATTTTCTTCTCTTAGTTCTTGAATCCTGGTTCTTGCCTCTTTTAAAAGCTAAATCGCTTTCTGTATTTGCCACTGGTGCCCAAATGGATCAATGATGGAGCCCTGCCGGTAGCCATAATCGTAATCCTGCACCGGCGAGGCTATTTTTGCGCCAGCCGCTACGGCCTTCGCTATTACTGCATGCACATCATCTACAAATAGCCCGATAAGTACGGTGGTGCCGCCGGCGGGGCTTAATCCGCCGGAATGCTGCGTTTGTTCGTGCA
The DNA here is from genome assembly GCF_056404435.1 of Mucilaginibacter sp. P2_D11. Lineage (NCBI taxonomy): Bacteria > Pseudomonadati > Bacteroidota > Sphingobacteriia > Sphingobacteriales > Sphingobacteriaceae > Mucilaginibacter > Mucilaginibacter sp. P2_D11. The sequence continues at coordinate 116,781 of NZ_JBFUEA010000002.1, forward strand.
GGTGAAACATGGCATCTCCAATTATAAACTCCGAAACGTGGATGGTGCCATCGTCGTTGCCAAAACGGCGCAGCTCTACCGCGCCGAATGCTTTCTCGTAAAAGCTCACATCGCTTACACCATTGGGTATGTATAACTCCGGAGCAAATCCTTTCGGCTCCCGTGGAGCTGACTCCTGATCAAAAACCTTGACATTCATTTCTTTATAAATTAGTTAATCCTCTTCCTCTAATGTAAATATTTCTTCCACGGGTTTGCCAAACACTTTGGCGATTTTTAGTGCCAGTATGGTTGATGGCACATAGCGGTTACTTTCGATGGTGTTGATGGTTTGCCGCGATACATTTATCAACCCGGCCAGGTCCGCCTGGGTAATGTTCTTGATAGCTCGTTCTACCCTTATGTTATTCTTCATCACCTATGCCTCTTCCTTTGTTAATAAACGGTTCAGCTGCCATATCTTCCATCGGAAACGAATAATGAAGAAGGCAAGCGGTATCCATAAATTTAAAAAGAGGATATGTTCCCTGTCCTCAGATATTACCAGCATGGCAACCAACAGTGCGTAGTTCACATAAATGGCCCACTGCAGTGAATCGAGCCGTAACTGGGTTACCTGTTCGTCTTCTATCCGTTCCTTAGAAAAAGCGACCAGGAACAAACCAACGGCAACCAGCAGGGCTGTGCCAATAAAGAACCAATGATCATGGCTAAAAAAAGCGGTGTTCTCCCCGGTTTTGTAACCCTGGTAATGCTCACCATCCATGCCCTTGGTTAAGGCCATAATGGGAATATGAACAACTACAAAGAACCAGCCCAGATATTTGCACCAGTGCGGAAAAAGAAAGCGTGTTTTCATTGATTGTAAAGTTTAATTTACCAAATGTAAAACATGCTTTACATATTCGCAAGCTTTTTCTTTAGATATGAGATTTTAGGTGTGAGATATGCTATGTTCAAGAGGAGGCCCAGCGCAGATAACAATGGTATCGCTCCCAGGGTTTAAAGACTTAGGTGTCCCAAGCCAAGCCGGACCTTGACGGCACAAAAAAAGCGCCCGTGCGGGGCGCTTCCTTATAAAATGTTTATTAACCCTTAGCGAACTCCGCCTGTAGGTTTTTTATCCACAACGGGGCGGTTGTCGCGGTTAGCCAATTCCCAGCCGGTGTAAAACGCCAGTTGCGCGCGTTTGGCCAGTAGCGGGAAGTTGATTTTGCTCACCTCGTCGCCGGGCTGGTGGTAATCGGCATGTACGCCGTTGAAGTAAAATATAATCGGCACGTTGTAACGGGCAAAGTTGTAATGATCGCTGCGGTAGTAGAAACGGTTAGGGTCGTTAGGATCATCGTACTTATAATCCAATTTCATTTGGGTGTAAGTGTTGTTGGCATCCTCGCCAATCTTGTTCAGGTCCGAGCTTAACATGTTAGAGCCGATAGAATACACATAGTTTGCAGAATCGGGTTTACCAATGTACTCTTCGCCTACGCGGCCAATCATATCAATATTCAAATCGGCAATGGTGCTTGCCAACGGATAGACCGGATGATCGGTATAGTATTCAGAACCCAACAGGCCTTTTTCTTCGCCAACGTTAGCCAGGAACAGCACGCTACGGCGCGGACCATGGCCATCTTTTTTAGCCTTTACGAATGCCTGTGCAATTTCCAGTACGCCGGTGGTGCCGCTGCCATCGTCGTCTGCACCGTTGTTTACTTTATCGGTAGCACCCGGGGTGGTAACCAAGCCAATATGATCATAGTGGGCCGAGAAGATCAAAACCTCATCTTTTAGCTTGGGATCGCTGCCGGGCAAGAAACCTAAAACGTTAACCGCTTTTACATCCTTGTTTTCGGTAGCGTAAGATATGGTTGCTATCGTTTTTATACTTTGCGTTTGCGGGGTTGTAGCTGCTGCTGCGCGCAAGTCGGCATATGTTTTGCCGGCTGGCTTCACAACCTGATCAGCTACGGCTGTGGTAACATTGAATACCGGCGCGGTGCTGGTGGTTTTTACACCGCCTTCCTTCTTTATGGCTAAGCGCCCGCCCTTAACGCTGCTTCCGAAGCGTTTCAACAGTGGGCCCAGCTCTCCGTTTGCAGCCAATATAGCAGCCGGGTTTTTAGCCTGTATAGCCTTAACAATAGCCTGGCGCGCACTAGTCATACGATAACTAGTGTTCGGCATTTTTCCGGCCTCGGGTTTGTCTTCGTTTATCCAAAGCACCACTTTACCGGCAATATCGGTCCCTGCCAGTTCTGCTTCTGTGCCATAGCCTATAAAAACAACATCGGTAGATACGATACGTTTATCAACAAACAAACCGTTCAGGAAAAAATCCTCGCCATTTTGGAAGGCCTGCCCATTAATAGCAAAAGCGGTTACGTTAAGTTTGGTTTCGGATAAAGGCACATCAAAAAAATACGAGCCGCTTACGGGGGCTACAAGGCCCAGTTTCTTAAACTCGTTCGCAATGTAATTAGCCGCTTTATCGGCACCGGGCTTGCCGGTTTCACGTCCTTCGAAATCATCTGATGCCAATATGCTCAGGTGCTTCTTAGCGCCATCAGCCGTAATTAAATTGCCGTATTTTACAGGGCTAACCGGCCCGCTTTTTTTAACGGCACAAGAGCCTGCCAGCAGAGCCAGGGTAACTACCCAAAGTGATGCATTCTTCATCTATTTTATATTTACGTTTTATGTATGGTGTTTAACAACTCATCTTATCTACCCGGCGTGCGTGGCGGCCCCCTTCGAATTCTTCGGTCAAAAACCTTTCGATGATGGTTTTTGCTTCGGCTAAGCTAACATGGCGGGCGGGGATGCACAGGACGTTTGCATCGTTATGCGTGCGGGCGGGAATGGCTACCTCCTCTTTCCAGCAAATGGCTGCGCGGATGCCCTGGTGTTTATTGGCTGTCATGGCTACGCCATTGGCGCTGCCGCAAAGCAGGAAACCATAGTCGAAATCGCCGCTTTCTACAGCCGAAGCTACGGCATGCGCAAAATCGGGATAGTCGGCAGATTCTGTGGAATAGGTGCCAAAATCGTGGAATGTAATGTCATCAAACATGCCCAGTATGGCCTGCTTGTATTCGAAGCCGGCGTGGTCTGCACCAATGGCTATCTTTAACCCTGTTTTCATTATCCAAATGTATAATTTTTATACAAGGGCTTACGTAAATTTTTTGATAGGAAGAGAGGAGGAGATTTCGGATTGCGAATGTCGGATTTCGAATTTTTCAATATCGAACACAGAATTTCGAATAATGAATATCGAAGGACGAAGCGATGTGGCAAAAAAACACCGAAGCTTCCTTCATCATTCGAAGTTCAGCATTCGGTGTTCGATATTGTTAACGCCGGCGGCTTATAAATCCAATTCTTCTGCGCGTTTTAACTTGCGTTTTTCAACGACGCCGGCTACTACTATACCAACCTCGTATAAAACAAACAGCGGGATGCTCACGATGGTCATGGTCATCATATCGGGCGTTGGGGTAATTACTGCCGATATAATCAATATCACGATGATGGCATAGCGCCTGCCGCTGCGCATGAATTTAGGCGTAAGTATGCCCAGACTCGATAGAATATAAACCAGTATCGGCAACTGAAAAACCAGGCCTGTAGCCAAAGTTAGCGTGGCTACGGACGACAGGTACGATTCCATGTCGAAAAGGTTCTGTATCTTGTCGCTTATGGTATAACTCGATAAGAAGTTCACCGATTCGGGTGTGATGACGTAATAACCGAATAGTATGCCTAATATAAAAAGGAACGATGCATAGAAAACAAAGCCTGTGGCCGCTTTGCGTTCCTTCTCGTGCAGGGCCGGCTTCACAAAAAGCCATATTTCATACAACAGGTATGGGAACCCCAACGTAATGCCAATTAATAAACACGAGTTGATCTGCAAGGTAAACTGCCCCGCCATTTCGGTATTAATGAGCTGGATATTGATTGCTTTGATACAAAAGCCTTCGCCCAGCTTGCAAAGCATACGATACGTCCAAAAATCGGGGCGGCTGGGGCCCATGATAATGGTGTCGAATATAAAACGATAAAAATAAAAAGCGGCTGAGGTAAATACGATGATGGCAATTGCCGCGCGGATAAGGTGCCAGCGCAAAGCCTCCAAATGATCGAAGAACGACATCTCGGCTTCCATGTTCTGGCCTTTTTCCTTGATGGCCTTTATCAGTTTATTATCGCTCATTATCTGTATTAAATAGTCCCCCTTCTAAACGCAGGAATACTACTTACGTTATCTGTTAACCGGAAAGTTTTTATCAATTAATATTCGAAGGTTTCCATAAACTTAGTGGTAAAATTACCGGCCCTGAAGTTAGGATCCTTCAGTAATTTTAAATGGAACGGAATTGTGGTTTTGATGCCTTCGATAACGAACTCGCTCAATGCGCGCTCCATCGTTGCCAGGGCCTCCTCGCGGGTTTGGGCCATGCAAATTACCTTGGCTATCATCGAGTCGTAATTCGGCGGGATAACGTAGCCGCTGTATACATGCGTATCTACACGCACGCCGTGGCCGCCCGGCGAATGGAAATTGGTTATTTTACCAGGAGACGGGCGGAAATTGTTAGCAGGATCTTCGGCGTTGATACGGCACTCAATAGCGCACATGGTTGGCTCGTAGTTTTTACCCGAGATGGGGATACCTGCGGCAACTTTAATCTGTTCCTTTATCAGATCGAAATTGATTACCTCTTCGGTAACCGGGTGCTCTACCTGTATACGGGTATTCATTTCCATAAAGTAAAAGTTGCGGTCTTTATCAACCAAAAACTCTACCGTACCGGCACCTTCATATTTTACGGCTTTAGCACCTTTTATAGCAGCCTCGCCCATCTTCTTGCGCAGTTTATCGGTCATGAAAGGAGATGGCGCCTCTTCTACCAGTTTCTGATGCCGGCGCTGTATAGAACAATCACGTTCGGATAAGTGGCAAACTTTGCCATACTGGTCGCCCACAACCTGTATTTCGATGTGGCGTGGATCCTGTACATATTTCTCCAGGTAAAGGCCGTCGTTACCGAAGGCCGCGCCAGATTCAGCACGTGCGCTATCCCAGGCATTCTCAAACTCGTCGTCTTTCCAAACGATGCGCATCCCGCGGCCACCACCACCGGCAGTAGCTTTCAGTATGACGGGGTAGCCAATTTTGTTGGCTATGGCAATACCTGTTTTGATGTCAGATAGCAAGCCTTCAGAACCGGGAACGATAGGTACGCCGGCTTTTTTCATGGTTTCTTTGGCCGAAGCCTTATCGCCCATGCGGTTTATCTGGTCTGCCGTAGCGCCTATGAATTTGATGCCGTATTCTGCACAAATGGCAGAAAATTTGGCGTTTTCCGAAAGGAAACCATAGCCCGGGTGTATAGCATCGGCATTGGTAAGTTCGGCGGCGGCAATTATATTAGGGATATTGAGGTAAGAATCGCGGCTGGCGGGGGGGCCTATACACACAGCCTCATCGGCAAAGCGCACATGCAGGCTATCCCTATCGGCAGTAGAATAAACAGCGATGGTTTTGATGCCCATTTCCTTGCAGGTACGTATAATACGCAAGGCAATCTCGCCACGGTTGGCTATCAATATTTTTTTAAACATGATTTCGATTTTAGGACTACACCGATTTAAAAGATCGCACCGATAAAATCTGTGAAATCACGTTAACCGGTGAAATCAACAAAAATTACTTAGGTTCTACCAAAAACAAAGGCTGGTCGTATTCTACCGGCGATGCGTTATCAACCAGTATTTTTACTATACGGCCCGATACTTCTGATTCTATCTCGTTAAACAGTTTCATGGCTTCTATGATGCAAAGCACGCTGCCGCTGCTTATCTCGTCGCCTACGTTTACGAACAACGGTTTCTCCGGCGATGCCGAGCGGTAAAAAGTGCCGATCATCGGCGATTTTATGGTGATGTAGTTGCTGGTATCGGCTATAGCTGCAACCGGCTCTGCCGCTGGTGCAGCTGCGGCCACAGGCGCTGCTGCAACCGGTGCAGGCGCAGGCAACGTAGCATGATAAACAGCCGGGGCCGTTTCGTTGGTTTTAATCGTAATCTTGAAATCTTTTTGTTCGATAGAAACCTCGTTTACGCCCGATTTAGAAACAAAGCGTATAAGATCCTGAATTTGTTTAATATCCATGTTGGAGCTAATTGGTTTTGGATAAAAGTATGTATAAAATGTGCAGATATGCAAATATGCAGATGTGCAAATGATTTTTAACTACAATGTTACTTAACAGGTATAATTTTAAGATGTTTTGATCAGATATGTGCTTTCAATATTTGCGTATCTGCACATCTGAAATTTGCACATCTGAAACCTGCACATTTATGAATTATACGCCCATTTTAAGTAGATCGAGCCCCAGGTAAAGCCGCCGCCGAACGCCGCCAGTATCAGGTTATCGCCTTTTTTGAATTTGCTTTCCCACTCCCACAGGCACAAAGGTATGGTGCCGTTGGTGGTGTTGCCGAAGCGCTCTATGTTCACGATTACCTTATCGGCACTTACGCCGGTACGGTTTGCCGTGGCATCAATAATGCGTTTGTTGGCCTGGTGAGGTACCAGCCAGGCAATATCATTGGCCGTAAGGCTGTTACGCTCCATTACTTCGGCGGCAACATCGGCCATATTGGTTACTGCGAATTTAAACACCGCCTGCCCTTCCTGGTAAGCATAATGCTCCTTGTTGGCAACGGTTTCGTAGCTGGCGGGCCGCACAGATCCACCTGCTTTTTGGTACAGCAACTGCGCACCAGCGCCATCGCTCTTCAGCACAGAATCAAGTATGCCATAACCTTCGGTATTGGGTTCGAGCAATGCGCAACCGCAGCCATCGCCGAAGATGATGCAGGTTGCCCTGTCTTCGTAGTTGATGATGGACGACATCTTATCGCCGCCAACAACCAATACTTTGGTATGCTTGCCGCTCTCGATGAATTGCGCACCAGTAGCCAAACCGAACACGAAGCCCGAGCAGGCTGCCTGCAAATCGTATCCCCAGGCATTTTTTGCGCCTATTTTATGCGCCAGTATATTGGCCGTTGCCGGGAAGGTAAGATCCGGGGTTACGGTACAAAAGATAATCAGGTCTATTTCTTCGGCGCTTATGCCGCGTTTCTTTAGCAGGCCCTCCACGGCAGGTACAGCCATTTCAGATGTGCCCATTCCTTCGCCTTTCAATATCCTACGTTCTTTGATACCGGTACGGCTCATTATCCACTCGTCGTTGGTATCCACCATTGTTTCGAGTTCGTGGTTAGTGAGGACGTAATCGGGCACGTAACCATTTACTGCAGTAATAGCGGCATGGATCTTACTCATATTTTTACTGAAAAGCCTGTTTAATTTTATCGATGAGATTGGTCTCTATCATGTTTTTTGATAGCAGCACCATGTTTTTAATGGCTTCGGGGCTGGAGATGCCGTGCCCTACCACCACCGGCGCATTTACCCCAAGTATGGGGCTGCCACCGTATTGCTCGTAGTTAAAGCGATCGAAGAACTCGTCCTTCAGCCTCTTTTTCAAGGTAATTACGTAAAACGATTCGGCAAGCTTCAGTATCACGTTGCCTGTAAAGCCGTCGCATACAACCACGTCGTTATTGTCTTCGAACAAGTCGCGCCCCTCAACGTTGCCAACAAAGTTGAACAACTTGGTATCGCGCATAAGCGGGTAAGTGGCAAGACTAAGCAGATTGCCTTTTTCTTCCTCTTCGCCAATGTTCATGAGTGCTACGCGTGGGTTGGGAATGCCGTAAATCGATTCGGCAAGCAGGCTGCCCAACACGCCGAACTGTAAAAGCACGTCGGGCTTGCAATCGGCATTGGCACCAACATCCAACAAAATACCCAAACCGCCTTTCAGTTTGGGTACAATGGTTGTCATGGCCGGGCGTATAACGCCTGGTATGGTTTTTACGCTGAACATAGAACCTACCAACATGGCACCCGTATTGCCTGCCGAAGAAAACGCTTGTATGCTATCTTCTTTCAGCATTTTAAAGCCCACAGCAATGCTGCTATCCGGCTTTTGCATGATTGCCTTGGTAGGGTGTTCGCCCATAGTTATCACTTCGGTTGTATGAACATACTCAAAGTGATCCGGGCTGAAATTGTTTTCCTGAAGAATAGTAACTGCGATATCCCTATCGCCTATAAGCACCAGTTTCTGGCCGGCAGACAGCGTCTTTTGCGCTTCTATCGCCCCTAAAACAGCTGCCTTGGGGGCATAATCGCCACCCATTATATCTAAGCCAATCTTCATTTCAGAAAATTAACTTATACAGCTACTGCTTTCTCTATAAGGATTTTACCGTTGAAGTAAACGTTACCGTCAACAGTGTAAGCGCGGTGTGGCAAGTGTACTGCGCCGGTTGTTTGGCAAGTAGTTAAGGTTGGCGCAATAGCCTTATCGTGGGTACGGCGTTTATCTCTTCTCGATTTCGAAATTTTTCTTTTTGGATGTGGCATGATCCTGTTGTTTAATTTACTTTAATTTTTTCAGAGCGTCCCACCTCGGGTCTATTTTCTCTGCTTGTTCATCAGTTACTGATAGCTTACTTAAGCTATCCAGCATTTGTTCATCGCACTGCTTCCCGCCTTCCTGGTTGCTGCACTGGGCAACAAACGGCAGGGAAACATTCACGTATTCATATATCAACCCGGCAACACTAATCTCATGATCGTTTTTGCCGAGAGTAATAATCTCGTCATCCTCGCCCATTTCTTCTTCGCCGAAACGGGCTATTTGCTGCTCTTCTATATCGATGGGCTGCTGATATTCAGACAGGCACTTATCGCAGGTAGCGGTAACCGTACCCTTAATGTCAAAATTAAGGATAATCATGGTTTCCTGCTTATCAAGCTCAAGCTTGCAAAGCAAGTTGGCTTTCTTAACCAGCGAATACTCGAACTCTTTAAAAAATTCGTCACCTATTTGGTATTCAAACAGGTGCTTCCCCAGCTTAAGGCCGGTAAAGGGAATAGCGTATGTCCGTAGCAATTTCAATGAGCAACAATTAGCCCGCAAATGTAGGTAAAATTCTTAAATCAGGAAACTGTTTTTTTTAAATAGGGAAGAGGTTGTTAACAATGGATGCGGAAGAGGCAAGAGGGCAAGAACCGGGAAGCAAGAAAATGGCGTTAGGAGGCAGAAAATCACTAAAATGCCAGGATGAGCAACATCATTTTTTTACCTATTTTAGCTTCAAATTTTGGGTGATGAAAAAAATGATGTTATGTTTATGTTTATTGGTACTTACCCTCGCATCGTGCGGATGGAGTGCCGATTACAAACAAACTGTAAAGGATACAATTACTACACGCCTTAAGCTAAACATGCCGAATGCCGCCGGCACCAAACAGCAAAAAGCCGAACTTTGTGACTGCATGGTAAAGGTATTCGAGAAAACGTACCCGGGCAAATTGCCGGCAGAGGGCATACCGAAAGACACCCTGCGCAAGGCCTTTTACCATTGCTGCCCCTGGATACCAAAAATGTAACCAGACATGTGCTTAGGCACCGGCCGCTATGCAGCCGGTGTGCTAAATACCGCTAATGCTTTATCTATCCGGCGTAAGGTTTCGCTTTCGCCTAGCAAGGCTGCTATATCAAACACATGCGGGCCAAATTTGCCTCCTACCAGCATAATGCGGAAGGGCAGCATCACGTCGCCAAGTTTAAGTCCCTTCTCTTCGGTAAGGGCTTTAAAACGAGCTTCAAGATCGGCGGGCTCAAAGGCTGCAGATAGGCTAAAAGACTCTTTTAATGCCGCAAAGAATTGGTTTTTTGCGTCGTTCCATTTAGGTATTACCGATGCAGCATCATACTCCATCGGTGCGCGGAAAAAGTAACCCGCCTGCTGGTAAAAATCGGCGAGCAATACACAACGGTCTTTTACAACATCTATTATCTTCAGCAGGTAGGCTTCTTTATTTATCGTGATGCCCTGTGCAGTAAGCACCTCGGCCACTTTTACTTTCAGCTTTTCGGCTGGCGTGTGCTTTATCCATTCGGCGTTGTACCATTTGGCTTTCTCGAAATCGAATTTAGCGCCGGCTTTGCTTACGCGCTCTATCGAAAATTTCTCTACCAGTTCATCCAGCGTAAATATCTCCTGATCGGTACCGTCGTTCCAGCCCAGCATAGCCAGCAGGTTTATGAACGCCTCGGGCAAAAAGCCCAGCTCGCGGAAACCCGGGGTAAGCTCATCAGTTTTGGCATCGTACCAGCTCATGGCATACACCGGGAAGCCCAGGCGGGCGCCATCGCGCTTGCTTAGCTTGCCGTGCCCGTCGGGCTTTAATATCAATGGCAAATGCGCCCATTGCGGCATATCGGCCTTCCAGCCCAGGTACTCCCATAGCAGCAGATGTACCGGTGCCGATGGCAACCACTCCTCGCCGCGGAAAGCATGCGATATCTTCATCAGGTAATCATCAACCACCACGGCTAAGTGGTATGTTGGCATGCCGTCGGCTTTTAATAATACCTTGTCATCCACCTGCGCGGTTTCAAAGCTTACATAGCCACGTATCATATCATGGAAGCTGATGGTTTCGTCATCAGGCATTTTAATGCGGATAACATGCGGGGTGCCGTTGTGCAGCAGGGTTTCCACTTCATGCAAAGGCAGCGTAAGCGAATTACGCAAACCACTGCGGTGCGCATGCCCGTATTGGAAGTTTGGCACTTCCTTGCGTTTGGCATCCAGTTCTTCGGGCGTATCGAAGGCATAATAAGCATGCCCTTGCGACACCACCCTCTCTGCATATTCGCGGTAAATTACCTTGCGTTCGCTTTGGCGGTAGGGGGCGTATTGGCCACCTACGGCCGGACTTTCATCGGGGATGAGACCGCACCAGGCCAGGCAATCGGCTATATATTTTTCTGCGCCTTCTACGTAGCGGCTTTGGTCGGTATCTTCAATACGCAGCACAAAATCGCCGCCGTGTTTTTTGGCGAACAGGTAATTAAACAATACGGTGCGCACGCCGCCAAGGTGTAAACCACCTGTAGGGCTCGGCGCAAAACGGACTCTTACTTTTTTTTCAGACATTGCAGGGCAAAGATAGGGTTTAGTAGTTAAGTCGGAAAGGCAGAAAACTTTTTGACATTGAAACCCGTCGCTATGGGGAGCGATATAGCTACGGGAACTATAGGGTAAACCTGCTCAATAAAAAACATTTTATGTAATTTGCCCCTTCTTCGGACTTCCCGAGTTACGGACATCCGACTTTCTGACTTTAAAAATGAATCCATACCAACAAAAACGTATCTGGAAATATTCGTTGCTTGCTTTTGCGGTAGTTATTGCCACCGGGTCGTTGCTTTACACGAGCTATCTGGTGCGCAACATTGCCAAATCTGAACGTACGCGGGCACAAGTATGGGCGTTGAGCATGCGGCAGATGATGTCTTCGGACGATAACGATTTCCTCAACTACGTTTTCGCCGTGCGCGATAGTTCGGTAGTGCCCTCGCTGGTGGTGAATTCCAAAGGCGAGTTTCAGCTTACCCGCGGGCTGGATACCACCAAAACCTTTATTAAGCTTGATGCCGCAGAGCTTAAGCAAAAGCATCAGAAATACGACCCTGGCTACTTTAAAGATGAGCTGGAATATATGAAGTCTCAACACGACCCGATACAATTAACCATTTTAAACGAGCGCTGGTTGGTTTACTATAAAGATTCGCCCCTGCTTACACAGTTAAAGATATTCCCATACATCCAATTATCGGTTATTGCGATATTCCTGATGGTTGCCTACACGGCGTTCAGCTCGTCGCGCAAATCTGAGCAGAACCAGGTTTGGGTAGGCCTTGCCAAAGAAACCGCGCACCAGTTGGGTACGCCTATATCGTCGTTGATGGCGTGGATAGAACTCATCAAAGACAAGTTTGATGCGGAAGACGACCCCTTGCTAGCCGAGATGGGGAATGACGTAAAACGGCTGGAGATAGTGGCCGACCGATTCTCTAAAATAGGCTCAAAGCCAAAGCTGGAAACCCATCCGGTTTATGATGTGGTGAAAGATTTTGTAGATTATTTTAAAGTGCGCGTAAGCGATAAAATCAGCTTCGAACTTACGGGTAACAGGCGATTGTTGGCAGGTCTCAATATCCCGCTGTTTGATTGGGTGCTGGAGAACCTGCTGAAAAACGCCGTAAACGCTATAGATGGTACCGGCAGTATTAAAGTGGTTATCAGTGGCAGCCGGGCAAAAAAGCAGGTTTTTATTGATGTATCTGATACCGGCAAAGGCATACCCCGCTCTAAATTCGAAACGGTTTTCCAACCGGGATACACTACGCGCAAGCGTGGCTGGGGCTTGGGACTATCGCTCACCAAGCGTATGATACAAAACTACCACAACGGGCAGATATTCGTGCGCGATTCGGAGCTTGGCAAGGGCACCACATTCAGGATAGCATTAAAAAGTTTAACAGATGATACAAAGGCCACAACCTAATCAGTACCCGGTATTTGCCGGCACCTACGTAAACATGGTACCCGAAGGTGCCGATGTGATGCAGTTATTGACGGATTCGCTTACGGAAACTTACGATCTGTTCACCTCCCTGCCCGAAGAAAAGCACCTATACGCTTATGCTGAAGGCAAGTGGACCATTAAAGAAGTGCTGGGCCACATGATAGATACGGAGCGCGTGTTTGCTTTCAGGGCTTTTTGCTTCTCGCGCGAGCAAATCGTACTGCCGGGTTTCGATCAGGACACTTACGTGGACAACACCGATTACAACAGCCGCAGCCTGGCCGAGCTAGCCGAAGAGTTTAGGGTTACCCGCCAGTCTAACCTGTACGTTTTCCGTAGCCTGACCGAAGAACAGCTGAACCGCAGCGGTACCGCAAGCGGCAACTACCTAACCGTGCGCGCCCTGATTTATATGGCAGCCGGACACGAGCTGCATCACCTGCGGATACTAAAAGAACGTTATTTATAACATTAAAAGGGATAACGCAATGCGCTACCCCTCTTTTACTTTTGTAAAGTTTTTGCCGGCTTACTCTTTATCGTTATTATAAAGCTCTTTTTTCTCGATACGGTAAGAAAGCACCAGGCCAAGGCCGCCGAAGATGGCTATCAGGCCGAAGTAGATAGCCTCGTTTTCGTCTCGGGTGGCTGTAAACACGGTGCGGTCTAACAGGAATGCTAAAAACAAACCTACACCGGCGCCGATAAGCAATAAGCCCCATTTTAAATTTTGATAAGGCGCAGGCTGTGCCTTGTAAGCGCGGGGATCCATGCCGCGTTCTATCATCGCCATACGTTCGCGGTTGCGTACATAAACAATTCCAAAGATCATTGCGAAAAGCCCAAGGGAAATTAATATGGGCACCAAAATTCCTTCCATGATAATATAAATTTAAATAAGTATGTGTTTTTTGTTTTCCAATGCACCACCTTGGTGTATTTGTAAGCTATGACCACACGTTTTTTAAGCAGGTTACAGGCAAGGGAGAAAATATTTTAGAATTTCGATGCTCGATGTCGGATTTGGCAATTGCGATGTGCTGTTTATTCAGATATAATGTCACGGCACGTCGCGTTGTTGTAATTTTAACTTATATATTAAGGCATAGCGTCGAGAAAGAATATCGTACATTTATATAAATCCGAAATCGAACATCCGAATTCCGAAATTAAGGTGTAACCTATTTCCACGCCATGTAGTCAGAGTGTTTGTATAATATGCAAAGCAAGCTTTCCGATATCGAACTGATAGAACAAACCCTGGCGGGTAACCAGGCGGCCTATGCCGATTTGGTTAAACGGCACCAGCGCTTCGTTTTTACGCTGGCGCTGCGGTTTACAAAGGGGCGCGAGGATGCCGAAGAGGTTGCGCAGGACTGTTTTGTTAAAGCTTATCGCTCGTTATCGAGCTTTCAGCAACAAAGCAAATTCAGTACATGGCTGTACAGTATTGTATATACCACCGCCATGACATTTTTGCGTAAGAAACGGTTAGATACCTCGTCCATAGACGATGATGAGGCTTATATACAGATTGAAAATAAACCAAGCGCGTATGATGCGCACAACATTGAAAATAAATCAAGGTCGTTTTACCTTAACCAGGCCATAGCACAACTATTGCCCGATGATGCAACCATTATTACGCTGTTTTATAAAGGCGAGCAATCGTTAGATGAAATAGCGCAAACCTTAGGTATCGAGGCAAATACGGTTAAGGTGAAACTATTTAGGGCGCGCCTGCGTTTGAAAGAAAAGCTGGAGCGTAATTTAAAACACGAAGTTAAAGAACTGATATGAACAGTATAGAAGAACAACTTTGGAGCTACATTGATGGCAGTTGCAGCAAAGACGAGCAGCAGGCCATGGCGCAGCTTATTGCACAGGACGAGGCCCTGCGCATACAGTACAATGAACTGCTGAAATTGAACGAGGAATTTAGTACGATGGAACTGGACGAGCCATCGATGGCTTTCACTTACAACGTAATGGAAAATATCCGTACGGAAAACGCCATGCAACCACTTAAAGCAACCATCAACAAGCGAATTATTTGGGGAATAGCGGCATTTTTTATTGTCACCATAGCGGCGCTGCTCATATTTGTGTTAACCTCTGTTAACTGGAACGGGGGCTCAGCTATGGCAATTGACATCAACATTCAAATGCCCGAGCAATTGGATGCCTCGCACATCAAAAGTTTTTTCTCTGGTTCTGTATTAAAAGGCTTCCTGTTTTTCGATGTAGTGATGGGCCTGTTCCTGCTGGATGCCTTTCTGCGCAAGCGGCAGGGGATAAAACAACACTAATTGTGTACACTGCTGTACAATTTTCCTGACAAATTGTACACTCATGGCAAACACGCTCTAAACAAATACGCAAAATAGTGCATTTTGTGTTCTATTTGCAATAAAAATGAGCGTTTAAACACGCAATGCTTTTTGGTACAGTATTTGTAATAAACACATCGGACCGGTATTCCTTACCGGTTAATTGTGATAAGGTTTAGGTTGAAAGTCCCCCGGAGCAAGTCTAGGGGGCTTTTATTTTTTTAAGGCGATTGAACCTTTGGCCCGCACGCAAGTCTATTTCATTTAAAATTCATTCAACAATCATTACCTTAGTAGTAAATTTATACCTGACGATGAAGAAGTCTTTTTACTGCCTGTGCATTATGTTGCTTGCCTGTTGTACAACAGCCCAAACATTTGCTCAGGAACTGCGCATACCCGAAGCCAGCTCTACCCAAACCATTATACAGGATTTTGGCTTAGGCAAAGTAACCGTTACCTACTCGCGCCCCAATGTAAAAGGCCGTAAAATATTCGGCGGTATAAACCCTTACGGCCAGGTTTGGCGCACCGGAGCCAACGCTGCCACCACCATCACCTTTACCGAGAACGTAATTTTTGAAGGCAACAAAGTGCCGGCAGGTATTTATGCCCTGTTTAGCATACCCGAAGAGACCGATTGGACCATCATCCTTAACAAAACCGCCAAACAATGGGGCGCTTATGGCTACAAACAAGAGGATGACGTGTTGCGCGTAAAAGTAAAATCGCGCCCGGTTGATGAAAAAAGGGAAACCTTTACCATGCAGTTTGCCAACTCTACCACAAAATCTACCGAGCTGTACCTGGTTTGGGACCATACCGCAGTGCCCATCCGCCTACAGACTGACGACGATGCCCAAATTACTGCCAATATAGAAAAGCTGATGCTGGGCGATAAAAACAAACGCCCTTATTTCAATGCTATCCAATACTTTTACGAGAACGATAAAGACCTGAATAAAGCCCTGCAATGGGCTTTGGAAGCCGAGCAAATGGAGCCAAACGGCCCATGGTATAAATTATGGAAAGCCCGTATCCAACTAAAAATGGGCGATAAGGCAAAAGCTATTGCCACCGCACAAGAAGGCGTTAAGCTGGCTAAAGCCACTAATGATGACGAGTACGTGCGCCTTAACGAGGCCGTAATAGCACAGGCAAAAAACTAAGTCCGCCAAAATACCGCTAGGCTGCAGCGGGCATGAAACATACCTACTGCAGCTTCAAATCTTCCAGCTTGCACTCTTCCAGCACAACTCTTTCGCTTGCATTGCGGCTGTAATGCCATTTAATAAGGCTGATGGCCCCCCCGGCAATTTCTATACCCGTAATATCTCCATCATCAAAACAGCAGCAGCCTGTGTTGAAGTAGGTATCCAGGTAGCCGTTAAAATCGGGCTGGGTATGCCCCTCTAAATGCAAGGCTGTTATCTTTTTTTCCAGCACAGCGGCTTCGGCTTGCTCGCCTTTGCTTTTAGCCTGTTCTAAGCGGGCATATAGGTTTTCCAATTGCGTAAACGAACGGAACACTGGCTGGTGCGTATGGCCGGTAATCAGCAGCGTATCTTTTCTTTGGCTGCTCCATTCGTACATAATGCGGTTATGGTCGGTTTTTAGCTGGTTGTTAAAGGCCGGCGTATTGGGGTTTATGCGCAGATAACCTTGCAAAGGCCCCCATATATCCGAAACAAACCATTTGCTGAACCAGTTACCATCGCTTTGCAGATCGCCCTGGTGGCCGTGCGTCATAAATATCGATAGCGTTTTTCCGCTCACATCGGCTTGCAGTATCGCGCCTTCATAAATCCGTATGGCTTTATCATATATCTGCGTAAGGCTAAGCATGGCGAGCGGGTCGTTGCCCCAATACAGGTCGTGGTTGCCAAATATTTTGATGAATCTGTCCGCATCTATAAACAACTTCTCTTTATCAAAGGTGGCTTGGTTGTGGTTTTTTACTGTAAGGAAAATGTTTTCCCAAAGCTCTTCGCTATCGCCCAGGTTGATGTAGGTAAATTGGCCACCGTAATAATAATCCAGGGCGGCGAGATAATTTCTCTCCGCACCCGCAAACATATCGGCACCATCGCGCGCGCCTTTATGCTGATCAGACAGGATCACAAATTTATCTTTAACGGCATCGAAACAGATGAGCGGCCCTTTTTTGCCCGGGCGGGTAGTAATATTTTTGTATAACGCAGCCAGCGCCTTATCCACCCGCTTCTTATCCGGGCGTGAAGAGAACTTATCGGCCAGGCGCGATACGGGTTTGTACAATAGTTTTTTTAGGAAGCTGTGCATGGCAAAGATAACATGCAAAAGGCGTAAATTGTTGCAGGTAGATGCAGGGTCTTGTGTGCCTTTTGCTGTTAATTTCTTGATTTTTTGGAAGGAGGTGTGGGGGCGAGATGCCCCCATAACCCATTTCCTTCCATCCCTAAATTCCCCCGAAGTAGGGATTAACTTTAAAACGCTTATTTGAGCTTTGGCGTTTTTAACACTTTTTTCCGTAGCAAGTTTTTTAAATCACTTAGCATGGATACAATCAACTAATTATCTGTTATGTCAAAGTACGGTACAAATCGGCTCACTCAAAAGAAGTAGAACACCTAAATATTATGTTGTTTTAGCGGTAAAAAATACCGTGAAAACACGGGTTGTTCCGGTAGATGCAATTTTGATATATTAGGCGAAACTAATCCCTTAACTTAACATTTAAACTCCCCTGATTATGTCAACTAAACCCGAAACCCTACCCGAGCACTCGTTTGAAGACAGCGTAGTAACAAAAAAACAGCTGGCAGCGCTTTCTGCGAATTTTTTTAAAAAACTTCAGGTGATAGACAATGGCAGGCTTAGGCCCATTGACTGTTCAGACCCAAGCCATCCGGAAAAAAACGACTCCCGTGCTGTTATTTTCACAAAAAAAAATATCGATGCCCTTTTTGAAGCAAACCCCGGCGCAGATGGGTTGAAAATATATTTTGGCATACATGACCATGATATTTTCCCTATCCCGGAAGAGAGGCGCAAAAGGTATCAAAATAAGCTAATGGCGGTTTTAGTCACGCTCACCGGCTCGGTAGAAAACCTAAACGACGATGCCGGTGTTGCCGCAAAAGGCATGGATAACGCCGTGCTATGCCCTCCATTATTCGGTTGTTAATAATCTTGTAATACGTATATTAGTGGCAATGTTTGACCGTTTATATTTTTTTTTTGAAGCACTTGCGCTTATAGTTGCAGTGGTTCAGTTACCGAAACTTAAAAACACAGTTTATAAATACTTTGTGCCCTATCTTTTTTTTATTCTCATTTACGAATATGGTACGGTAAATAGCTGGTTTGGCATAAAGGGCAGTAACCTTTGGATAACCAACATTACCCTGTTTATTTTCTTTTTGTTCTATTCGCTTATTTTGTTGCAACTTATAAGAACACCACTATATAAGAAATGTATAAAGGCCGCAATTCTGTTTGCGGCCTTTTGTTATTTAGTGAACAATGCTTTTTTTCAGGGCTTTTGGAGTTTTAATTCCATAACAATTCTCTTACAGTATTTTATCCTTATTGTAATTACCTGTCTTTATTTTTATGAGTTAATGAACTACACGCACGTTCAGCTTTCCATTGTGTCTTTACCCGGGTTTTGGCTCAATACTGGCCTATTGTTTTTCTGTCTTGTTTACTTTCTGTTTTACGCATCGTTTACCTTTTTGGCGTACCAAAAACTCCAGGCGTTTGTTACATTATTTAGAATTGTTGCTAACCTTGCAAATGCCATATTATACTCCTTTTTAACTATTTCGTTTTTATGCGCCCGGAAAGCCAACAGCTTATTGTAATTATTATTGCTGGTACTATCATGCTGTTACTGTTGGGCATGTTTATAATAAGCTTTTTGTTTTTTTATCAACGTAAGCACAACAACCACATTACCGAAAAAGAGCAGCAACAGGCCGCTTTTAGGCAGGAACTGCTTAAAACGCAGATAGAGATGCAGGAGCAAACGCTTAATTACGTGAGCCGCGAAATACACGACAATGTAACGCAGGTGCTTTCCTTCGTTAAGCTTAACCTTGCCTTTACCGGCAACCTTGCCGAAACAGAACGGACCAATAAGATAGATGAGAGCCGAAAGTTGGTTTCGCAAGCCATAGGCGATTTACGCGACCTCTCTAAAAGTTTAAGTTTTGAGCATATAGCCCAGCTTGGGTTAGTAAAAACCATTGCCATTGAGGTAGAACGGCTGAACAAAAGCAACATTATGGAGGCTGTAATGAATGTAGAGGGTCAGCCCATTAGCCTGGGCGATGAGCGCGAGCTGGTGTTTTTCCGCATCTTCCAGGAGGCCTTGAACAACGCCCTTAAGCATGCCGGGGCCAGCCAGTTTAAAATAGGCATGCGGTATGAGGCCAACTCTTTTAGCCTCAGCATTGCAGATAACGGCGCCGGGTTCGATTATTCCGCATTAAAGGCGGGCGGCTCAGGCCTGCGCAATATGCAGAACAGGGCGGCATTAGTAGGCGCTGTTGCCAAAATAAGCAGCGACCCTGGTAAAGGCTGCTGCATAGCAATAGCTATAGCCTCGCTTGCCAAATAGGCTGCGGTTGCATTAATGCGGTAATACCTATATTCGCGCCCATGTTTGGGACTGTGTATTTCTTGTTCGAATTGATGGCCTTTATCTTTTCGGTGCTGCAATACACCAAAATGAAGGGAACACCTTACCGCTATTTTGTGCCTTATCTATTGTTTATCGTATTTTACGAATTCGGGACCATACAAAACTGGTTCAGCATCAATCATCGCAACTTGCATGCAACAAACATCAGCACTTACATCTCGTTCTTATTCTGCGCATTTTTCCTGCGGGGGCTCCTCAGAAACCCTTACTTTAAAAAACGGATGGCTGTCGCAATAGTCATAACTGTTGCATGTTCTCTTATCAACATGGCCTTTTTCCAGGGCTTTTGGGATCTCGATTCTTTCACCATCCTGATGCAATTCATGGTCATCATCGTTTTGTGCGGCATTTATTTTTATGAGTTGCTACATTACACCATACAGCCCCTGGTCCTTATAAAGCTGCCCGCTTTTTGGGTAAATACCGGGTTTTTGTTTTTTTGCGTGCTTAACTTTATGGTCTACGCTTCGTTTGCTTACATGGCCTACAAAGGCAATTATACTTATCTTCTATTGTTTAACGGCATTGCCAATATATCTATAGCCGTGCTCTACACCTGTTTAAGCCTGGCTTTTTTATGTTTCCGCAAGCAGCCCGCGCCGGCAGAAGGGGGCTAAGCTATACGCATTTGAGGCGCGTTTTATGGTCATAAGTGGCAAGGCTAAACGGTGTAAATTTTGTTTGCAGTATTATTCACATTTATTTAACTTAACCATCGCTTTTTACACCGCCAACCCGTCTAATTATCCGTTAAAAATTAGCGGGGTAGGCTTAAGGAATTTTACGGTACTGAGCAGCCTTTATCGGTATTGCTGCTTATAACAGCAGCAGCTAACCCGGAAAGGGTTGTTGTATTGCGATAGATGTTGAGACCCCCTTTTACAACAAAAAATGCCTACAGACACTATACAAATAGTACTGGTTGATGATCATCGCCTGTTCAGGAGCGGGCTGGTATCGCTGATAAACAGCCTTGGCGGATACAAGATACTTTTCGAAGCCGGCAACGGCGAAGAGCTTACCCGCAAACTCTCACCACAATTGAAGCCCGATATAATTTTGCTGGATATAAACATGCCGGTGATGGGCGGGATAGAAACCGCGCGCTGGCTGAAAGCAAATTATCCGGATATATGCGTAATTGTACTCTCCATGTTCGAGGATGCCGAAAAAGTGCTTACCATGGTGAAGCTGGGCGTGAAGGGCTACCTGCTTAAAGATTCGGAACCATACGAGTTTGAGCACGCGCTGCGCAAGGTATCGCAGGGCGAAATTTATTACCCCGAGTTTGTTACCCGCCACCTGGTAAACAATTACAACCGCAACGTCGACGATATAAAACTGAACAGCCGCGAGTTGGAGTTTTTGAAACTGGCCGGCACCGAACTTACTTACAAAGAAATTGCCGACCATATGTGCATCAGCGCACGCACCGTTGATGGCTACCGCGATCAGCTCTTCGAAAAACTACAGATAAAGAGCCGTGTGGGCCTGGTGCTTTACGCCATAAAAAACAATTTGATAGAGTTGTAATTTGCTAATTAAATTAGCAAATTTGTGCTTATGGCACATGAGGAGAATCCGGAGTTTTTTAAGGGGAGAGGGGCACAGGTAAACACGCACAACAAATTCCTGAAGAATAAGTACGTGCTGGAGCATGCCGAAGGGCTTGATGAGCAACTGCTGGAAGATACCCGCACGCAGCTTTTTGAAGAGAATGCCAAAAAAATCGTAAGCGAATCTAACAGTCCCGACCTGGGGCGTTTCGTATCCATAAACCCATACCAGGGCTGCGAGCACGGCTGCATATATTGCTACGCCCGCAATACGCACGAATATTATGGCTTCAGTGCCGGGTTGGATTTCGAGCGAAAGATCATCGTAAAACGTAACGCGCCGGAACTGCTTGAAAAGCACTTCAACAAACGGGGTTATGAGCCCGTGGCTATGGTACTCTCCGGCAATACCGATTGCTACCAGCCCATCGAACGAAAACTGAAAATAACCCGCGCTTTACTGCAGTTATTCCTTAAATACCGCAACCCGGTGAGCATTATCACCAAGAATAACCTGGTGCTGCGCGATCTGGATATCCTCAGCGAAATGGCCGTCATGAATCTTATCCACGTGAATGTGTCGCTCAATTCGTTAAACGAATCGTTACGCCAAAAGCTGGAGCCACGTACCGTAACCGGCATGGGCAGGCTGGCCGTAATACAAAAACTATCAGAAAAAGGCATCCCCGTGCGGGTGATGGTTGCCCCAATCATACCCGGGCTAAACAGCAACGAGATGCCCGAGATTATCAAGGCTGCAGCCGATAGAGGGGCATTGGCTGCAGGCTTTACCATAGTGCGCCTCAACGGCAGCATTGCCGAGCTTTTTACCGATTGGGTACACAAAGCCTTCCCCGACCGTGCCGAGAAAGTGCTGAACATGATAAAAGCCTGCCACGACGGCAACCTGAACGATAGCGACTTCGGCCGCCGCATGAGCGGCGACGGCCATATGGCCAACTCCATCCATCAATTATACCGTATGGCATGCGTACGATTCCTATCTGGCCGCGAAATGCCGCCTTATGACCTCACGTTGTTTACGCCAAAGGGCGGGAAGCAGATGGGGATGTTTTAATTGGCATTAGCACATGGTTCTTTAATTAATGTATATTAGTCCATAATAGAACAATGCTTAGCTCACTAACTCATAAAATTGTTTCCTATCCGGTTATTGCTAACTTCAATACAGATGATTGTGTTGATTGGGCTATTGAGATGATAAGCCTTGGATACGAAAGCGAGAATATTTTAATATTAGCCGGGCTGTCAAAACCACCTGATTATTTCGAAGCAATCAAGTATTTAAATGCCGCTTTATCAGAGCTTAACTTACAATCCAAAAGCGGCAACGATGGCATTGTGAGTTATGGGCACTATCTTGTTTCATTAATTAGCGCCGGTAGCTCTGTAAGGCAAAGCTTGGCTGAAATAACAGACATTTCCATCGATACAGACTGTAGAAATATACTATTCGACTTTCGGCTTCTAAATTGGGCTTGGGGAGATTTGGAATATGGTAATCCGTATCAGCATTATTGGGAAGGAGCCGACATCAACAATATCGAACAAATTGCTATTGACGTTGCGCGAAAATGGTTAAGTGTTCATTCAATTTAAATTCCAATAAAAAGGCCCTATAGCTAGAGCCTTTTAGGGTATAAGTTTGTAGTTGGCTGTGCGTCCACGTCTTCCAAAGCCATCAACCCGCATACGGCCGCAATGCCCGCGAATGATCTCCTTCGCCCATCCTGTTAAACCCAACCGTATCACGATACATTTGCGGGCTTACATCGGCATTGGTTTTAAAGAAGCGGCTAAAGTAACTTTCGTCGTTATAGCCCAATTCGTAGGCAATTTCTTTTACCGGCTTGTTGGTGAGGTACAATTCGCGTTTGGCTTCTATGATGATGCGCTCGGATATCAGGTCGGTTAATGTTTTATTGAAATGCGCTTTGGTGATCTTGGCCAGGGCTTTCGGGCTAATATTCAGCAAGTCGGCATATTCGCCGGCAGCATGGCGGGTTTTAAAATGGAGCTCAATATAATCCTTCAGCTTTTGCAGGATGAATGGCTCCTTTGCTCCTTCCAAAACCTTTTCTGCTTCGGGTTGCTGCTGTGTTTTTAGCCGCGAGGCGGTTATCAACAATATTTTAAGATAGGATACCAACAGCTCGTACTGCGCCAGCGCGGGGTTCTGCATTTCGACACGTATCTGCGTCAGTAACATTTCCAGCGTTGCAGAGGTGGGCTCGTCTAAATGTAAAAACGGAGGATTATAGATGTTGTTGAACAACACGCCATTACAGGCCACTTCTTTTTGATGTTTATGAATACAGAAGAAATCGGGATGAAAATGAAGCGCAACCCCGCTTATGCCTCCCTGTGGTGTAAACATAAACGGCTGGTAAGGCGCAAAGGCAAACAGTGTGTTGACTATAAAGGCATAGTCGTTAAAATCGGCCCGCACACTACCGCTCCCCTGCTTTATCCAAATAAGCGAATAATAGTTATTCCGCTGCACATGGTCGAAATAACTATTATCGCTAAATGCGAACAGTTTAAAGGCAAGGTTCCCGGTTTGCGGATTTACCAAAGTAAAGCTTTGCTGCTCTGTCATTACTTATAATTTACGGTCGGCTTCATCAATGGGCATATCGTTTATGCTGGCAAAGCGTTTTTGCATGTAGCCGTTCTCGTCAAACTCCCAAAGCTCGTTACCGTAGCTGCGGTACCATTGCCCGGCTTCATCATGCCACTCATATTCAAAGCGCACCGCCATGCGGTTCTCGCGGAAACCCCATAGCTCCTTTTTCAGTTTGTAATCCAGCTCCTTTTCCCATTTGCGGGTTAAAAAGGCTTTGATTTCTTCGCGTCCGTTGATAAAATCGGTGCGGTTCCGCCACTCCGAATCTACGGTGTAAGCCATGCTCACTTTCTCCGGGTCGCGGGTGTTCCAGGCATCCTCGGCCGCCTGCACTTTTTGCAGGGCGGTTTCCATATTGAAGGGTGGCAGCGGGTATCGTTTGTTTTCTGTGCTCATCGGTTTATTGTTTTGCCTGCAGGGCGTTTTACAATGCCGGTGCCGGTGGGAAATCTACCGCAATATCTGTTAAATTATGCAAGTAGTTCATGGCTGTTTTATCGCTTATCTGTAAAATTAAATCCACCAGGTTTTGGTTTGTGTAGCCGTTTGCATAAAAATCATTTACGGCCTCATCTGTAGCCCTGCCGCGGTCGGCTGTTATTTCGGCAGCCAGCTTAACCAATGCGTTAAGTTTGGGGTTTTCGCTTTTGCCTTTACGGAACTCCAGTATCTGCTCGTCGGTAAAGCCATTCATTTTGCCAATTAATGTGTGGGCGCTTAAGCAATACGCACAACCATTAACCTGGCTTACAATTAAATTAACGGCTTCTTTTTCTTTATTAGATAGCGTTGTTTTTGCGTTCTGGAAAGCGAGGTAGCGGGCAAGGCCGGCATCCGAGTAAGCTATGGTGGCGTACAGGTTTGGCACAAAGCCCAGTGCTTTCTTAAGGTTATCAAATATGGCCTGATTGGCGGGACTTACTTCTTCGCGGGTAGGTACTAAAAATTGAGTTTTCATTTTGCTGTATTTTTGTATGTCGTTATTGACAATACAAAGGTGCAGCATGCCACCATCCCGGTAAATGGATAAAGGGCGCAAGTACATGGATAGTTTTCCTTCGCGGGAGCATTCTTTTTTATAAATTAGCCTAATGCCTTTCACCTTTGCACACCCTGCTATCGTATTACCTTTAAGCCGTTTGCCTAAACGGATGGCATCATTAACAGCCTTAATAATAGGCAGTATGATTCCCGACTTTGAATATTTTATCAGGATGAAATTGATAGGTATTTACGGGCACAGCCTTGGTGGTTTATTTTGGTTCGACTTACCGCTGGGCTTGCTTGTATATTTTGCCTATCAACGGCTGGTAAAAAACCCTCTTATTGATTATCTACCGGCATACTTAAACCGCCGGTTCTCTGCTTATAAGAACACTGCTGCCAGCCAGCTTTCCGTAAACAATATAGCTATCATTATGATATGCCTTTTAATAGGCTCGGCTTCGCACCTTTTTTGGGACGGCTTTACACACAAGCAACGCTATTTTGCTGCGCACTTCCCGGTGTTTACTTCAACTATTAGCATAGCCGGGCATTCGGTGGCCGTTTATAAACTCTTACAGCATTGCAGCACGCTGGTTGGCTTCGGCGTAATTGGGTATGCTGTATCACGGTTGCAGAGGGCCGAGACAACAGTGAAGCAAAATAAAACCTGGTTTTGGTTTGGTGTACTTGGTATTATGTTGATGGTACTAGCTATAAAAACCATTGCATGCATTAAAACATGGAATAGCCAAAATGAATTTCCGTATGGTGATATTATCGTAACGGCCATTTCCGGGATATTACTTGGGCTTTTGTTGGTTTCCATTTTTGCCCCACAAAAAAAGGCCCCATAGCTGGAGCCTTCTAAATATAAATTTATAGTTGGTTGCTTGTTATACGTTTTCTTCTTCCAAAGCCATCAGCTCATCAACCAATATACGGCCGCAGTGCTCGCAAACGATGATCTTTTTGCGTTGGCGTATATCGCTCTGGCGCTGAGGAGGTATTTGGTTAAAACAGCCCGCGCATGAATCGCGCTGTATAGTTACTACCGCAAGGCCGTTCTTTGCATTGTTGCGCAGGCGGTTGTAAGCGGTAAGCAAGCGCTCTTCTATGTTCACGGTCGCTTTATCGGCCTGGCTGTTCAGCTCGTTTTCTTCCTTTTCAGTTTCGGCAGTAATGGTACCCAGCTCGTCTTTCTTGGCGTCAAGGTCGGCACGGCGGGCATCTAAATCGGCCTGTGCTTTTTCGTAGATGGCGGTTTTAGATGCTATCTCGAAACCAAACTCGCGGATTTTTTTCTCGCTTACCTGTATATCCAGACCCTGTATCTCAATCTCTTTAGAGATTGCGTCGTACTCGCGGTTGTTTTTAACCTCGTTAAGCTGGGCTTCGTATTTTTTGGTGTTGGCTTGCGATTCCTTGATGATGTTCTTGCGGGTCACAATTTCGTCCTCAAGGTCGTCCAGCTCGTTCTTTATTTTTTGTATGCGGGTTTCTAATCCGGCTACGTCATCTTCCAGATCGGCAACTTCCATAGGCAATTCGCCGCGTACCTGGCGTATCTTGTCAATTTTGGTGTGGATGGTTTGCAGGTCGTATAAAGCTTTAAGCTTTTGTTCTACAGTTTGTTCCATTAAATATAATATTTGACGGGGTTTGTATTTACTTTTGTTAAACGGACCGCAAAGTTAACAAATTTATTTTGAATAATTTCATGCAATAATTGTTGCGTAAATTGCTCACTTTCAAAATGTCCGATGTCGGCAATCACTATCTTTCCTTCTGCATCAAAAAACTCGTGGTATTTGTAATCTGCGGTGATAAAAATGTCGGCCCCGGCGGCTATGGCGTGCTTCAATAAAAAGCCTCCCGAGCCACCGCAAACCGCTACTTTTTTGATGGGCTTGTCCGTAAATTCGGTATGCCTTATAACGCTTGCGCGCATTTTGTCTTTTACGAATGCTAAAAAAGCATTGGCATCCTTAGCATTTTCCAACTCGCCAATCATGCCGCTACCCACTTGCTGGTTTTGGTTGGTGAGGGCGTAAAGGTCGTACGCCACCTCTTCATAGGGGTGCGCCAGTACCAGGGCCATAATTATCTTGCTCTCCAG
Organism: Mucilaginibacter sp. P2_D11; assembly: GCF_056404435.1. NCBI lineage: Bacteria > Pseudomonadati > Bacteroidota > Sphingobacteriia > Sphingobacteriales > Sphingobacteriaceae > Mucilaginibacter > Mucilaginibacter sp. P2_D11. Next base: position 143,642 of record NZ_JBFUEA010000002.1, read on the forward strand.
GTTGGTAGGGTAAATGCTTTCTATGCGTATCTCGTGCTCGCGGTGGCGTTTGCCGGGCTCGCCCACGTAGGGGGTGGCGTGCTCGTTTGCTTTAAAGGAACCAAAGCCTTCGGCGTTGAAGCTTACTTCGCTGTAATTGCCAATGTTGCCCGCCCCTGCGGCAAATAAGGCATTGCGCACCTCTTCGGCCTGCGCAACGGGTACGTAGGTAACCAGCTTTTTGAGTAATTGGTGCTTGGGAGCCAGGATTCGGCTATTTTTTAAACCCAGCGTTTCGCAGATGCGTGCGTTAACCCCCGTCATGATGTTATCCAGATTGGTATGGATAGCGTAGATAGCGATGTTGTGGCGGATGGCTTTCTCTACCACGCGCTCAACATAGGTTTTGCCGTTGAACCTTTTTAGTCCTTTAAAAACGATGGGGTGGTGCGATACGATTACCTGGCAACCCATGGCTACGGCTTCATCTACTACGGCTTCGGTACAATCCAAAGAGATGAGCGCTTGGTGGATATCGGCATCCGGGTGGCCTACAATCAGGCCTGAATTATCGTAATCTTCCTGATAGGCCAGCGGAGCCAGGCTCTCCAGGTAAGCGGTAAGCTGTGCTAATTTCATATAAGCGAAGGTAATACAGGATTGAGGAGATTAAAAAGATTGACAGGATTTTATTTGAGTCGCTTCCTGTTGGTTAAATGGCATTCCTCCTAAATCTCTGTGAAGCTCCGCGGCTACTCCGCGCCCTCTGTGGTTAAAAATCACCACAAACAACAAAGACCAAAACGCCTGTAATATTTTCTTTGGTGGGCCAATCGCCGCCGGGCGCTGTGGCCCTTCCCAATGCTTACAATCGTTTCGGTCTTCCCGGGCGTTAAGCCCATTCAGTATTTATCTTATCACGCTTTTTTTGCCTTTGCGGTTTTCAGGTCGTTCTGCAACAGGGCCAGCAATTCTTTATCGAAACGAACGGTTAGCTTATGGGTGTTTTTGTTAAGGGTTTTCATGTTTGTATGTATTTAAAGTTTGGGGTGATGTTTTTGCGTTAATTATTCCTGAACGGCCATTTTGGTAATCTGGAAGCTTTCGTAAGCCATTTTCTGGTTATACTCTGTTGCGATGGAGCGGTGGTTAATTAAATCTATAATGGTACCTATAGCGCAGAAACCGCCTGTAAAAAAGTAGAGTATGCCCATTACAATTTGCCCGGTTACAAAGCGCTGTACGCCGGCAATGCACACAAAACCAAGTAGCGTATAAATCAGTATCTCTTGCGGGCTGCGCCGTTTGCCCGAGTAAACCATATAAAAGTATTGTTTCTGTCTTTCGCTCAGGCCGTTTGTTGCCTGTTGCAAAAATGTCATTTCTTCGGTTGTCATATCCGAGAAGGTCATATAAGGATCATAGTGCGTGTTCATGGCTGTTGTTTTTTAATGTTTGTGATGATTTATGATGTAAAACTACATCCAAACACAACTGTGGTCAATGCATTATTGGCAGCATGTGATAAAGTATCGGTAAACGAGGTGGATTTTACGGTGAAACAGGGCCGGGCTTTTGCCGGAAGAAAATCTATCGGTGAGTATCGCGCTTTTGCATGCGGGCGAGGTAGTTTACCGGGAAAATAAGGGCATATATCCTGTACATTATGCCAAGCACCGCCGGTATACCCAGCCAATGCGCGTGGAAAGAGGCCCGAATATCGCCGAGGAACAAGTAAGCGATGGCATGGCCTAGCCCACAGCCGGGGCACCAGACAAAGCCCAGATACTTTAAGGGGCACAAGCTAAAATGCGATGGCCCCGCCGGGTTGGTAAACGCCAGGCAAGCCATCGCAGCTATCCAAAATATCAGTTCGAAGTATCGGTTAAAAAGCTTTTTAATCAACCTTATTGCTGCGGGTGGTGAGCAGTAAAGATACGCCAAAGGCCATAATTACGCCAACCAGCAAAGCGCCAAAAATGCGGCCGCTAAAAGCCTGCAGTGTTGGATCGTGTGCGCTTATGCCGCCCCAGTTTACAAAAACGATGCCGATAAATGTAGTTAGCGCACCGCCTACCAGCAGTATCTTAAAGCTTTGGATGAGCGCCTCTAAAAAGCCCATCTTACCCTTTAATTCGCCATCGCGGAAATTCCTGACGCCGAAATAAAGCCCGATAAGCGGGATGAGTACCGACCCGTATTCTATGGTCGCCACCTTGCTATCGGTAAGATCGGCATGGTTGCCGCGCAGTACAAAAAGCCATATAGTGCTTAAAACGCCTATCACTACGCCGAAAATTACTGAATTTTTCATATTGAAGAAATTTTTAGTTTATGGTTTTGGTTGGCGCCGCCTTACTGGCAGCGAAATATCATTTAAAAGTAATGTATGTCCCGTTTTGTTTGCCCAAATTTTGCATAATTAACAGTAGAGGTCTTAAAGCCCTTTTTTGCCTATATTTGCATCGTTTTGAATATCCGCGATATATTAGAAAGGTATAAGGCCGACGAACGGATAAAGGCACTGGCGCAGGCGCTTAATGCCGGTAAAAATCCAAGGGTGCAGCTAAGGGGCTTAGTCGGATCGGGCGATGCGGCCATGGCTGCTGCGTTATATTTTTTGCAGCACAAGCACATGATATTCGTGCTGCCCGAGCGGGAAGAAGCTGCCTACTTCCAGGCCGACCTGGAAAGCCTTACCGGTAAAGAAGCCCTGCTTTTCCCATCATCATACCGCAAACCATTCGAATTTACCCAGCCCGATAGCAGCAATGTTTTGGCCCGCGCCGAAGTATTGAACGAACTTAACCACGCTACCGAATACGGCCAGCTCATCGTTACTTACCCCGAGGCCATTGCCGAAAAGGTGATAGACCGTGCTTCTCTGGAAAAAAACACCCTCGAGATTGCCGTTAATAATAAACTGAGCCTCGAATTCATCAGCGAGTTTTTGGTGGAATACGATTTCGACCGGGTTGATTTTGTTTACGAGCCGGGGCAGTTCTCGGTACGCGGTGGCATTGTAGATATCTTTTCCTTCTCGCACGATTTGCCTTACCGGGTAGAATTCTTTGGCGATGCCATCGAATCGATACGCACGTTCGAGATAGAGAGCCAGCTATCGGTAGAGAAGGTGAAGAATATCACCATCGTACCCAACGTACAATCTAAATTCCTTACCGAGAATAACATCTCCCTGTTGGAATATGTAGATGCCGGCACACAGGTGTGGATAAAGGATGTGCAGTTTACGCTGGATATTATCCAAACCGGGCATAAAAAAGCCACCCAATTGTGGAAGGCCCTTTCTGCAGAGGAGAAAAATCAGAACCCCGATTGGATAGACCCCAAATTCAGCTTTACCGACGAAAAACTGATAGCCGACCAACTGCACGATTTCCCGTTGGTAGAATTTGGCAAGCAATTCTTTTACCACGATGCCGCACAAATTATGTTCGATATGCGCCCGCAGCCGTCGTTCAATAAGGATTTTAGCCTGCTGATACATAATTTCAAGAACAACGAGGCCGATAAGGTAGAGAATTATATCCTTACCGATAGCGCAAGGCAGGTAGAACGCCTTTACGCCATTTTAGATGATTTGGATAAAACGGTAAAATTTACGCCGCTAAGCGTATCCATTCGCGAAGGATTTATAGACCGGGAGCAAAAACTCGCCTGCTATACCGACCACCAGATATTTGACCGATACTATAAATACAAACTTAAGAAAGGCTATCAGCGTTCGCAGGCCATCACGTTAAAAGAACTGCGCGATTTGAAGCCCGGCGACTTCATTACCCATATAGACCATGGCATAGGTAAATACGCCGGGCTGGAGAAAGTGGAAGTGAATGGTAAAGTACAGGAGATGATACGCCTGGTTTACGCCGATAACGACCTGCTGTACGTAAATATCAACTCGCTTAATCGCATCAGCAAATACAGCGGCAAGGAGGGTACGCAGCCCCGCATGAACAAGCTGGGCACCGACACTTGGGAACGGCTAAAGAAAACAACAAAAAAAAAAGTTAAGGATATAGCCCGCGACCTCATCAAACTTTACGCACTGCGTAAAGCGCAGGATGGCAACGCTTTTTCGCCTGATAGTTACCTGCAGACCGAACTGGAAGCATCCTTTTTATACGAAGACACGCCCGATCAGGAAAAGGCCACTACCGATTTTAAAAAGGATATGGAATCGCCGCACCCGATGGACCGCCTCATTTGCGGCGACGTTGGGTTTGGCAAAACCGAGATAGCCGTGCGTGCAGCGTTTAAGGCCGTTGCAGATAGCAAGCAGGTGGCTATATTGGTGCCGACGACCATCTTAGCCGCCCAGCATTATAAAACCTTTAGCGACCGCCTGAAGGGCTTCCCCGCCAATATCGATTACATCAACCGTTTTAAAAGCAGCAAGCAAATAAAGGACACCCTTGCCAAATTGAAGGAGGGCAAGGTAGATATCATCATCGGGACACACCGTTTGGTGAGTAAGGATGTAAAGTTTAAGGATCTGGGGTTGATGATTATTGATGAGGAGCAGAAATTCGGCGTATCCGTAAAGGAAAAGCTGAAACAGATGCGCGCCAATGTGGACACGCTTACCCTCACGGCAACGCCTATCCCACGCACCTTGCATTTTTCGCTGATGGGCGCACGCGATCTTTCCATCATATCCACTCCGCCGCCAAACCGCCAACCGGTAGTTACCGAGCTGCATGTGTTTAACGATAAGCTGATAAAAGAAGCCGTAGAGCACGAGATAGAGCGCGACGGGCAGGTGTTCTTTATCCACAACCGCGTTGCCGACTTGCCACAACTGGGCGGTATGATACACAAGCTCGTCCCCAAAGCCCGTATAGGCATAGCCCACGGGCAGCTGGAGGGCGACGCGCTGGAAGATGTGATGCTGAAATTCGTGAACCACGAGTACGATGTGCTGGTGGCGACTACCATCATCGAGGCAGGGTTGGACATCCCAAACGCCAATACTATTATTATCAACTACGCCCATATGTTTGGCTTAAGCGACCTGCACCAGATGCGCGGCCGTGTTGGGCGAAGCAACAAAAAAGCATATTGTTATTTGCTGAGTCCGCCGTTATCAACCCTCACCAATGAGGCCCGCAAACGCCTGAGCGCGATAGAAGAATTCAGCGATTTGGGCAGCGGCTTTAACGTAGCCATGCGCGACCTGGACATCCGCGGCAGCGGCAACCTGCTGGGTGCCGAGCAAAGCGGCTTTATTGCCGAAATAGGCTTCGATATGTACCACAAGATATTGGACGAGGCCATACAGGAACTGAAGGAAGACGAATTCAAAGGCGTGTTCCCCGATGAAAAGCCCAAGCCATTCATCAGCTTTACCCAGATTGATACCGACCAGGAGATACTAATACCGGATGAATACGTAACGAACATTGGCGAGCGGTATAACCTGTACACCGAATTAAGCAAACTGGAAAACGAAACCGAACTACAAGCCTTTAAGCAGCAACTGCACGATAGGTTTGGCCCCGTGCCCCTGCAGGTAAACGATTTACTGAACTCAATGCGCCTGCAATGGCTGGGCAAAACCATCGGTTTCGAAAAAGTGTCCCTTAAAAACAACGTACTGCGCGGGTACTTCATCACCAACCAGCAATCTGCCTATTTCGAAAGCGATGCCTTCCGCGAAGTGCTTGCCTTTGTACAGCGTAACCCGAGGCGCACCAACTTAAAAGAGGTAAAAAACACCCTCCGCTTAAGCGTAGATAGGGTGGGAAATATTAATGAAGCACTGGAAGTTTTGGAGGAGTTGTTGGTGGTTGGGGTGTAGACACCTATCGCTCGGGCCAACTCAATAAATCGTCCTGCCGAACTTGTTTCGGTATCCCATCATAAAAGCAAACACCTCTGCGATGTCACTGCGCATGTGGGATGCTGAATTTAATTCAGCAGGACGTTATTTAATATTCTTACCCCTCCGTCTTCTTACTCACCATCTCCGTAAAGCTCCTGGCAGCATTGGTAAAATCAGATGGTACCAATACAATAGTAGTGGTATTGTTATCGATGCCGATTTCCGATAGCATCTGCATGCGGCGAAGTTCCAGGGCTATCGGGCTGCCTTCCATTTGTTTGGCACCTTGCGTTAGTTTGATGGATGCTTCCAATTCGGCTTCGGCTTTGATGATACGGGCGCGTTTCTCGCGGATGGCTTCGGCTTCTCGTGCCATGGCGCGCTGCATCGATTCGGGGATCTCTACGTCCTTCATCTCTACCATCACTATCTTAATGCCCCATGGCTCGGTGGCAGCATCTACAATTTTTTGCATTGTTGAGTTTATCTGTTCGCGCTCGCGCAACACTTCATCCAAATGGTGCTGGCCGATAATGTTCCGCAGCGCTGTCACCGCAAACTGGTAAACCGCCTGGTTATAATTGGCAACCTTGATAATCGAGTCTTCTGGATTAATTACCTTGAACCAAAGCACGGCGTTCACCTTAATGGTTACGCTGTCTTTAGTGATGGTTTCCTGCTGCTCCAGATCAACCGTGCGGGTACGGATGTCAACGGTTATCTGCCTGTCAACAAAGGGAATGATAAAATAAAGCCCCGGACCGGCGGTATGGCTGTAGCGGCCTAAACGGAAAACAATGGCGCGTTGATACTCCTGCGCAATGTGAGCACTAATTACTACCAGCACAAGGGCGATAGCTAATACAATAAGTAAATACATGATGTTTTGTTGTTTAATGAACGCATCGCCTGCCTGTAGGTTCCGGGAGGATTTTGAGGTTTCGGGGAAGTTTCACCGGTATGCGATTACGCGGTAAATGTAGCGTACATTTCGATATATGCAAAAAATATTTTCAGCGGCTAATTGCCTGTAAAATAGCCAGGAATGACACATGATCCGTGCCAGCTGATATGCCTAAACGCGCCATTTCTGCTGCTATAAAATGTTGGCACGTAAATGGCAATACACCATTGGCAAACATAGGCCTGCAACCAATATGAAATTACCATTCAAGCGTACGCGCACCGATATAAAACAATACGCCGTTAAATTATCCAACGACGGCTTCAGGCAGATATTCGACCATATAGACCAGCTGAACATCAAACGCGGCGTGGATAAAATGGGGCTGGATAAATTCATCAACCAATGCGCCTACCTGGCAGCAGGCTCGGGAGCCATATCAGGCAGCGGTGGCATCATCACTATGTTGGTAGGCATGCCGGTCGATTTCATTAACCTCATCACTCAACAGTTCAGGGTTACCATGGCTATTATGTACTACAGCCGAGGTAGTTATAAAATAAGTTTCGAGGAATTTATGGGGCTGGTTGCCGCCTCTTTTAAAATAGAAGCCGGCGTTGCCATGACCAAAACCGTAATGGAAAGCATTGCCGAAAAGCTGTTACTGGCCTTTGGCGTACGCACTGCCGAAAGACTGATACCTGTTGTTGGCGCAGTAATTGGCGGCACGGCAAACTACCTGTTCGTAAAACGCATGGCCGATTCGGTAAAGAAATCGCAGGGGATAAAAGGGCCGGTTGAGGTGAAAGTTTATTAATTTAAGCCTTTGCGTACTTTTTAAGTTCAGCATGAGAAAAGAAAACTTCACGGTCGGGTTCGAGCGCTTGAACTACATGCGAAGCATAGAGTCTGTTTTGAACCAAACGCTGGTTTGCTGAACACAAGCTAATACCTGTTGTTGGAGTAGTAATTGGCGGCACGGCAAACCACCTGTTCGTAAAACGTATAGCCGATTCCGTGAAGAAATCGAAGGGTTAAATGACTCAACAGACGTTAAGGTTTTTTGATTGTAGTATGCCATCCCGGTTCTACGGAATAAGCCGCGATGAATTTTCGCAATTCTGCCCTTGTAAATAACACTTCGCGCGGTGGTTCAAAACTTTGTATAACATGCGGCAGCACATTATCCGTTGTTACAAGCAGTCCTTTAGGCGTAATGAGGAATTTGCTAATAATATCATGCGCTTTTAAGCCTCGGGCGGCCTCTAATAGTTCTTTGCGTGCGGAAATAGCATCAGCATCATGCGTCTGAGTAATCAGATTGCGCTTAATTCGTGAAATGAGGACTGCTTTGTACTTCTGCAATACATAATCCATACCCGCCTCGCCTAATACAGTGTTTAACGGTATCGGCTTCCCATCTTCAACAAATAGCGTCAGCCATTTTTGATAAGACGAAGGGTAAGCCACCATGCCTTCGTAAAGCAACCTAATGGAAACAAGCAGATTGTTGGAATACTCTACCTTATAATTTAAGCTCGTAACGCCGCATCCGCAAGTACTATAGTTGTCCACCACATCCGGGAGCTTATCGCCAGAGAATAATACCGAATCTGAAAACGCTTTTTGCAAAGCCGGGTAATCGTTAGATATTACAGGAATTAACAAACTATCCTTTTGATTTCCGTACTGCAGGTAAACCCTTTTTGTGCTTATAACTGGTGACTTTGCAGTGAGCGTTTTTTGTGCAAAGCCGCAAATACCGGCAAACAATAGGAAAATGGTAACCGACAGCCTTTTCATCTATTCGCGGTTATCTCATTGGTCAACGCAACAAAATCAGCCACGCTTAACCGCTCGGCCCTTAAATCGAGCGTTTTATTCTCGGTCATTTTTTCTTTATTGATGAGGGACGATAGCGCGTTGCGCAATGTTTTGCGTCGCTGGTTAAAGCCGGCCTTTACTACCTGCCAAAACAGTTTTTCGTCACAACCGAGAGTTTCGGTTTCGTTGCGGGTTAAACGGATAACCGCCGAGAGTACTTTGGGCGGAGGGTTAAAAACTCCTGCTTTAACTGTGAATAAATATTCAACTTTATAATAGGCCTGCAAAAAAACGCTCAGGATACCATATTCTTTACTGCCCGGCTTGCTGGCGCAGCGCTCGGCCACTTCTTTCTGGAACATGCCCACCACCTCAACAACCCGCTCCCGGTTATCCAATATCTTAAAAAGTATCTGACTGGAAATATTATAGGGGAAGTTTCCGATAACCGCCATCTTCGGCTCGAAGAGACTTGCGAAATCGAGCTCCAAAAAATCGGCATTGATTAATCTGCTGCCCAGTGCCGGGTATTTCTTTTGCAGAAACGTGTACGATTCTGTGTCGATGTCGATTAGGAAGGCTTCGTATTCGGGCTTTTGCAACAGAAAATCCGACAGGATGCCCATACCGGGGCCAACCTCCAGCACCTGCCGGTATTTATCGCCGGCGCGCAGGCTCTCCACCGTTTTCTGCGCAATATTTTTATCAGTAAGAAAGTGTTGGCCTAAATGTTTTTTTGCTCTTACTAATGTCATTATACAAGTATATTTAAGCAAATTAAGGCATATTTGCGCTTTATTAAGGAATTATAAACTTAAAATCTTTTTCTTTGCATATTAAGCTAAACCGCAACGGCCAAAGCTTAAAGCAATTATAACCATTTCCCTGTATTCAACTCGCCACAACGGCTAATCGGTGAAATCAGTTAAATCGGTGAAATCAAAATAAATCATGAGCGACAAACCTAAAATAGGGATAAGCATCGGCGATATTAACGGCATTGGGTTAGAGATAATCATCAAAACGCTGGCCGATACCAAAATATACGATTACTGCACGCCAATTGTTTACGGGCACAGCAAGGTGGCATCGTTCCACCGCAGGGCCACGCAGGTAAACGAGCTTAATTTCAATATCGTCGACGATGCATCGCAAGCAATATCCAAGCGGGCCAATATGGTGAACTGCTGGGAAGAAGACGTACGTATAGAGCTGGGCACCGTTACGGCCGAAGGCGGTAAATACGCTTATCAATCATTACAACGCGCTACCGACGACCTCCTGAGCGGCAAGATAGACGGACTGGTTACCGCTCCTATCAACAAAGATAATATCCAGAGCGAGGAGTTCAATTTCCCGGGGCATACCGAGTACTTGCAATCGCGCGATAGCGCAAACGAATCGCTGATGTTTTTGGTGAGCGAAACCCTACGCGTTGGCGTGGTTACGGGGCATATCCCCGTATCGAAAATATCGGAAAGCATCACTACCGAAAAAATCATAGCCAAACTGAAGCTGATGCACAGCAGCCTGCGCGATGATTTTTGGGTACGCAAACCCAAAATTGCCGTGCTGGGCCTAAACCCCCATGCCAGCGATAACGGCCTTATAGGCAATGAAGAAAAAGACGTTATCATCCCCGCCATAGAAGAAGCTCGTGCACATGATGTTCTGGCTTTTGGCCCATATGCGGCCGATGGTTTTTTTGCCAACGGCACTTACCTGCAGTTTGATGCTGTGCTGGCTATGTACCACGACCAGGGGCTTATCCCTTTTAAGCAAATCGCCTTCGAATCGGGCGTAAATTATACCGCCGGGCTCAGCTTCGTGCGCACTTCGCCGGACCATGGCACGGCTTATGATATTGCGGGCAAAAACATGGCATCGGAGATATCCTTCCGCGAAGCGTTATTCACGGCTATCCATATCATCAAACACCGCCGTGAAACAGCCGAGCTGAACGAAAACCCGCTGTTATTTACCAAGCTTAGCCGCGACAGGGACTAAAACCACTCTTTTAGCGATACTGTTTTAAGAAAATTGCCGTTTACTTAAAACATTTGTCCCTAAAAAACATTTTCCTGTTTAATGAGTAATTTAATTAACCGCATCCGGTCTATAGATGCGTTTCGTGCGGTTACCATGTTCCTGATGATTTTCGTGAACGATCTGGACGGCGTACCCAACACGCCCGAATGGCTCAAACACGTGGCCGTCAATGCCGATGGATTAGGATTAGCCGATACGATTTTTCCGGCCTTTTTATTTATAGTGGGGTTGGCCATCCCATATGCCTTTGCGCATCGCTCTAAAAAAGAGGATGCCAAAATACCCATGCGTATCATTACGCGCTCTTTTGCCCTCATCTTCATCGGCTTCTTCCACGCCAATATGGAAACTTACGATGAGGCCCACGCCATTTTGCCCCGGCCCGTGTGGGATAGCCTGGCAACTTTTAGCTTCTTTTTTATTTTCATTGATTATAGCAACACCGCATCTAAGCTAAAACGCTACCTATGCCAGGGCTTTGGCGTTGCCTTGCTAGTTGCTGTATGCGCAGTCTATAAGAGTTCCGACCCGGGGCACGCCTGGCTGCACCTTACCTGGTGGGGCATACTTGGGCTCATCGGCTGGGCATACCTTATTTGTGCCTTTATTTACCATTACTCCAACGGGGTGCTGTGGGTGCAGGCTGCTGCCTGGCTATTCTTCATGTTTTTTAATCTCGATTACCACTTTGGGCTGCTTACCTTCCTCAACCCCATACAACAATATGTTTGGATATCGGGCAATGGGGCCATGCAGGCGTTTACCATGGCGGGGATATTCGTGTCGGTATTATACATGCGCCTTGCCCAAAACCGCGAACTGAAGATGCTTTGGGTGGCCATGTTTTTGATAGCCATTATATTGTTCAACCTGGGCTTTATTGTGCGTTATTTCAGTGGGGGCATATCCAAAATGCGCGATACCCCCTCATGGGTGCTCATTTGCACGGGCATAAGCCTTATTGTTTACGCCATATTTGTTTTTGTGGTAGATACCTGCAAAAAGTACAACTGGGTAAAGGTGATAGAACCTGCGGGCACCAACACGTTCACCTGCTATCTGCTGCCTTACCTGTTTTACCCCATGTATCAAATGACCAACTTTACTTACCCCCAATACTTTGATCAGGGCAACGGCGGGCTTATCCGCTCCTTGCTTTTTGCGCTGGTAATTGTTTGGCTGGCTGGTTTATTGCAGAAAATAAACATCCGGCTGAAGATTTAGCTACGGTGCAGATTACAACTCTTTCCGCATCACATAATCGTTCATCCAATAAGGCCCTATGGCGATATCCTCTTCATACGCTATCGTGAAGCCCATCCGCTCATAAAAATCCTTGGCTTTGTTATAGCGGTTTACGTTAAGGTCGAGTGTATGCTTGCCTGCCTCTTTTGTTTTATCTGCAACGGCGTTAATCAGTATTTTGCCATAGCCTTTGCCCTGGGTTGCGGGCAGGCAATAAAGCTTGTGCAGCTTGTATATATCTGCATCTTCCTCGCGCGGCGAGTACGCGGCAAACGCAACCGGCGTGCCCTCTTCTATCAAAAGCAAATAGGCTTGCTCTCCCTTTTTCAATTGCCCTAAAATTTTATCGCGGGTGTAAATGGTGCCTAGCATGTAAGCAACTTGTTCTTTGCCCAACAATGGCTCGTAAGTGGGCCACCAGGTGTCTTCGGCTATTTGCAAAATGGTATCAACATCGGCCGTTGTGGCCTCTCTAATCAAATACATAATACAGCTTAGTGGTTCTCTTCTTTATCTATAATGAAGCCTGGCGTAATAGTTTGCCCCACGCCAAAGTATTCTTCCAACTCGTTCAGGGTTGATGAACTGGTGGCGATATCTTTAATGATGCGCCCTTTTTCCATCAGTAAGATGCGCTCGCATACATCGGTTATGTGGTTCAAATCGTGGCTGGATACGATTGTGGTTACGCCATTGTTCTTGTTCTCGGCCTTCAGAACATTCTTCAGGCGGAACTGCGTGCTTGGGTCGATGTTTGCGAATGGCTCATCAAGCATCAACAAATGCGGTTTCTGAAGCAGGCAGCTGCCCACGCCCACTTTACACTGGTTGCCCTTTGATAAATCGCGGATGTATTTGCCTTTCTTCAATACCTCGCCGTTAAAAAACTCCGTTAAGCCTGCCAAATATTCGTCTACCTGGGGCTTGTTTTGCTGGTGCAGGCCGCCTATGAAGTAAAAGTATTCTTCGGGCGTAAGGTAGTCTATCAGGAAACCCTCGTCCAGGTAAGAGGCCGTATAGTCTTTCCATTCCTCGGCACCTGCCACGTTCTTTCCGTTGGATAATACTTCACCGTCATCGGGGCGTATCAAATCCAGTATCATGCGGAACAGCGTGGTTTTGCCCGCGCCGTTATTGCCTACAAGGCCAATACTTTCGCCCTTGTTTATAGTGAGCGCAGGTACGTTTACTACGGTTACCCCGGCGTAAACCTTTTTTAAGTTTTTGATCTCAATCATCTTATATATTCCTGAAGCCTTCGGCTATTTTAAATCGTTTTTGGTAAAAATCTGCTTCCAGTTTCTTTATCCAGAAGCTGCGGGTAGCTATAAAGGCCAGCCCGATGATGGCCATTGCGGCATATCCCGGGTAAGGCATCCCCAACAAGCTGAACGGCCAGTACACAACGTAAGGCAATATCAGTAGCGGGAACGAGAGCAGCAATTGGGTTGCGCCTACGCCTTCCCAGTTGAAGGACGCACCCTTAGATAGGTCGATACGTTTGTAATTGCGGTTGGCAAAAAACAATACAATGGTGGTGTTTACGCCCAGGTTCCATAGATACATCACAAAGTGGATGAGGATAACCTTCCAGCCGAAGTACACATACGGCAGCGTGAGCAAAAAAGCCAGGGTTGATACTACTGTAAACAGCAGATATTTGGCCTTCAAAAAATCGGAGAATTTGATCTTGCTCACCAGCAAGCCATCAAAGTGCGATGCCTGCCAGCTGAACATAAACTGCCCGTAGCTGATGATGAAGATACCGGTCATAAACATGCCCACGAACACCTTGAAGCCATCGGGATAGGCTTTTTGGGTGTAGAATATCAGCCCGTAAAACAACATGAAACTACTCATTACCAATGCCGAGCGAGATCGTTTGTTGCGCAGGATGAGCTTAATTTCGTTGGCCACCAAATCGCCCACGCTGCCGTAACGGCCAAGGAAAGGTATCTCGGTACTGCTTTTATAGGCAGAAGCTTTACGTGAACCCAGTTCTTCGAGATATAGGTTACCCTTTAAGTAAATAAAGTTGAAGTAAAACATGCCCAGGCCCAATACCAGCGGTAGCAAGGCAAAATAAGGTTTGGTGAGCAAGGCCCCGAAATATAAGTAAGATAGGTTACGCAGCGAATAAATATGCCATGCGAAATCGCCGGCTATAGCAAGGCCCAACACCGCAAAGGCCACCAAAAATACCCAGCCGTTTAAATTGGACTTGCGCTTGATGTACATAGCCAGGTAATTATTGAATACCGACAGCGATATTACCGCGACCAAAAACGCAATGGCCACCAAGGCACCCGATGAAGGCAAAATAACTTTGATGATGAACGGCCCAAAAAGCACGATGGGCCACAGGTTAAAAAACGAAAGCAGCGCAGTTAAGGCCAGGTAACCTACAACACTGTTGCGCTTTACCGGCAAATGCAGGTATGGCTGCACCTTAAGCGTAGGCAGCTCCTGCAACTGCATACGCATAAGCATATCAAACAAAAAGTAAATGAGGATGATTCCGCAAAAGGTAGCCACCAAATCCTCTTTGGGGAACACCTTGCCTAAAATCATATCCAGCAATACGCCCAATGCTACTACGTAAAGCAACAGGATAAGGATAAGCACGCCCATTACCGCCTTCACGGCTATGGTTTTGCCGGTGTTTTTTGAACGCCAGAAGGCTTTTAACTCGTGGCTAAAAAAGGTTGAGATCATATTATGTGATTATTTGGCAAACAGTTCCGGGTGTTTTTTGCGGTACTGCCTTTTAAGGATTATCATAATTATAAAAATGAGGCCAGGGCACCAGTAGGCAATACGCATGCTAAAGATACTTACCAAAAACGAAAGCAGGAAAACGCTGGGTGCAATCATCGAGCGGGTTTTGCAATAAGCTACAAAAGCGGGATTGTCCAGTCCCTCGCTCAGCTTATTGGCCGGGTTACTGATAATATACCACAAACGGGTATTCATAAAACCGGTAAGGCAAATATTTACCACATAAAATCCCAGTGGTACGGCACTGTAAGATAGCCAGTAATCGCTGTAAAAGGCCGAACTAAACGGCATCAGCACGATGGAAAATAACAGGAAAAGGTTGGTCCAAACCAGTTTGGGGCTGTAATGTACCACGTATTTAAATATTTGGTGGTGATTAACCCAATACAAGGCTATCACAAAAAAACTCACAATAAAGCCTATAAACTTTGGGATAAGAACCCGCAAGCCGAGTACTATCTCTGCCGAACTAAACCGTTCGCCATGCACTTCGGGTACTTTTATCTCAATTATCAACAGGGTGATAGCTATCGCAAAAACAGCATCACTGAAGAAAGCGATCCGCTCTACCTGGAATTCTTTTTTTAGATCGGGGTGTTGCATCGGTTAAAGGTTAACGACGGAAGATAACAATATTAACTAATACTTATACCTGTCGCCCCAAAGTTTCCTCATTTTCTCTTTGGACTCGTTTTCTTTCGCGTTGTTACCCGGCTCATAAATTTTTGTGCCGCGGATGGCTTCCGGCAGAAAATCAAGGTCGGCAAAATTGCCTTCGTAGCTGTGGGCATACTTGTAGTTTTTGCCGTAACCGATGTTCTTCATCAGTTTGGTGGGCGCGTTACGTAGGTGCAGGGGCACGGGCAGGTCGCCGGTTTGCTTTACTAAGGCTATTGCAGTGCCAATAGCCGTGGTGGCCGAATTGCTTTTGGCCGATGTGGCCAAATAAATCACCGTTTGCGATAGTATCAATTGCGACTCGGGCATACCGATAACC
This sequence comes from Mucilaginibacter sp. P2_D11, assembly GCF_056404435.1. Lineage (NCBI taxonomy): Bacteria > Pseudomonadati > Bacteroidota > Sphingobacteriia > Sphingobacteriales > Sphingobacteriaceae > Mucilaginibacter > Mucilaginibacter sp. P2_D11. Next base: position 159,263 of record NZ_JBFUEA010000002.1, read on the forward strand.
TGTACGGCGTTAAAACAACTTTGCGCCAGCAACAACGCGTTGGGGTTGGCGTTGCCGATGTCCTCTGACGCTAAAATGAGCATACGGCGGGCAATGAATAGTGGATCTTCGCCGCCAACAATCATACGGGCCAGCCAGTAAACGGCCCCGTTAGGGTCGCTGCCGCGCATGGATTTAATGAATGCCGAAATGATGTCGTAATGTTGCTCGCCGGTTTTATCGTAAAGGGCCATGTTTTGCTGCACATGCTCCAGCACTACATCATTGTTCAGTACTATTTTCTTACTGTCGAAAGCGTTCACCAGCAGCTCGAAGATATTGAGCAGCTTGCGCGCATCGCCGCCGCTGAGGCGCAGCAGGGCCTCGTGCTCTTCAATTACGATATTTTTTTCTTTGAGGACTACGTCTTCCTTTTGCGCTTTATCCAATAAGTCGAGCATATCCTGCTCCGCGAGATGCTGCAATATATAAACCTGGCAGCGGGAGAGCAAAGCGGAGATAACCTCGAAGGAGGGGTTTTCGGTAGTGGCACCTATCAGCGTAACAATGCCGCGTTCCACCGCGCCAAGCAAAGAGTCCTGCTGCGATTTGGAGAAGCGGTGAATCTCATCAATAAACAGTACAGGCAGCACCTCGCCCTGTTCCTTCAGGATAGAAGCCTTTTCTATCACCTCGCGTACATCCTTTACGCCCGAATTGATGGCGCTCAACGAAAAGAACGGACGTGACAGTGATTGCGAAATAATATAGGCCAGCGTAGTTTTACCCACCCCCGGCGGCCCCCAAAACAGCATGGAGGGTAACGAGCCGCTCTCTATGGCCTTGCGCAGTACTGCGCCCGGGCCAACCAGATGTTTTTGCCCAACATAATCATCCAGCGATTTTGGGCGCATGCGTTCGGCTAATGGCGGCAGGTTGTTCATAAATGTAAAATTCAGAAATAGAAATGCTAAATCCTAAAAAAGTTAGTACGTTTAAATAACAATCATATGCCACAACAGTTTACCTCTTCTACCTACCACTCCATTTGCGACGAGCTCGGCACAATGGATACTGATTTTTCAGCTGTCATTTCCAGCTACGGCTACCCACCCATGTGGTCTCGACCTAATACGTTCGAAACTTTGGTGCATATTATCCTGGAGCAGCAGGTATCGTTGGCTTCGGCCTTATCAGCATTAAATAAGATGCGGGAACGGGTACAGGAATTGACCCCTGCGAGGATGTTATTGTTAACAGGTGCCGAGTTCCGCGAATGCTATTTCAGTCGACAAAAAACGGCCTATACCCGTTACCTGGCAGATGCTATCCTCAGTGGCCAAATAAATCTCGAAGAATTTAAACAAATGGAAGACGATGACATCCGCAGCCAGCTCTGTGCTCTCAAAGGCATCGGCAACTGGACGGTAGACGTTTACCTGATGTTCGTACTACAGCGCACCGATATATTGCCCCTGGGCGACCTCGCCATCGTAAATGCTATTAAAAGATTGAAAGGGCTACCCAAAGAAACCACCAAAGAAAATCTAGCCACCATTGGAGCACAATGGCAGCCTTACCGAACCGTGGCGAGTATGCTGCTGTGGCATTATTATCTTTCGTCGCCAAAGGCAAAACCGTAGAGACGCAATATTTTGCGTCTCTGAACATGCATGGAATGGCTTTCGCTACAATGCAAACGGGAGACGCAAAATATTGCGTCTCTACAATAAAACAGGGCTGGCCAAATCTCGGCCAGCCCTATACTTTTCAAAAACTCTAAGTTAGCTAACGAAATCAGAGGCCCCTACACGTTAAACAACCCGTTCCGTTCCTGTTCCTGGTAATTTTGTACGGTTTCTATAGCGTTGCTTATTACGTCGCTTAATGCAACGATGAATGCGCCGGGTTTGGCCATGCTCATGGCATGTTTAATGGCATCTATCTCTTTAGGCACAATTTCGTAAGGCGTGTTGCTGCCTTCCGATGCGATGCCCGCTTTCAACAGGTCTAAAATATTTTCTTCGGTGCGGCCACGGAGGTGTTTTTCCTGGCGAAGGATGATGTAATCGAACATTTCGGCTGCTATTTTGCCCAGTTCGATGATGTCCTCATCGCGCCTGTCGCCGGTGCCTGCTATGATGCCTATTTTCAACGGCGAATCGATATGGCTCAGGAACTGCTTGATGCCATTGAAACCATCCGGATTATGCGCAAAATCTATCATGAAGCGGAAATCCTTGAACTCGAAGATGTTCATACGGCCCGGCGTTTGTGCGGCCGATGGGATAAAGGTTTCCAGCGACATTTTGATGTCTTCGGTTTTGAACCCGTGAAGGAAAGTAGCCAGCGTTGCGGCCATCACGTTATCTATCATAAAACCAACCGTACCACCAAAGGTTAGCGGGATAACGATGGTACGCTGTACGCGGATTTTCCAATCGCCTTTTTGTATAGTGATAAAGCCGTTTTCGTGTACGCAAGCAATGCCGCCTTTTTTGCAATGGGCAATCACCACAGGGTTATTCTCGTTGCGGCTAAAGTAAGCCACGTTGCAATCGGCCTTCTTACCAATTTCCACGCAGTACTTATTATCAGCATTCAATACTGCCCAGCCGTCTTTTTTTATGGCGTTGGTCACCACGCTTTTTACGCGGGCGAGGTCGTCAAGGGTATGTATGTCCGACAGACCTAAATGGTCTTCCTGTATGTTGGTGATTACGCCTATATCACAGAAGCTAAAGCCCAGGCCCGAGCGCAGGATGCCGCCCCGTGCTGTCTCCAGTACGGCAAAATCTACCGTTGGGTCTTTTAATATAAACTCGCTGCTTACGGGGCCGGTGGTATCGCCTTTCAGCATCATGGTGTTCTGTACGTAGATACCATCTGATGTAGTGAAGCCTACGCGGTGCCCGTTGTTCTTTACAATGTGGGCTATTAAACGGGTAGTGGTGGTTTTACCGTTGGTGCCGGTAATGGCAATAATGGGTATCCTTGCCGATTTGCCCGGAGGGTACAGCATATCTATCACATGCCCGGCCACGTTGCGCGGCAGGCCTTCGCTTGGTGCGATGTGCATGCGGAAACCAGGTGCGGCGTTCACTTCCAAAACCACGCCGCCGTTTTCTGTTAACGGCTCTGTCAGGTTTTCGGCCATAATATCTATGCCGCAAATGTCCAGACCAATGATTTTAGAGATACGCTCGCAGATGAATACGTTCTGCGGATGCACATGGTCGGTAACATCAACCGAAGTGCCGCCGGTGCTTAGATTAGCGGTGGATTTTACGAACACCTTTTCGCCGGCTGCCGGTACGGTATCTAAGGTATAGCCTTTCTTTTCCAGCAAGTCAAGCGTATCGCGGTCAACGTCAATTAAGGTAAGCACATTCTCGTGCCCGTAGCCGCGCCGCGGGTCGGTGTTTTCTCTATCGATAAGCTCTTGTATAGTGAGCACACCATCGCCTTTTACGTGAGCCGGGTCGCGTAGGGCGGCGGCAACCATTTTATTATCTATCACCAGTACCCTAAAATCGTAGCCAGTGATGTAGCGTTCCACAATTACGCGGCGCGAAATTTTTGCGGCAAATTCATAAGCGGCGATAGCGTCCTCGGTAGTATTGATGTTGATGCTGATGCCTCGGCCATGGTTACCATCCAGCGGTTTAAATACCAGTGGGAAGCCTATCCTGTTAATGGCCTCTACCACCTGCTCGGTACGGCTGATGGTCATGCCTTTGGCAACGGGGATGGCCTGTTCTTGTAGCAGGCGCTTGGTTTCATCCTTATTGCTGGCAATATCCACGGCAATGCTGCTGGTCTTCTCCGTCATGGTGGCGCGGAAACGTACCTGGTTTTTACCGTAGCCCAATTGAACCAGGCTTTGGTTGTTCAACCTTATCCACGGGATATTCCTCGCGATAGCTTCCTCAACAATGGCACCGGTGCTTGGGCCAAGGCGGGTGTTCTCGCGTATCTCGCGCATTTGCTGTATATCTTTCTCCAAATCGTACTCCTCGCCGGCTATCAGCGCTTCGGCTATACGCACGGCAGATTCCGCCGCAAAAACGCCTACTTTTTCTTCCAGGTAAGCAAACACCACATTATAAACGCCAGGCGTCTTAGTTTCGCGGGTACGGCCGAAGCCGGTATCCATCCCCGCAAGGGTTTGTATTTCTAAGGCAATATGCTCAATTACGTGCCCCATCCAGGTGCCCGATATCACACGCTCAAAAAAGCCCCCTGGCACCCCCGGCGAGCAGCGATGATTGTACAGCGATGGCAACAATGCCTTCATGCGCTCGTAAAAGCCAGCAATTTCGTTAGTTGGGCTCTGCTCCATTTCCTGCAGGTCGAGCCGCATTTGTATCAGCTTTTTGCGGTTAACGCTCCAGATGTTGGGCCCGCGCAGTACTTGTATATTTTCTATCTTCATAAGTGGTGATTCAAAACGGATGTGTGAGGTAATAAGTTTTAAATCTAAAAAACTTATCATTCTAATAAAACCTTTGGGCCGAAAAATGCAGTTTTATTAATTAAATCAGCCTGTTTTAATGATTTTTATTTTAATTTGTATAAATTGATTAAGAAAGAGTAAAGAATGGCAAGCCCTAAAGGAAAATTGGTGATAATTGGAGGTGCTGTGGATATGGGCAGTAACGTAAGCGTGCTGGAACATATCATGCAGCCGCATTATATCAAGTTTTTCGAGAAAGGCATCCTGCGCCGCATCATCAACGAATCGGCAAAAAAAGAGGGTTCATCGGTTGAGGTTATCACCACCGCATCGCAGATACCCGAGCTGGTTGGCAACGAATATATCAAAGCCTTTAACCAGCTTAATGTAACCCACGTAAATATCCTGCACATCAAAAGCCGCGAGGATGCAGCCAACCCCGAATACCTCGACCGTATCAGCAAAGCAGATGTAGTGATGTTCAGCGGTGGCGATCAGCTACGCCTAACGGCCATTTTCGGCGGAACGCAATTTTTACAGATACTGAAAAAACGCTATACCAACGAGAACTTCGTTATTGCCGGTACATCAGCAGGTGCTGCAGCGGCATCAACCCACATGATATACCGCGGGCAAAGCAACGAGGCCCTGATAAAAGGAGAGGTGCAGATTACCGCCGGGCTTGGTTTCATCGATTCGGTAATTGTGGATACCCACTTTGTACAACGCGGCCGTATCGGTCGTTTATTATACGCCGTAGCCACAAATCCCGGCATATTAGGCATAGGCCTTGGCGAAGACGCGGGACTGCTGATTACCGAGGGCACCATGATGGAAGCCATCGGCTCGGGGCTGATCATGCTGGTTGATGGCACTAATATTGTAGAAACCAACGTTTATGATGTAGAGATAGGTGATCCTGTTTCTATAGAGAACCTGAAGGTGCATGTAATGTCTATTTTCGATAAATACGACTTGCTGCAGCAACGGATGATCATCAAAAAAACGGTGAGGGTGGAAGATGGCGTGTTCATCACCACCCAGGATAGTAGTAACGATCTTTTACAATGAAGCTAATTATTCACGGCGGTTTTTTTAGCGAGAGCCAAACAAACCAGGAAGTAAAAAAAGCCAAACAGGATGCCCTGCTGGAAATCGTGCACTTGGGCCATAAATACCTGGAGCACCATACCGCTGCCCAAACCGTTGTATATACCGTGCGCCTGCTAGAAGATTGCGACCTTTTTAACGCCGGCACCGGTTCGCAGATACAAAGCGACGGCAAGATCCGTTTAAGCGCCGCCCTGATGGATGGCAAAACCCAAAAGTTTTCGGGCGTGATCAATATAGAGGATGTGCGCAACCCAATTTGCGTTGCCGAAAAATTGATGGAATATGACGACCGTGTGCTGAGCGGCAACGGTGCCTGCGATTTTGCCAAGCAGAATGGCTTCGGATACTACAATACCGAGATACCCCAGCGCCGCAAAGAATACGAGAAAAAACTAAGCGATTCGATACGCCTGGGTACCGTTGGCGCAGTGGCGCTTGATATTTATGGCGATATAGCTGCTGCCACTTCCACAGGGGGTAAAGGCTTCGAGATACCCGGCCGCGTAAGCGATTCGGCAACAACGGCTGGCAATTATGCCAATGCCTTTGCGGGTATATCCTGCACCGGCGTGGGTGAAGACATCGTAAGTGGCTCAGTAGCTACCAAAATAGTTACCCGCGTAACCGATGGCATGCCTTTATCCCTCGCTACAGAAAAAACCCTTGACGAAATGAAGCCCTACGATGGCTTTGCCGGCATTATCGGCATCAGCCAAACGGGCGATATCTATCATGCGGATACACACCCCTACATGGTTTGGGCCCTGCACGATGGTGAAGCGGAGGTGTTTGAATAGGGGTAAATTGCTCCCTGTTTTGTCCAGCTTTTATTTATAGAAATGTGGGGAAAATCATGTGAAATTTCGTCGAACCGGGAAAACCTATCTACCGGTTTGTTGCATCTGCTACTGGCGTAAATTTCCCAAAAACGCCTTCAAAAATCCGCATTTTTCTGTGCTTTTCTGTGTTTTTCCCGCCTTTTTTGGTGTTTTTGGGGTTTTTCCTGCCTGGGCTCAAAAACGGCCTTATTTGCATGGAATGGCGGTTTTTGACTAAATGACCCTTGTACCGGCCGCGAAATCTTGTCCAGTTTTTTCCAGGTTTTGAGCGGGTTCCAGCTATGGTTTTCCAGGAATTTCCAGCTTTGCAGGGGCTGTATTATCCAGGCCTTTCACATCGCTACCGCGAGTTTAGCGCGGCGTAACTCGTGGTGCTCGTTGAGCAAGCTTCCGGCTTGCGTCAGCTGAAAGCTGAACTTGTGCCTACCACGGGCCGGAAGCCCGCGGCAGCCTTATGGTTAAACCGGGCTTATTCAAATTCCGCGTTCAGCGTCATCGAGCTGAAGAAATCTGTTTTTACCACAAACTGGTTTTTGGTGATATCGTCTGCTTTTGTCATTTGTTCGGAACCGCTATAATGGTTATTGAACAGTACATATTCGCCACTGGCGTTTTTCGCAACCAAGCTGATGACGTACTTATAATTATCCAGCACGGTTTTATCCAGCACGACCTTGCCGCTCACGTTTATCTGTAGGGGGGTAGTGGTGTTTTTTGCTACGTTGGCAATTATAGGGCTCGTATAAATGACCGGTGCATTCTGCACTACGCCGTTGGGCAAATACACCTCGTTGCCTTGTAGCTGCTGTATCTTTACGTAGATGTCGGCAGTTTCGGTAAGGGGCCAGCCGGCATCTTTGTACGTGGCATCCGTGTTGTTCCAGTAAACTTCATTTATCACAATGTTTTTCAGCACCCTATCCAGCACAGTAACCTTTTTGGTGCTGGTAACAATGGTGCCATCGACAGCTTTCGCGCTCAGCGTGATGGTATAAGTGCCTGCATTGGGGTACGAAAGCAGCACCTTGCTATCGGCGGATGTGCGGCCATCGCCCAGGTCCCAACTGATAGATGCTGCGTTGGTAGCATTGCTGACTACAGCCGCTGTATCGCCGCTTCCAAGGCTAATGGCTTCTGCCGATGTATTGCGGGCAAAACTGAATCCGGCGGTGGGTTTTGGTGGATTATTTTCTTTTTTGCAGGAGGTAAATATAGCCACAATGGCCAGGGAGAATAAAATTCGTTTCATAGGAGATTTAATGTTTAAGCTAAATTTAGACAGGTTTAGCACGCCAAAGATTAACCAAATGTTAAATTTTTTTGACTCTTTTGTAATTTGCAGTAAATCAGCATCGTACAAATTGTAACGTTTTTGTGGGGATAATTAAACAATACTTACCTTGTTCAACATGAGTAAAAATGCGCTTGTGTAAGAGGTCGAAATATTGCGGCCTCGTCCGCGTTATGAATTAGCTCGCCCCCGGTTGTTGTATAGCTATGTGGCGGCCATATACCAAAGCGCCTAAAAAAACGTTAGAAAGCGTCGCCCGTTAATTGAGGCAGGTAGCACAAGTTAACCCTATTTGGAAATCCTGAAATTTGTAGTATCTTTACATACTAGTTAATTTAATTGTCTTCGGGCGAAAAAATCTTAAATGAAATACCTGATTATTGTACTTCTTTGCGCTTGCAACCTTTCGGCTTCGGCCCAGTGGTGGCGGGGCGATTTCAAAAAGCACAAACGGTATCCGCTCATCGTGCAGTCTAAAATTCACTCCGTGCAACGCCTACCCAAATTCACCATGGCCAAAACCACGGTACAGGTTAAGCAGGTACAGCGCAGTGCGTATAATCTCGAACTCTGCGAAAAAGAGGTAATCAAAGCCGCCCAGCACCATATGCGTTACCGCGAATACGCCATGGCCAGTTATAGTTTTAGCGAACTGGCGCAGCTGTACGTGCAGGAGAACCGCCTTTCAGAAGCCAAATGGTATTACCTGCAGAGCATCCGCCTATCCAAAATACAAGCCGATGATGGGCACACCATCGTAAGCCTGATAGCACTCGCCATGGTAAAAGCCGATTTGGGCGACCTGCCACAGGCACAGCAGGATCTTGCAGAGGCGCGCCGCATTGCCTTTACTACGGGCCGCAACGCCGAGGTGCAGTTCATAGATAAGAAGATAGCCTACGTAAAAAGCAACAAGGTGTGGCTATCCAAAGCCGACCTCCGCTACGCCGAAACCGCCCAATTGCCGGCCAAATCAAAATAAATGCTTTAATACCGCGTTAATGTAACATTTACGTAAAATGCGGGTCGTATAATAAAACAACCCAAACATTATTGTAATATTGTTATTCAATATATTAGCGGGACGGCTTTGTGGCTGTCTCTTTTTTTATAAAGCGAAATTAAACCAGGCACTCGTATTGATGTTTCACCAAAGTCCCGACTTAACTACTGTAAAGGATATGTTTAAAAAATGTTATTTAATGCTGGCATTAGCGGCTGCGCTGGCCTGCAACGCCTCGCCCACTAAACCGGCAATAATGAAAAAAGCCGGGCCGAACGATTTGCAGCCAGATGAGCAGCAGAGCGTGGTATTGAAAACCGTAGCCGGTATGGTAAGCACCTATAATTACAAAAAGGTGCCCCTTAACGATTCTATTTCGGCTATCATCTATACCGAATACCTTAAAAAGATAGACGAAAACCATAATTACCTCACCGCCGGCGACGTAAAGGAATTCGAACAATTCAAAACCGTTTTAGACGATGACATCAAGAACGGCGACCTTAGCCACGTGTTCTACATATTCAACGTTTTCCAGAAAAGGTACACCGAGTATGTGAACTTCTCTATCGCGCAGCTGAGCAAGCCGATGGACTTCACCAAGAACGACACTTTTACTTACGACCGCGAGAAACTGCCTTTCGCAGCAAACGAGAACGAATTGCACGAGCAATGGGCACAACGCGTAAAATACGACCTGCTTAACCTTAAACTGGCCGGCAAAGAGCTTGAAGCAAATAAAGAAACGCTGAAAAAGCGTTACAGCGGCGTGCTGTCGCAATCTAACAAGTTGAACAGCAACGATGTGTTCCAGGTATTTATGGATGCCTTTACCGGCGCTATAGACCCGCACACCAATTACTTTATACCATCGGCTGCGGCTGCGTTCAATATCGATATCTCCCGTTCGCTGGAGGGTATCGGCGCTACGCTGCAATCGCAAAACGAATATGTTACGGTTACGTCTATAGTGCCCGGCGGCCCGGCAGATAAAAGCAAGCAATTGGCAGTAGACGAACGCATCATAGGCGTTGCGCAGGGCAAAACCGGCGAGTTCCAGGATGTTGTGGGCTGGAGGATAGAGAACGCAATCGCGCTTATCCGTGGCACCAAGGGTACAATAGTGCGTTTGCAGATACTGCCAAAAGGCACCGGCGCAACCGTAAAACCACGTGTGCTTGAGCTGGTTCGCGAAAAGATCATCCTGAAGGATATCTCGGCAAAAAAAGAAATACGCACCTACAACTCCAATGGTAAAATAGTTAAGATAGGCATCATCAATGTGCCGGCTTTCTACATCGATTTTAATGATTACAAATCGGGCAACCCCAATTACAAAAGCACCACCCGCGATGTAAGGCTGATATTGGACACCCTTAAACGCGAAGGCGTAGACGGCGTAGTGTTAGACCTTCGCCAAAACGGCGGCGGCTCGCTAATGGAAGCTACCGAGCTTACCGGCCTGTTTATCAAAACCGGGCCCGTGGTACAGGTTAGGGACCCACGCAACCAGGTAGAACTTGAAAAAGACGATGACCCCGCCGTTGCTTATGGCGGCCCGCTGGCAGTACTGGTAGACAGGTTCAGCGCATCGGCCTCTGAGATATTCTCGGGCGCAATACAAGATTATGGCCGCGGCCTTATCATCGGTACCCAAACTTACGGTAAGGGTTCGGTACAACGCATTATAGACCTCGACCAGGTGATAAGCCCATCCATCAAAGATCGCCTTGCCAAACTGATGGGCAAGCAATCAACCGTTGCTACGGGTAGCCAAAACAAATTCGGGCAACTTAATTTAACCATCGGCAAGTTCTACCGCATCAGCGGTGGTTCTACCCAGCATAAAGGCGTACTGCCCGATATCGAGTTCCCGTCGGTTATCCCGATTGATAAATACGGCGAAGACACCGAGCCATCGGCTATGCCTTACGATGTTATCGATAAAACGGATTACACCAGGGTAGGCGATTTTACCGCGATAATACCGCAGCTTAAAAAACTGCACGACCAGCGTATGAGCAGCAGCGATAGCTTTAAATACCTGTTGCAGGATATTGCCGATATGAAAGCCCGCGACAACGAAGTAAGCGTTACCCTGAACGAAGCACAACTGAGGCTAAAACGCGATGCCGACGAAAAGAAAGCCCTTGAGCAGAACAACCTGCGCCGCGTAGCCATGGGCTTGCCGCCATTGAAAAAAGGCGACACCAAGCCTAAAAACGAGGACCTGGACTTTTTGAAACGCGAAGCAGGCCAGATACTGACAGATTACCTCACGCTTGATAACAAGGTAAGCACCACCATTAAATAAGTGCTTCTAAATAAATAGCAAAAGCCCCGTTCAGGATTACTGAGCGGGGCTTTTGTTTAGAACATCGCGGTCAACATGCCGTCAACTGTTTTTTGTTCGGGTTGATTCGGAGCCTTGGTCGCTGCATAAATCAACAGAGCACTAACGGTAAACTTCCGCCGCCAGTAAGGAAGCAATGCTAATACGGCATTGCTTCCTTACCCAAAATCGCACGTTTATTCAGATAGGAAAAATTACCAAGGCTGGCCGGAGGTGTTTTGAGTGTCAATAAGCTAACGAAAATGTCGCCGGTACATCATATTCAGATGCTACCGGCTTTCCACTGCGCATTGCGGGCAACCATTCTCCATTGGCTGCCATAACAGCAGCCAGCGCCGATTCATCCAACCCGTAGCCAAGTGCTTTTATAACCCGGTAATTTGACACCTTGCCATCGACACCAACCGTGAATGAAATAATTACAGTGCCTCTTTTAAGAGCCTCCCTTGCAGCAGCGGGATATTTCATCTCCTGCCCTATAATGTTTTTAAAGGTTGCCTCACCATCTAAGTAAACTGGTCTCCTATCCGGTTGAGAAAGTGTTGTATCGCGGCCATTTATCACCCGGTACAACATGGAGGTGTCCGTTGCCGATGATTTAAACGTCAGCAATGATTTATTTGTATAATCGTATTGTACCTGTATTTGGTTTTGGCTGTCGTAAGCTGTCCAGGTTCCGGTCTTTTTATCGGCTTTATATTTTCCTTCTAAAAGTAATTTATTGCCATAGGCATACATGCGCCACAAGCTATCCTTCAGGTTGTTTTTATAAAAGCCGTCAACTCTTAAATAACCCTGGAAAAATCCGTAAACTTTATACTCGCCTTCCTTAATATCATGGTTTTTTTCCAACACATAATATTTCTCAATGCGGTTATGATCCCGGTCTTCCGTTACAATTTGTTTGGTTTGCGCCGATACGACGAAAGGCAGAAAGCTTAATAGTATGAGCAGTTTAGGTTTCATTCTATAAAGATAGCTTTTGCGCGCCAAATAAAAAAGCCCCAACATTTCTGCTGAGGCTTCTAAAAATTCCGCTGCTTTAAGCGTTATTGTTTTGGCATCCTGCGCATCATGTTGGCCATGGCTGCCGGGTTGCTCATTTGCTTCATTACCTTTTTCATATCGTCGAATTGCTTCATCAGGCGGTTAACTTCGGCAAGGTCGCTGCCCGATCCTTTGGCAATGCGCATACGGCGGCTTGGGCTAATGATATCGGGGTTCTCTTTCTCTTTCGGCGTCATGCTCTGGATAATGGCTTCTATGCCTTTAAAGGCATCATCGCTCACTTCTACATCTTTCATCATTTTGCCAACGCCGGGTATCATGCCCATCAGATCTTTCATGTTACCCATTTTCTTGATCTGCTGTATCTGGCTGTAAAAGTCGTTAAAGTCGAACTTGTTCTTGCGTATCTTCTTTTGCAGCTCGGCAGCTTCCTTCTCGTCGAACTGCTGCTGCGCGCGCTCCACTAAGGATACCACGTCGCCCATGCCCAGTATACGCGATGCCATACGATCCGGGTGGAAAACATCCAGTGCTTCCATCTTTTCGCCCGTACCTATGAATTTTATTGGCTTGTTTACAACCGATTTGATAGACAACGCCGCACCACCTCGGGTATCACCATCAAGCTTGGTAAGCACAACGCCGGTAAAGTCGAGCCTGTCGTTGAATACCTTAGCGGTATTCACGGCATCCTGGCCGGTCATGCTATCTACTACGAACAGTATTTCCTGCGGTTTAGTGGCGGCTTTTACGCGCTCTATCTCCTGCATCATGGCCTCGTCTATAGCTAAACGGCCGGCGGTATCTATTATCACCACGTTGTTACCGTCGCGCTTGGCCTGGGCTATACCTTCTAATGCAATAGCAACCGGGTCTTTCGATTCGCGGTTAGCATAAACAGGTACGCCTATCTGCTGGCCTAATACCTGCAATTGGTCTATCGCCGCAGGGCGGTAAATATCATCGGCAACCAGTAAGGGCTTTTTGTTCTTTTGTGTTTTAAGGTAGTTGGCCAGCTTGCCGGTAAAGGTGGTTTTACCCGCACCGTTCAACCCGGCAATCAGGATGATGGTAGGCGATGCTTTAAGCTCCAGTTCGGCAGTGGTGCCGCCCATCAGCTCGGTAAGCTCATCGTTCATGAGCTTGGTAAGCAATTGCCCCGGCGAAATAGAGGTAAGCACGTTTGCGCCTATGGCCTTGGTGCGCACATCATCGGTAAATGCTTTGGCGGTTTTATAGTTAACGTCGGCATCTAAAAGGGCCTTACGTATCTCTTTCATGGTTTCGGCTACGTTTATTTCCGTAATCGAGCCTTGTCCTTTTAGTACTTTAAACGCCCTATCGAGCTTATCTGATAAATTTTCAAACATTATACAATCCTAATTTTTGAGGATACAAAGGTATGATTTTGAAGCAGAAACCCGTTCTACTAAAATGAAAATCAGCTCCCCTTTATCAATTTCGAAACCTCGCTATTAAAATTGGCTTTGTTTATGCCGGTAAGTTTTTCCAGGACTTTAAAATAATTTGCGTCGCCGGCTTCTCTTTTACCGCAGCCCAACAATTCCATCACTGCTTCAAAACCCTTTTCCTTTTCAAGTTTTTGTACGATAAGCGCGTTGATCATGTAGGATATCTTGAAAATCTTGCCGCCATCATTATAGTAGTTTTTCCCGTCCTGGTATAATTGCAGCCAATCGGCGTTGGGGTTATCTTTTACGTAAGTATTAAACATTGCCGAAACCTCGGGCCAGCTTTTGCCCCAGCTACCGCCATAAAGGTACGCGCAGCCCTCATCTACTGGCCGGTTGATGATATCGCTGCTCATCACGGTGCGCAGCCTGTCGTGAAACAGGTCGTGGGGATCGAACCGGTTTTTTACCGAGCTCCAGCCATTGATGATAAGGTCGGTGTTGTTTTCATCCGCGCCTAACTGGTTGCTTACCATGCCGGCGTTGTCTGCCATGTATTCTATACCTAGTAGCTGTTGTACTTCTAAAAAATCCGCACAATAATAAAGCACGACCGGTTTTTTGGTGTTGAGCTTTTTATTGTAAAGTGCTACCATCCTTATAAACTCCTTCGCGTCGGTGGATGACAGGGTGTCCCTATAGTGAAAAGATACTACGCCATGGCTTTTAACTTTCCAGGAACTTGTGTTTTGCCTGAGCGGCGAATAAAAGTAAAACCGTCCGTCTACTTGTTTAGCCAGTACTTTAAAGCTTGCCCTTGTTAGCGGTGTATCGCCGGCCACACCGATATAGGAGAACTGTACAGCATAGCGGCCTTCACCCTGTTTCACAACATTGGTGAGGTATGGCCTATAGAAACCCGCCGCTTTGAGTGTTACATTTTGCTCTATCCCTTTCATTTCATCCAGCAAGGCCGATGTTGCCAAAAGCTCTTCTTTTAGCACGAAGGGGTTGTCCTTATTCGGTTTTTCTTTTTTGGCGAGGAAGCCGTTTAACGCGCTTATCAATTGTTTGGTAAGGGTGTCTTGCGGCAACTTAACATTATTGGGTATGATTAGGCCTGTATCTTGCGCAAAGCTGGTCGAAGTGGTGAACGCTAAAAGCAAGCAGGTAGTAAAGGCCGATAGTTTAAAATTCATTGCGATGAAATGGGTGCTGTTAAAGTACTTAATTCATTACAAATCGCCCACTTCCCTGTCTTTATTATTTCAAAGGCTCAAATGTGTATATAACACGCAGCTTGCGGTCGTCTTTTTTCAGTATATCCTTATCGTAGTTATACCAGCCATCCTGCGGCCCGCCCTGCCCCTGATTAAGGTGGACCATAAATGCCCCGTCCGTATTCCGGTAACCATCAATCACAACCGAATGCCCGAAATTTTTAAGGTTGGCAAAATGCAGGAACACGGGGCGTTTGTTGCTGATTTCGTTCATAATAATGCGCTCTTGCTTGCCGGCAGTATAGGGGAGCAAATGCTGCCAGGATATATACCGGCTTACTTTTACTTTATAATGCTGCTCTAAAAGGCTTGCGGGGGCAAGCTTGTGCATGTAATTATCGGTGCCGAAATCTTTTTGGATGGCCAACGCGGCGTAGTAGTTATACCTCGCCAGCTCTGCCACCTGCTCTTTGCCAGTACTGTTATCTATCCGGCTTGCCAGTTTATCTATGCTGATGGCCGCGCTATCGATATCTTCGTTTATCCGGTAACCCTTGCTGGAGATGTACGCTACGTGGCCAAACGGTTTCAGGCGGTGAAAACACATAATCTGTGCCAGGGCGGTGCTCCAGCAGCCCAACCGCATTTTATCCGGCGTACAACTTTCAAAGCCGCCCATTTGCTGCCAGTGGGTTTTTATGAATACGCTATCGGCTTGGGGAACCGTATCTGTAACCGGGATAAGCGCGGTTGCGGCGAATACATAGCCGGTACATAATATAGCCAGCGATACTAAAATAATCTTGATTGCCTTTTTCATGTTCTTTGTTTTTAGGCAAATCAAGGGCAAACCGGATTCTACGTCCTCTCAAAACAGGTAATGAGAGCAAATAAAGCAGATTAAGAAAGTAGAGGAGCTGTCGGTGGGGCGTGTATTTTTGTTTTAACGAGATAGCTCTTCGGCGACTCTCCCGTTGCTGCTTTGAATATCCGGTAAAAGCTGGCTTCGGAATTAAAGCCGCTTTCTAGCGCAATGCCAAGGATAGATAGGTGACTGAGTTTTTTATCGGCCAACTTTTGCTTTACCTCTTCCACGCGGTATTGGTTTATTAACGACCGGAAAGGTATACCAAACCCTTTATTGATGGCTTCGGAAACTAAAGACGGGGAGCTTTTTATATAAGAGGCCAGCACATCTAATGTGAGCTCATTATTTAAAAATATCTTTTCCTTTTCGAGTGCAAACCTTATCATTTCCTTTGCTGCGGCAAGTTCGGCATCGGTGTATTTAAATTTCGGCGCTTCCGCTAAACCGGCCTTTTCTTCGCCTGGCATGGCTGCAAGTAACCCATCCTTTTGCTGGTACGATTTAATGGCGATATAATAGATGAGCCCCGATAGGTAAACATAAAACACTTCCCAATGCAAAAAATGGCGCTTGTTGAAATGAAAAACCTGGTCGAGCAGGATGTTGGCCATTAGCCCGGCACCCAATATGCCGGTAAGCAGCAACACATTCTTCAGCCAGGTAAATGTTGGGTAAGCGGTGCCAGATATGTTTTTATACAGCCAGCCCCGGTAACGCTGCACCAGCCTAAAACTCAGCAACCCATAAAAAATGCCGCTGATAACCGACAGCACATCTTCTACCGATTTAACCTGGTTAAAATATAATCGCCCGGCCATGGCGTCTTTAGCACTTAGTCCGCTTACCGGTAGCGCCGCTATATAAACCGCTATGGCGTGCAGCATAAGCAACATCGGGGGCATGAGATGCAACAGTTGCCTGCCCCGGAGCTTGAATTTGGGCCCGACAAGCGCTACCACATACAGATACAGCAAGGGCTGGATAAGCAGATCGATAGCTAATGGAAAATAGCGTAGCAGGGGCTCGTCCCAAAGCCCGAGGGTGTGGAGTATGATTTTAAAACTGAGCAGACTAAATACTAATAGCATTGCCGCTAAAAGCCTCGTGGCTGTGTTGCTGTTTTTAACCCGTAGCAGCAATACCGAGGAGACAATGCCCTGCAGAATGCCGAACAACACAATTACGTCAAACCATTTAAAGTTCATTTTTATGGGTGAGGAGGCGTAAAAATACGCATTATCTGTGGCATCAAACGCCCCCTAAAAGTGCAAAACAAGGCCATATTTTGCGTTTATCCATCTGAGGAGCATGTTTTTTTGTGGCTTATTTAACATATAGCCAACTATTTAACATCTCTTAACCAATATTTAACAGTTGATATTGTAACGTTTGGCAAACTTCGCACATCTTATAGGAACTATTAGCTCCCCAATTATGAAGGCACTTGTACTCGCCATATCCCTTTCTGCAATAACTTTAACAGCTTTCTCGCAAAAGGCAAAGAAAACCCTTGTGGCCACAAAAACGGAAATGCCGCCAAAACTGGATGGCTTGCTTGATGATAAAGCCTGGCAAAACGTACCCATAGCAACCGATTTTGTGGAACTGCAGCCTAATGCCGGCACGCACGAAAAGCCCGAAGAACGCACCGAAGTAAAAATAATTTACGATAATAACGCGATCTACATTGGTGCCCGTATGTACGAAACCAGTGGCGACAAAGTAGCCAAAGAAATAGCCACGCGCGATAATGTGGGCAACGCCGATTTTATAGGCGTAATTTTCGATACCTACCAGGACGGTATCAACGGTAGCGGCTTCTTCGTTACATCGGCCAATAGCCAGTTTGATGCCAAATACGCCCCGAACCCCAATGGCAACAACGAGGACCCCAACTGGAACGCTGTTTGGACCAGCAAAGTACAGCTAAACGATCACGGCTGGACCGCCGAGATGCGCATCCCTTATTCTGCTTTACGTTTTGCCAAAAAGGATATACAAACCTGGGGGATGAACCTCATTCGCAAACGCCAACGCATCCAGCAACAATTATGGTGGAACGAGATTGACCCCAAAATGAACGGCTTTATTAACCAGGAAGGTGTATTAACCGGCTTAGAGAAATTAGATCCGCCCGTACGCCTGGCTTTCTATCCCTATTTTTCTACCTATGTAAACCATTACCCCTACAACACCGCCGGTGTGCCCAATACCAAGGCTTCGGTGAATGGCGGCATGGATGTTAAATACGGCATTAACGATGCCTTCACGCTCGATTTAACGCTGATACCCGATTTTGGACAGGTACAGTCAGATAATAAGGTCCTTAACCTTACGCCATTCGAGGTAAAATATAATGAGAACCGTCCCTTTTTTACCGAGGGTACCGAGCTATTCAACAAGGGCAACCTGTTCTATTCGCGGCGCGTTGGGGGTACGCCTATCAACTATGGAGCGGCTTACAACAACCTCGCGCCCGGCGAAGAGGTGATAAGCAACCCTACCGAAACCAAACTGCTTAACGCCTTTAAGTTTTCGGGGCGTACGGCAAAGGGGTTGGGCATCGGGGTGTTTAACGCTATCACCAACAGTGCCTACGCAACCATCGAAGACGGGCAGGGCAACCGACGCAGAGTGCAAACCAGCCCGGTGGTAAACTACAACATCATCGTACTCGATCAGAACCTTAAGAACAACTCGGCCATTACGTTCATCAACACCAACGTAACCCGTTTTGATAAAAACCAATCGGCCGATGTTGGAGGCTTTGTATATAACCTCAATAACAAAAAGAACACCTACAATTTGCAGGGTTTCGCCATGTTGAGTAACCAATATGGTGGCGGACAGGAAACCAATACCGGCTACAGCTACGAGGTTTTTGGGGGCAAATCGTCCGGTAACTTTACGTGGAATATTGGTGAGGACCTGGTAAGCAAAAACTATCAACAAAACGATCTTAGCTACCTGCAAAACCCCAACTTTTTAGACCACAACCTCAACCTGCAATATACTAACTACAAGCCCAAGCACTTATTTACCCAATACGGCGTGTGGACTAATACCTACTACTCGCGTATGGTAACTCCGTCCTACTTTCAGTATTTTAACCAGAATTTTGGCGGATTTGGCTCCTTTAAGAACCTGTGGCAGGTGAATATTAATGCCCATTATCGGGTAGAGGGGAACGATTTTTACGAAGCCCATGTTGAAGACCAGGTGTTTAAAAGACCCGAAAACTTTGTTTTGAACTGGAACCTGTCTACCAACAGATCAAAGATGTTCTCGGGTGGCTTTTGGTACTCAGACCAATGGGTGAATAATGGCTTCCACGGCCATGGCAACGATCTGGAGCTGTTTTTTAATCTGCGGCTAAGCAATAAATTCTCTTTCGGCGAAGATGTAACCATCAGCCCGCGCATCAATTATACCGGTTTCGCCACGTTTGATAACCAGGCAAGGCCGCAACCAATATTTGCCCTGCGCGATGTGCACACCGTTGAAAACATCTTTAGCCTTAAATACACCTTCAGCGGCACTATGGGACTTAACCTTCGGTTGAGGCACTATTGGAGCAAGGTGAACTATAAGGATTTCTTCGGCGTAAACAAAGACGGTTACCTGACCGCCCCAATATCAAATGATTTCAATCATGACATTAACCAGAATCTCAACCTCTGGAATATCGACATGATTTATGTATGGCAGTTTACTCCCGGTAGCGAACTCAGCTTATCCTGGAAAAACTCTACGGTAACCAGCTCGAGCAGGGTAGACAGAGACTATTTCGAAAACCTGAACGATACTTTTAGCGCGCTAAAAAACAACAACTTCTCGTTGAAGATATTGTACTATGTGGATTTCCAAAGTTTAAGAAAACATCATACAAAAGGGTAAATCTTCCATAAACAGAAAAACCGGCTGATGGCCGGTTTGGTTCCGTTACGGGAACCTGTACAATATCCCCAATGACAGGCCTTCGGTGCCTTGTATATCGCTCGAAGTATTCTTATCGAAGAGCAGCGTTCCGTTTATAGATACGTTGATGAGGCGGTTTACCTTTGCGGCAAGCACGGCATCCAATCTGTGCCTAACATAATCGAGCGGCTTGCCGTAGGGTACAAACATATCGTAACGGGCGTTGAGGTGCATATTCTTGGCAATGTCTTTATCAAAAATGGCCACCATCTGGAACGCGATATCCGTATGAATGGTTTTGCCGGGCGTAACGCCGTAGTTGCCCGGGTTATTGTGGTATATAGTAGTATCTAAAACGAAGGTTTGGCGGGCCGTGCCTGTACCTAAACGTAAATCAAAATACTTAGCCGGCTTATATTCAAAACCGATCGACTCTGTTAAATACCCCGGCGACATCAGGTTAGATATCAACACCGGCGGGTTTACGCCTGCTGCATCGTACTGGAAACCTTTATCAAACTGCGATTCGAAGCTTAACGACCCAAAGAAGAACCAATGCGCAGACATCTGCGTGGCCACCTTATTATCCAAAAAGATACGGTCGTTTGTTTTGCGCGCACCCTGGCCCTTGTTTTTAGATTTGCCGTAGAGCAGATTTAATTCGGTAGCGTAGCTAAAAGGAGCCTTATTATACTCGGTACGGAATATTAAATTAGTACCCAAAGCAATGGCAGTAACCCCACCCGCGCTGTAGTTGTTGCTGAAGGCCGCCTGGTTAAAGTTTACGCCAAGGGTAATAAACCTGCGCCAGTAGCTCACTTTATAATCAAGCATGGTTACGGGGATCAGCTCTTGCTGTATCTGTATGGGCCTGGTTGGCACCGGTATTGAATTGGGTCGCGGCGTAATGCGGTATCTGTTCAATAAATTGGTGTCTATTTTTACGGTGTCCCGTTTCACGGTATCGGTTGTTTGGGCGTTGGCACTCAACGCAATTGACAGGGACAGTAGGAAAAAGAAGCTAAAGCCGGTTTTCAACATAACGCAAAGAAAAAGCAAAAATCTGTTATTTCAACGCAAAAACTGTAACTAATGTGTTCGCTATCGAAAAAAAACCAGCCAGTTACAATATTTCCGGCGGTTTAAATAGGCTAAATCTGCCTCCATTTTGTAGGCCTCCCGTTCGAAAGAAATGCTCATATACGCCTTCTGATGATTGCGGTAGCGAACAAGATTTACCAGATAATTCAGCAGGTACAATACATAAAAGGGCAGTACCAATAGTTCTATCTGCTGGCGTAAGTGAATCCGTTCCTGGTTAAGCAAAACAGCATCGTTACGCATGGCGTCATGGCGGAGCAAAATAACAGGGAACAGCGCCATGGCGTTAACATTTAGCCAGGAGGCAACAATAAGCCAACCCTTCATTTAGCAGTATCGATAAACATTTTTGGCAGGGGCGCCAACTCGAATGCCCTGGGGTTTCTGCGGTAGCGTTTGTAGCTGCTGCGTACATAGGCAACAAAGTCGTACTCGCTTGCCGTGGTTACCATATTGTAGCTGGGGCGGTATTTCAGCATAAAATCGGTAAGCTCGGGGTCTTTTAAAAAGGTAATACCCCCCACGTACGATTTATTGAAGCGGAAGTCGATTACCGATTGGCGGTAGTCGCGGTCGATAATTTCTTTCAGGTGCTCGGCGTTGCGGCCGCTACTGCTGAACAGGTTATAAAGCGCATCTATGCTGAAGCCAACGCCGCCTTGTCCTAACGAAAGCAGATCCGGGTTGCTGGATGGGCCGTATATCTTGCTGTAATCGCTTTTTGTGGCCAGATACCGCCGTTGCGGGTTAAGCACGTTGTCGCGTATGGTTACCTCTTGCAGTTGTATGGCTGTTGGGCGCATATAAACGGCCAGTGGCAAATAGTTTTTTACGGTAAGGGTATCGGCAAAATGGTCGGATTTACTGAAGATAAGCACATCGCCAATGCTGGCTTTTATGGTAAACTCTCCCTTGATGGTGTTGTAAATAGACTCGCCGGTATTGTTGTTACGCACGTTTACCCGGGCAATACGCACGCTGCTTGTTTTATCGAATACGATACCCGTTACCTGCTTTTGCTGTGCAAAAGCCTGCATAAAAAATATGCAAAACAGGATGGAGAGCCATAGTTTCATTGTAGGAACCATAAAGCTACGCGTTTACAGCGAAGCCGCACGTTTTATTAACAAATTTTAACACGCTATTTTATCACAACAAGTTTTTGGCCAATCTTCAGGTTATTATCGACCAGGTTGTTGAGTGCTTTTAATTCGTCAACGGTGATACCAAAACGTTTGGAGATGTTGTATAGTGTATCGCCCTGTTTTACGGTATAGATTTTATCATCGGGTGATGTCTTGGCAATCGTATCTGGCTGGGCGCTGCCAATGTCGTTGTTTATCTCGGTGAGCACGCGGTCCTCGCGTTTTATTTTTGCAACGCCGCCTTCGGGGCGGTCGTACTGGTCCAGGTTGTATTTTACGATTAGGTTTATCAGCAACTGGGGGTACCTGGGGTTAGTGGCATAGCCGGCTTTTTTTAGGCCATACGCCCAGCCGGTGTAATCGTCCTTATCCAGTTCGAAAAGCCTTGCGTAATTCTTCTTCTTCAAAAACTCGGAGTGGTCGCGGTAGCTGTCTTCCGGGTTGTCGTACACGCGGAAACAATCGTTGGTTTGGTCGTCGTCTTTATAGTAGCTTGGCCCTGTCCAGGTGCTGCCACATTTAATGCCGAAGTGGTTGTTGGCTGCTACGGCTAAATCGCTGTTGCCCGCGCCCGATTCGAACAAACCCTGCGCCAGCGTTATGCTGGCGGGTATGCCGTAGGCGTTCATCTCTTGTATGGCGATGGCCTTAAAGCGATCGATATACTCCAGGGACGACATATTGCGATGCGATGCGATGGCCGCCTGGTTACGTTTTTGGATAGCCCGGTTGTTCTTTCGCGCTTTGCTATTGCTGATGGCGCTTTTATGCGCAGAGCACGAATTGAAAAGAATAGCGAGGATGAAAAGGATGTAAAATTTCCGCATGCAGCAATAACCTTAGCCGATAGAACGGCTAAAACGAAAGTAAATTATTTTTGGCTATTGTCCGCAAGTTGCGCAGGCATATTTGTGTCTACGGGTTTTTCGTCGAGGTCGTTCAGCTTATATTTTTTGATGATGGCCATCACTTGCGATGCCCAGGTGCGGCTGCTGCAGTAGCCACTGCGTTGTATGCCGCGCGCCCAACCTGCGTAATCGTATTGGGTAAGCTTATCGGCCAGGTGGCTAAATTGCTTGCGCTCGGTCATGATGCGGGCAAAATCCTGGAAAGAATCCATAACCGAATCATAACGTTTATATGATGTGCGTACTTTTTTGTTGTGTTTGTAATAAACTACAGTGCCTCCGCCTTTTACGCCAAACTGGTTGTTGAGGCTTTGGGCGATATTGCTCTTGCCGCTGGCAGATTCGTGCATGGCCACGCCTAAAATGATACTGGCGGGTACGCCCGTCTCGTGCATAATGCGTACGGCATTATCTTTGAACTTATCGATGTATGATTGTGGAGCTGTTTGTGCTGAAACGGTTGCTGTGGTTGCAATTAACGCGCATACTAACAGTAGTGTAGCAGTAAAGAGTTTCTTCATAATTATTTTTTTCTGATGATCAGTAGTCCATCGCGGACGGGGAGGATTAGTTTCTCCACATCCGTATTTAAAGCTATCAGTTCATTTAGCTTGCGGATGCCTACAGTATCGGCGTCTTTTTCGTTGCCATATACCTTGCCTTTCCACAAAACATTATCAATTATTATTAACCCACCGGGCCTTACTTTGTGCAATACAAGTTCAAAATAAGTAAAATTATTTCGTTTATCCGCATCAATAAAAACCAAATCGAAGTTATTTTCCTCTAAATCAGCAATAACGGCTTCTGCGGCCCCAAAATGCAGCTTTATTTTTTTGTCAACATTTGTTGATTTAAAATGTGAAACAAGCATTTCCTCGTATTCGCGGTTAACTTCTATGGTGTGCAAAATGCCGCCCTCAACAAGCCCTTCGCTCAAGCAAATGGCAGAATATCCGGTAAAAGTGCCTATCTCCAAAATCAGTTTTGGCTGCACCATTTTACTCAGCATGCTCAGTAGCCTGCCCTGGTAATGGCCGCTTAGCATATGCGGTTTAAGCACTTTAAGGTATGTTTCGCGGTTGATGGCCTGTAGTTCGGGAGCCTCGGGGTCGAGGTGGGCATCTAAATAATCCTGAAGGTCTTGCGGGAGGATTTCCATGCGGCAAAAATAGGGAAATTATTTTTGACCAAGATTCGCGCCCTTTTTCTGAACCACGATTCACTTGATTAGAGGATTTAAGGATGCAAAGTGGGCAGCTATCCGTGGGAGGCGAGGAAAAAAATCAAGCCATCTGTTAATCAAGTAAATCATGGTTCAGACAATAAGCTTGTTATTATGCACCCTTTTAAACTGCAAGCTCTTCGAGCCAAAATTTATCAGCAGTCCTATTTCCATTTTGTATGCTTCCAGATAATTCATGGCCTGGGCTAAATGCACATCTTCCAAAGCAATCAAAGCCTTTAACTCAACCATAATTACACCCTCTACAAAGAAATCTACGCGGCGGGTTCCTATCTCTATCCCATCATAGTAAATAATCATCTCCATTTCTCGCGCGTATGCCAAGTTAGCTTTGGAGAGTTCAATAGCCAATGCCTTTTGATAAATCACTTCTTGAAATCCATTACCCAGAATGCTGTGTACCCGCATCGCGCAGCCAATAATTTTCTCGGTAAGTTCTTTGTGTTTCATCCAAGCAATTTAATGTTTCTTAACAAATCAAGAAATCCTCTAATCAAGCGAATCATGGTTCAGAAAATAACTACTTGCCGAAGAAACCCAACACCGTATCATTAAACAATTTTATCGTGCCGGGTTCTACCTGTGCATAATGTGTGGCGCCTTTAAATATCACCAGGGTAGATTTTGGGATGGCTGCCGCTATAGCACGGGTATGTTTTTCTATTATAAGGTCGTGCTCACCGGCCATTATCAGCACCGGAGCTTTAACCTTTTTCATATCATCAAATGTAAGATGCGGCTCATTTAATAACATGGTAAAAAGCCGAACCTCCATTTTAGATTTGGCGTCGCTCCGTTTTTGGAAAGCGGCAATGCCCTGTTTTACCTGGTTCAACACGGTATCGGGCAATGCTTCATTCGTAGGGAATAAGTTTGCACCCATAGTGGCCAGTTTTTTTACATAGGCCGGGTATTTTGCAGCCATAATTAAGCCGGTGTTCCCGCCATCGCTCCAGCCCAGGATGTTGGTCTTCTTGATGTGCAACGAATCAAGCAGTTGCTTCATGTCATCCGCAAACAGGTCATAACTTAAGGCACCGGTAGTTTCGTCGGTGCTTTTACCCTGGCCGCGGGTATCAACAGCAATTATTTTGTATTTCTTAGCAAGCGTAGGGATCTGGAAATTGAATGCATAGATACTCTGGCTGTTGCCGTGCAGCAACAGTAAAGGTTCGCCGGCACCATATGTTTCGTAATATAATGTGGCGTCTTTAAGTTTCACTCTGCCCGATGCCTTCGCATTGTTGCCATATGGAGGGCGGTTAGGGTCAAAATCGGGGTTTGTTTTTGCCTGGCTAATGTCTACTCCGTCAATCAGCACTTGCGCATCATCTATCCAAAGCTTACCTGCGCCGTTCAATACGGTCGCTACGTGTATCACTTGCGCATCTATAGGGATATCTGCTTTTATGGTGTATTGCGCCCAATCTTTTGTTCCCCTTATATTTTGTCCCTGCAATGTTTTAAACTCTACCATAGTCGGTTGCACGTTATCGATCCTTATCACCAAGGCAACTGCGCCATCAACGTCGGCAAATTTCATCCAGACTTTAAACTCAACCTCCTTGCCCTTAAACTTCGCCGGGATATCTTCTACAATACTTGCAAAAGCTCCCGGCCCACCGGCCTCTGTCTGTTCCATATATAAAGACCTGTTTCCGCTGTGTTTCTCGGCCGTGCTCACCTCTGCTTTATACCCCTTTAGCGGAAAAAAGGGCCGCCATTTATTAGGCATGGTGTTGCCCGCAATCACATTTTCAAACCCTAAGTTGTAAGTAGTATCGGATACTGCGGCGGGCGTTTGCGCGAAAGTTTGATTAACAAATAATACGGCGGCAGCGATAATAACTGTTTTTAGCATAAGGCGGTGTGTTGTTTCGCCTAAGGTAATTTAATAATTGAAAGGCAAAAAACAATTAACAGATTTTAACGGGAGGGCTTTTGATTGTTGTTAATAGGGGGCTTTATCATTTCTCCGCCTGGAGAAAATGATTGGATCAGTAACTCTTCCCCATCCAGGATTGTAAAAGTATCACGGCCGATATCGTATCCACCAATTCCTTGTTCTGCCTTGCTTTTTTGCCCATACCGCTTTGGGCTATAACAGCCGATGCCATTTTGGAGGTGAAACGCTCGTCCAGCATTTCTACCGGTATTTCGGGGAAGGTTTTCTTCAGAAGGTTAACAAAACCTTTTACATGGGGTGCTGATTGCGAGGGTGTATTATCCATCTGTTTGGGTTCGCCTACGATGAAGCGTTCCACTGGTTCGGTTTGCAGGTACTTTTTAAGGTAATCGATAATCTTAAGCGGATGTATAGTATCCAGCCCGGTGGCTATGATCTGCATCGGGTCGGTAACGGCAATGCCGATGCGCTTGGTGCCATAATCGAAAGCCATGATTCTCATCGGATTTTAGATTTTAGATGTACGATTTTAGATTGAAGCATGGCTTTGATATATGCCTACAAATGTGCGGATTATTTTGCGTGGGTGTCGCAAACTCGTCAAAATCTAAAATCTAAAATCGTACATCTAAAATCTATTCGCTAATTTGCACCAATGCAGTTTAAGCAAATTACCGGGCAGGGTGCTATAAAGCACCGTTTGATTACCTCTGTAAATGAGAACAGGGTAAGCCATGCTCAGCTGTTTTTGGGCCCCGAAGGTAGCGGCAGCCTGGC
The DNA here is from genome assembly GCF_056404435.1 of Mucilaginibacter sp. P2_D11. NCBI lineage: Bacteria > Pseudomonadati > Bacteroidota > Sphingobacteriia > Sphingobacteriales > Sphingobacteriaceae > Mucilaginibacter > Mucilaginibacter sp. P2_D11. The sequence continues at coordinate 185,806 of NZ_JBFUEA010000002.1, forward strand.
GCTTGCTGTTGCTTACGCCCAATACTTAAGTTGCGAGGATAAACAGCCCGATGATTCCTGCGGGATGTGCTCCAGTTGCCGCAAGTATCAAAAACTGATGCACCCCGATCTGCATTTCTCCTACCCAACCTTCGGCACGCCAAAAGAATCGTCGATAGATTTTATAGACCAATGGCGCACGGCGTTCACCGAAAACCCATACCTCAGCCTGGATACCTGGCGGGGATATTTAGATTCGGGCAACAAACAAGCTAACATCAACATTCTCGAATGCCATCAAATTATCAAAAAACTCAGCTTTAAACCGTTTGAGTCGGTTTACAAAGTTTTAATACTGTGGCTACCCGAGTACCTGGATAAACAAGGCAACGCACTGCTGAAAGTGATTGAAGAACCGCAGCCCAACACGCTGTTTTTGCTGGTGGCCCAAAACCAGGATCAGATACTGAACACCATCCTCTCGCGCACGCAGCTCATCAAAATACCCTGCTTAAATTTTGATGATATAAAAAGCCACCTCATCGCACAGCATAATCAGACCGAAACCGCCGCTTCGGAAATTGCTTACTTAAGCAACGGCAATATGACCGAAGCCCTAAGCATGCTGCAACAGGATGCTAAAGGCTACCATGTGATGTTTGTGCAGTGGCTGCGCTTATGCTTTGGCAACAAAGGGTTAGAGGTGCTTGCGTTTACCGACCAGGCATCTAAAATGGGGCGCGAAAACCAAAAGAATTTCATCCGGTATGGCATCAATTTCATCCGCGAATGTTGTTTGATATCGGCAGGTGCCGAAAGAATGGTACATTTACCGTCGCAGGAGCTGGAAACAGCGCGCAAAATGGCCGGCGTAATGAATATTGCCCAGGCCGAAACCATTATTACCGAGCTGGAAAAGGCTCACTATCATATAGAACGCAATGCTAACCCTAAGATCTTGTTTTTAGATGTATCTTTGCAGATTATAAAAGTACTAAATTTAAAAATCGTCCCTCCGGGGAATCATTATATACCGAATTAATTATGGGATGCGGAAGTTGCTCAACAGGGGGCGGTTGCTCACCTGCGGGCTGCAAAAGTAACGGCAGTTGCCTTACTAACGGTTGCAGCAAACTGGATGTACACGATTGGCTTTCCCACATGGATATGCCAACCAATTATAAGCCTTTCAGCATAGTTGAAATAAAATTCAAAGGCTCGCGAAAGGAGTTCTATCATAACCACGATAATATTTACCTGGAAGCGGGCGAACTGGTAGCGGTTGAAACCACCACCGGCGGCTACGATATTGGCCACGTAAGCATCACCGGCGAACTGGTGCGCATGCAAATGACCAAGCGCCACGTAAAAGAGGCCGATGTTACCAAAAAAATCTACCGGCGTGCTACCCCTGCCGATGTTGATAAATGGAAGCTGGCCAAGGATATGGAGTGGGAAACCATGCACAAAGCGCGCACGCTGGCTTTGGAGCTAAAGCTGAGCATGAAGATAAGCGATGTGGATTACCAGGGCGATAAAACCAAAGCCACCTTTTATTATACGGCCGAAGGCCGCGTAGATTTTCGCGAGTTGATCAAGAAAATGGCCGAGAGTTTCCGCATACGTATAGAGATGCGCCAGATAGGTATGCGCCAGGAAGCAAGCCGCCTTGGCGGTATAGGCAGTTGTGGTCGTGAACTTTGCTGCAGTACCTGGTTAACCGATTTTAAAACCGTATCTACATCTGCTGCGCGCTACCAAAATTTATCCTTAAACACCCTTAAGCTTGCTGGCCAATGCGGCAAACTGAAGTGCTGTCTCAATTACGAGCTGGATACTTACATGGATGCGCTTAAGCACATCCCCGATAACGTAAACACGCTTAGGACCGAAAAAGGCGACGCCCGTTTGCAGAAGACGGATATCTTTAAAAAAATAATGTGGTTTGCTTTCCCGCGCGAAGAATCGTGGGTGCCGCTGCCGATTACCCGCGTAAAAGAAATACAACAAATGAACCGCGATGGCGTTTTGCCTGCCGACCTTACCGAGGCCGTACAAGTAGAATTGATACCGGTAAAAGTGCTCGATTACGAAAATGTGGTTGGCCAGGATAGCCTTACCCGCCTGGATGAGCGCCGCAATAACAATAAAAACAAGAACAAAAATAAAAGCCGCGGCAAAGGCCCCCGTCCGGAAGGACAGGCCCAGCAAGCCGGCGCAAGGCCCGACGGCGGCAACCGTCAGCCAAATGCACCTCAACGAGAAGGCGGTGCACAAGCCGGCCCAAGGCCCGATGGCGGCAGGCGGCCCGATGGCAACCGCCAGCAAAACAATGGCCCAAAACGAGAAGGCGGCGCACAGGCTGGCCCAAGGCCCGACGGCGAAAAACCACAAGACGGGAACCGCCCGCAAGGCAATAACGCCAACAGGCGCAATAACAACCGCCGTGGCCCAAACCGTAACCCCAATAACCCACCACCAGCAAGGCCGGAATAAATGAAACTGAAGCATAGTTTGTTGCTGGCAGGATGCTTTGCCCTAATTTTAGCGGCCCAGGGTTGCAAAGATGCGGGTACGGTTATAGATACCAGCACCGAAATAGATAACCACAATTGGTCGTATAGTAACCGGATAAAATACGACGTGAACATTGATGATGCCAGTGTGCCTTATAACCTTTATCTCAATTTAAGGGTTGGGGGCGGCTATCGTTATTCTAACATCTACGCCTTGTTTTACCAAACATCTCCCGATAAAAAGCTCAGCAAACTGCGCTACGAGTTTACCCTGGCCAACCCCGATGGCGAGTGGCTGGGCAGCGGCAGCGGCAACTTGTACAGCTATCAAATGCCATTGCGCACGGCGTATAAATTCCCGGCACCCGGGGTGTACCATTTCGAATTAGAGCAAAACATGCGCGATAACCCCCTACACGAGGTAAGCGACGTGGGCCTGAAGGTGGAAAAAGCGAGATAATTTTTTATTGGTTTTTAATCTACCAATCAAAGCAAAAAATTATCTTAGTGGCTTAAACCTTATTAATTAAGCCATGAAAAAGCTTCTGTTCATCATCCTGCTGCTGCCTATCTTAGCAAAGGCGCAAGCACCCAATGCCGATAGCATCAAAAATGCAGGCACGGTAAAATATTATACCAAAATCATCGCCCAAAAACCCAACGATTCGGTAGCGTACTACAAACGAGGCAGCGCCTACCTTAACCTGGATAAATACAAGCTTGCCCTGGCCGACCTTAACAAGGCCCTGTTGATAAACCCCAAATATAAAGAAGCCTTGCTGGATAGGGGCCGCACCAAGCAGTCGCTTGAGGATTATGCCGGCGCGCTTAAAGATTATAATGCCTATCTCTTGCTGAAGCCAAACAGCTCTGCTGCTTTGTACAACATTGGTATGGTAAAGCGCATTCAGAAGGATTATAAAACCGCGCTGGATTACTTTAGCAAAGGATCAGCCATAGACCCAACCGACCCCGATTTCTACAACGAGATGGGTATCTGCAAAAAACGGCTCGAAGATTATAAGGGCGCTATAGAACTTTTCAATAAAGTGATAGAGCTGGATCCTAAAGATTATCGCCCGCACTTCAACACCGGCCTCACCAAAAACCTGATGGAAGATTACAAAGGCGCCATCGAATCATTCGACAAAGCGGCCCAACTCGATCCAAAGAACGGCGATATCTACTACAGCCGTGGTGATGCCAAACGGTACATGCAGGATTATGCCGCCGCTATAGAAGATTATAACAGGGCTATACAATTAGACCCAACATTTTTAGATGCCTATAATAACCGTGGTATAGCCAAATACAAAAGCGAGGATTTCGACGGGGCCATTGACGATGCCAACAAAGCCCTTGCCATCGATCCCAAATATGCCAATTCATTTTATAACAGGGGCCTTGCGCACGAATCGCAAAGCAATTATGCCGATGCGGTGGAGGATTTCGATAAATACATCGCACTGGAACCTACCGATCCTGATGGTTTCTTTAAACGCGGCAACAACAAGTTGAACCTCGATGATTTTGCCAATTCCATCATCGATTACAACCAGGCCATAAAACTAGATCCTAAATACACCAACGCTTACAACAACCGCGGGGTGGCCAAACGTTCGTTGCAGGATTACAAAGGAGCGATATTAGATTATTCCAAAGCCATCGAACTGGAGCCTAAAGATGGTACCTATTTCACCAATCGCGCATACGCAGAGCATATGCTTAAAGATGATGCATCAGCCTGTATCGACTGGAAGAAAGGCCTGGAACTTGGTGATAAAGACGCCGAAGAATACCTCACTAAATATTGCAAGTAAGGCAATTATAAAACAAAAAATCCTCTCAAAGCGAGAGGATTTTTTGTTTCATGATATTAGTTTACCGTGTAATCGGTGCTTATTTTACTAAAAGAGCCCAATTCTTTACCCGATTCTTGCGCTACGGTTGTACTGTTGTCGGTAATAATGTACGAAACCGTATTTCCCGTGCCCGAGTTCTGTATTTCCACGTGCAACACGCCGCCAGCCACCAGGCCGGTAGTGAATTCATAACTACCTGTAGTTACAGATTTAGTATCGATCGCCGAACTTACCGTCTCGTCGGCTTTTATTGCAGATAACGTAACGGTGAAGGCTGCCGTTGCAGTAACCGTTACTTTTATATTGTGCGGTACCGGCCCGGCAGCCCCTTTTTTAGAACAAGAGCTTATTGAAATGCAGCCCAAAAGGGCCAATAGGATGATTGCGTATTTCATGGTAGGTATATTTTGGTTTTATAAAACATGTAAATATGCCAATTGTTGTTTAAGAACACAAACTATCGCCATGAAGCAGGTCATTTCTTATTTGGTAATTATGCTGGCCGCCGCGCTACTCTTCTTTACAGCCTGCAAAGGCAACATAGGGCAAACCGGCGGGGCACAGGCAGATTCGGGCCAAAAGCATATCGGTAATTCCGGCCCGGCAGATAGCGCAGGCTATGCGGTTAGCCCAACAGAAGCCGGCGGCAAAGATACCAGCGGAAATGGTGGTGGTACTGCCAATGCACCAAAAGATACGCTGAGACCAAAACCGTAAAATTTTACGCCGGGAAGGCTGATAAAAATGGTATTTTAGGCGCTCCTGTTACCATATCGCATGAAAAAACTATTCGCCTTACTGTTTATCGCACCATTACTAGCCTCGGCCCAAAAAGCAACGCTTAAAACAACTGCGGCAGATAGCGTAGAAGCCGTAAAAGCCCTTGATTTTTACACCAAAGAAATTGCCGATTACCCAAACGAAGCCGATTATTATTACGAACGCGGCCATGCCAAAATAACGCTTAAGGATTTTAACGGCGCATTAATTGACCTTAACAAAGCTGTAAGCCTTAAAATTAATTTCGATAGGGCCTATGTAGACAGGGGCCGCCTAAAAGATGTAGTAGCAAATTACGATGGTGCGATAGCCGATTATGACCAAGCTATATCCATAAAACCCACCGCTGTAGCTTACTATAACCGCGGGCTGGCCAACTTAAGTTTAAACAACCCTGCCAAGGCCGATTTTGATAAAGCACTGGCTTTGGATGCCAATTATAAAAACGCACATATTGAACTTGGGCAAATAAAACAGCAGGCCGGCGATAATAAAGGAGCCATTGCAGATTATAGTGCTGCCATTGCCATCGACCCTAAGAACTTTGATGCTTACGTAAACAGGGCACAGGCAAAAGCGGATATTGGCGATTTAAAAGGAGCCGTTGCGGACTATGCCATGGCCATAAAAATCGGCCCTATTGATGCCGACCTTTATTTTAGCAGCGGCAATGCAAAACTAAACAGTAAAGATAATGCCGGTGCCGTAGCCGATTATAACCAGGCCATCCTTTTAAACGCCAAAAATGTACTCGCTTACTATAACCGGGCAATTGCTTTTGATAATTTGGGTAAATACGCCAGCGCCATTGCAGATTACACGGTCTTCCTAAAGTATAACGAAACCGACGGCAAGGCTTACCTCAACCGCGCCAACGATTATCTGAAAACGGCTAACTTTAAAAATGCGCTGGCAGATTATAATAAAAGCCTGGAGCTTAATCCTAATAATGCTGAAGCTTACTTTTTCCGCGCATTCTGCAAACGTAACTTAAAGGATTACCCGGGTGCCATCAATGATTATAGCCGCGTAATTAGCCTCAACCCGAAAAACGGCGATGCTTATAATAACCGTGGCTTCATCAATCACCTGCTTAAGAACGATGCCGCCGCCTGCCCCGACTTTAAAAAAGCCATGATGCTGGGTAATAAAGCAGCTACCGAAAACGCCCTGCATTTTTGCAGATAGCAGTCCCTTGCTTTTATCTTTCTTTAGTAATCTATAATTTACTACATTCGTTTTGCTAATTTTTTTATCAAAATGGATATAATAGTTTTAGGTGTTGCCGGGGTATTGTTTATTGTTTCGTTAGCGTTTTTCTTTATCAGGAAAGGGCAGGGCTCGTATATTTCTGTTGATGAGCATGCTTCGCTAAAAACAGAGAACGAGGGATTAAAAATTTCCATGGCGGTTGCAGAGCAGCGCGTTGCCGGCGCAATTGCCGAAAAAGAAAACATTGTTCAACGCCTCGATGCAGATAAAGCTAAACTAGCTGACCAACTTTTTTATTCTGCTGCACAACTAACAGAAGCTAATGAAAATTTAGCCTCTATGCGTGCATCGTTAAAAGCTGAGCAAGAAAAACTGGCCGAGCAAAAAGTCGATATCGAACAAACCCGCAGCCATTTCCAAAAGGAGTTCGAGAACATTGCCGAAAAGCTTTTAAAAGAAAAGTCGCGGGAGTTTACGGATGTGAACCGACTGAGCATCGATACCATACTCAACCCGCTTAAAGAAAATATAAAAGCCTTCGAGGCAAAAGTAGATAAGGTTTACAGCACCGAAGCCGCGGAGCGGCACGTTTTACGTGGCGAAATTTCTAAACTGATTGACCTTAACAAACTCATCAGTACCGAAGCAGCCAACCTTACCAAAGCCCTAAAAGGCGACAATAAAAAGCAGGGCAACTGGGGCGAAGTGATCCTGGAAAAGGTTTTAGAGCGTAGCGGCCTGGTGCGCGACCGCGAATACCGCATACAAGCCAGCCTGAACCACGCAGATGGCAACAGGCTGCAGCCGGATGTGATAATAGACCTCCCGGATGAAAAACATTTAATAATCGATTCTAAGGTATCGCTGATTGCTTATGAGCGGTTGGTTAATTGCGAAACCGAAGATGAGCGCCGTTTATTTTCCAAAGCACACATCGAATCTATCCGCGGGCATGTGCATGGCCTCTCCGGCAAAAACTATCACGACCTGTACCAGGTAAATTCTCCCGATTTTGTTTTGCTTTTTGTGCCGATAGAATCCTCCTTCAGTTTTGCCGTGCAACTGGATGCTGATTTGTTTGCTGATGCCTGGGATAAGCGGGTAGTAATCGTAAGCCCGAGCACTTTACTAGCCACCCTCCGCACCATCGCCAGCATTTGGAAACAGGAGCGCCAAAACCGAAATGTATTGGAGATAGCCCGCCTTAGCGGCGAGATGTACGATAAATTCGTGGGCTTTGTAGGCGATATGGAAGGCATCGGCAAAAACATTAAACAAAGCCAGGATAGCTACGATAAGGCCCTCAACAAATTGGTTGATGGCCGGGGCAATTTAACGGTTACGGCGGAGAAGATTAAAAAATTAGGGGCAAAGGCCAATAAGCAGATTGATGGGAAATATATTGGGGAGGAGTAGATTTAACCACGTGCGTTTCACCACTATGTCATTGCGAGCGCAGCGCGGCAACCTCAGCCTGCCCGCTATGCATGGATGCATATTTTAAAATTTCAGGGCATGAAAATTAAATTACGTGACTACTACATTTACATCGTTACCAATCACTCCAATAACGTGCTTTATACAGGAATGACGAATGATTTAAGAGATAGGGTTCTTCAACATAAAGAAAAAGTCAATCCGGGTTTCACAGCCCACTATCAATGTAGCAAGCTGGTATATTTTGAAGAATTTCAGTGGGTAAATGATGCTATAGCGAGAGAAAAACAATTGAAAGCTGGTTCGCGAAAAAAGAAAATCGCGTTAATCGTTTCTATGAATCCTGATTGGAAAGATTTGAGTGAGGGTTGGTATGACTAACAAAGTTAAAATACCTAGTCATTGCGAGGAGCTGTCTGGGTTATGCACGACGGGGCAATCTCATAGGACAAGCGGATATGCAAATTAGCTCTGCTATGTTCAATGTCCTATGAGGTTGCCGCGCTGCGCTCGCAATTACAAATTAGTTTTATCTTATTACTCGCTTGCTTTAAACGCGTTCCATCCCTGCGCTTTCAGCGGGAGTACATTGCCGCTTTTAGTAATCAAGTTACAACCCGCATTCGGCTCGGTAATATAGCCAATGATGCTGAAATCCATCTTGTGTTTTATCTTATCATAATCTGCCTGTTTTACGGTGAAAAGGAGTTCGTAATCTTCGCCGCCGCTTAGTGCGCAAACTGTTGGGTCCAGGCCAAACTCGCGGGCGGTTTCGTAAGTCATCGGGTCGATGGGGATTTTTTCTTCATATAGGTTACAGCCTTTGTTGCTTTGTTTGCAGATGTGCAATATCTCCGAAGCTAAACCATCACTTACGTCAATCATCGCCGTTGGCTTTACCTCCAATTCTTTCAACAAATCGATGATATCCTTGCGCGCCTCTGGTTTCAGCTGGCGCTCTACGATGTAATCCTTGCCTTCCAGGTCCGGCTGAATATTGGGGTTTTCTATGTAAACCAATTTCTCGCGTTCCAGCAATTGCAGGCCGGTATATGCACCGCCTAAATCGCCCGACACGCATATCAGGTCGCCTTCTTCGGCGGTGTTGCGATACACGATATCCTTTTCATCGGCATAACCCAAAACGGTTACACTGATTACCAGGCCCTGCTTTGATGCGGTGGTGTCGCCGCCAATTAAATCCACATTATAATTATCGCAGGCCAGGTAAATACCTTCGTATAATTCTTCAATAGCTTCCAACGGAAACTTACTACTCATGCCTATCGATACCGTAACCTGGCTGGCCGTACCATTCATAGCGTAAATATCGCTCAGGTTTACCTGTATAGCTTTATAGCCCAGGTGCTTCAAGGGTGTGTAAGCCAAATCGAAATGGATACCCTCTAAAAGCATATCGGTAGATACCAGCACTTTTTTGCCCGGATAATCCAGCACGGCGGCATCGTCGCCAACGCCTTTGATAGTGCTTTTTTGGGTAAGCTTTATATTTTTCGTAAGATGGCTTATCAGGCCAAACTCGCCTAATTCTTCTAAATGCGTACGTTCCTGGTTCTCAAACATATACTATGATTACACCGATTTAATATTGATTTCACAGATTACACCGACGCCTGCTTCTACACTAATTAAAAATCGGTGCAATCATTTAAATCGGTGCAATCCCAAACTACAAAATTACCAATAAAAAATCATTCCGCTTAGTCTCCGCCTCTATTGTAATATTTATCATACATCAAACAATTTAATGTTAAGTTAATTTACAAGACATAGTTTTGCTTATATAATAATATATACATGAAAAACAGAAAGTTACTAATTTATCTAAGTTTTGGGCTATTGCTATTAGCCGGTTGCGCCAAGGATTACAGGGGCGGTATTACCGTAGACCCCGCTCCACCAGTAGAGGTGGTAGTGCCTAAGCCTTACGTCATTACCGAAGGTTTCGAAACCGGTACCAAAACCGCTTACGCCATTGCCGACGTACAATTGAGCACCGGCATATGGAGCTTTAACGATGCCCTTGTTGGCAACTTAGCAGCCGACCTTAAAGACGGCACAAAATCTGTTCGCCTACGGGCCGGCGATATCACCATGAAATTTGATATAAGCGGCATACAACAAATCAACATAACCCACGGCAAATATGGCACCGATGCCGACCAAACCTGGCAATTGCTTATGTCGGTAGATAGCGGTAAAACTTTTACACAGTTGGGTGCTGATATCGTTGAAAACCACACCAGCCTGGTTACCGATTCGTTCAAGGTAGAAACTACCAAAAAGGTACGTTTCCAGATCAAGAAAGTGGGTACAGCCACTACACGCACCAATATCGATAACATTACCTTCAAGGGCATTGGCGATGCCGGCATCATCGTTGGCGGCAGTACCGATACAGGCGGTGCAGATACCACTACTACTACCAGTCCGCCGGCAACCGAACGCGGCGTAACTGCGGGTACCGATGCCCAAGCTGAAAGCGGCGATAACAGCAACCTGCTCTTCGGCAACCCATCGGGCGCACAACCTACGGTAGTAATGCTGAACGATTACCTGATAGACCAGAAGTACTACGTAGAATCTTACAGCAGCACACGGGGTACGCCAAACTGGGTAAGCTGGCATCTGGATGCGAGTAACATTACCAACGCATCGCCAAGGCTGGATAATTTTGCAGGTTTTAGCGGGCTCGACGCCAGTTTTTATCATGTGGAAAGTAATAGTTACCAAAATTCGGGGTTCGATAGGGGGCATAACTGCCCGTCGGCCGACAGGACCAGTTCGGCTAACGCCAACTCGGCTACTTTTTTAATGACTAACATGATACCCCAGGCACCAAATAACAACCAGCAAACCTGGGCCAATTTGGAGAATTACCTGCGCGCGCAAGTGGTTGCGGGCAACGAGGTGTATATTATCATGGGAGCTTACGGTACCGGCGGCACAGGCAAAAGTGGAAGCGCTACTACCATCAATAACGGGCATATTACCGTACCGGCCAATGTGTGGAAGATTGCGGTTATAGTGCCTATCGGCGATGGTGACGTGAGCAGGGTTTCCGCAGCAACACGCGTTATTGCGGTAAATACACCCAATATCAATACTATCAACAGCGACTGGAAGCAATACCGCGTAACCGTGCGGGATATAGAAAAGGCTACCGGCTATAATTTGCTAAGTACTTTGCCACAAGCCATACAAGATGTGGTGGAGACGAAGAAGGATAATCTATAGTAGGATTACACTACCCCCCGCGTCATTGCGAGGAACGAAGCAATCTCTACGTTGGCTAAGCGGCCTTGCATAGCTGCTCTTCATACCGGGAGATTGCTTCGTTCCTCGCAATGACGTTTTGGTTTAAAGCCCTAATCTCGCCGAAATCTCCAGCATCCGCTCGATTGGTTTAACTGCCTTCTCGATGATGTGGGCGGGCACTTCTATCTCGGGCATTTCATTCTTCATGCACAGGTATAGCTTTTCCAGCGTGTTACGCTTCATATGCGGGCAATCGTTGCAGGCGCAGGTATTATTCGGCGGAGCCGGAAAAAATTTTTTAGATGGGTTCTCTTTTTCCATCTGGTGTATAATCCCTGCCTCTGTGGCCACAATAAACTCCGTTTCGGGGCTATTGGTGGCATATTTCAGTATCCCTGTGGTGCTTCCTATATAATCCGCCATTTGCAGAATCACTTCCTCGCATTCGGGATGGGCCAGTATCTTTGCATTTGGGTGGCGCTCTTTCAGTTTGGTGATTTTTTCCCTGCTGAAAATCTCGTGTACCATACAGGCACCATTCCATAACACCAGATCCCTGCCTGTCTTTTTAGCTACCCATGCCCCAAGGTTTTTATCCGGACCGAAGATTATCTTCTGGTCCTTCGGCAGGCTTTCCACAATTTGTACCGCGTTGCTGCTGGTACAAACAATATCGCTCATGGCCTTCAGTTCAGCTGTACAGTTCACGTAGGTAATCACCAGGTGATCGGGATAATTCTCTTTGAACTTTTTGAACAGGTGCGGTGGGCAGCTGTCGGCCAAAGAGCATCCTGCCTTCAGATCCGGTAGCAGAACCTTCTTGTTTGGAGAAAGGATCTTAGCTGTTTCGGCCATGAAATGCACACCGGCAAAAACGATAATATCAGCATCGGTTTTAGCAGCCTGTTGCGAAAGGCCAAGACTATCGCCAATATAATCGGCAATATCCTGTATATCTCCTTCCTGGTAATAATGGGCCAGCACAACAGCATTCTTTTCCTTTTTTAGTTTCTCTATTTCGGCAAACAGGTCGAGCGACGGGTCGATGTATTCGTCGGCAAAACCATTCATTTTTATTTCTTCGAAGGTATCCATTCCACAAATCAATTAATAATAAGTTCTTTTTATATATAAAGAAAACCTATTGTTATTAAGGTGTTAGTATTGTTAAGAAATTGTGATACGATTTAGTAAAAAAGTTATTTCTAAACTTTTACTAACATTTATCAACGTGTTTTTATTTTTTATTTTACTGATTTTTAGCTTTCTGTGACAATCAAATATTAATCTAAAAACTTAAATGTTAATATTTACTTGCTGTATAAAATGTTAGTATCATTGTGAAAGCTGCTCACAAATCGCTCAAAAGTATCGTAAAATTTCATAAAAAACAGGGTTATCAACTATCCGGGTTATTTCTAATTTTTTACTTACACAAATTTAACACGTTTTATACCGCTTATTAACATTAGTACTAATTTTACACAATATATAGATATAGCATGACCAGAACTGTGGATTTCCTGGTAGTAGGTTCGGGCATTGCCGGATTAAGTTTTGCACTAAAGGCTGCAAAGCATGGTAAGGTACTGATAGTTACAAAAGCCAATGAAGATGAAAGCAACACTAAGTATGCCCAGGGTGGCGTAGCGGTGGTTGTGGATAAAAAAGAAGATTCTTTCGAAAAGCATATAAACGATACCCTTATAGCCGGCGATGGCCTCTGCGATAAGGAAGTTGTTGAGGCCGTAGTGAAAGAGGGCCCCGAACGGATAAACGAAATTATCGCCTATGGCACCAATTTCGACCGGACGAATGAAGGTAATTACGACCTGGCAAAAGAGGGGGGCCATTCCGAATTTAGGGTATTACATTATAAGGATATTACGGGTTTCGAGATAGAACGGTCCTTATTAGAAGAAATACATCGCGAGCCCAACATAGAGATATTGACGCATTATTTTGCGGTGGATTTAATAACCCAACACCATTTAGGCGAGCTGGTTAAGAAATCATCTGATAATATAGAGTGTTACGGAATTTATGCCTTCAATACAGAAACCAATAATGTTGAGAAGATACTGTCTAAAGTTACGGTGATGGCTTCCGGCGGTGCAGGGCATATTTATTCTGTAACTACCAATCCCACTATAGCTACCGGTGATGGTGTTGCCATGGTTTATCGTGCTAAAGGAAAGGTTAGGAATATGGAGTTTATTCAGTTCCATCCCACTGCTTTATATAACCCGGGCGAGTATCCATCCTTCCTTATTTCTGAGGCGGTACGCGGCATGGGCGGTGTTTTGCGGCGTACCAATGGCGAAGAATTTATGCAGGAGTATGATGAACGCAAGTCGCTTGCTCCACGCGATATTGTTGCCCGTGCCATTGATGCCGAGATAAAGAAATCGGGCGAGGATTTTGTTTACCTCGATATCACCCACAAAAAGAAAAAAGATATATTAGAGCACTTCCCCAATATCTACGCGAAATGTTTGGAGATGGGGATAGATATGACACGCGATATGATACCCGTTGCACCTGCCTGCCACTATATGTGCGGTGGTGTATTGGTAGATCATAGCGGGCGGTCTTCAATCCGCCAGTTGTACGCTTGCGGCGAATGCTCTTCAACCGGCTTACATGGCGCTAACCGGTTAGCTTCTAATTCCTTATTAGAAGCATTGGTTTTTGCGCATCGTATTTATACTGACGCAGTAGTTGCTTTTACCGAATTTGCGATTCCGGAAGGTATCCCGGATTGGAATGAGCATGGTGTAAAACTATCCAACGAAGATATCCTGGTTACGCACAACATCCGCGAGATGCAGAAGCTGATGAATGACTACGTAGGTATCGTCCGGTCGGACTTTAGGTTGGAGCGTGCAATGCGCAGATTGCGTTTGCTTTATGAAGAAACAGAGGATTTTTACAAACAAACTAAGGTATCGGTAAAGCTTTGCGAGCTGCGTAATTTAATACAGGTTAGTTACCTGGTAGTAAAATCGGCCATGGCCAGGCACGAAAGCAGGGGATTGCATTATACTACAGATTATCCTGAGCATGCGGATATACTGGAAGATACGGTTTTTTAGTATGAGAAGGAGTGCGTCAGCTAATTGGATATTATTTGGCTTTTTTTGCCTGTTGTTTATCGTGTTTGTTATTTGGCAGATAGCCGAACAGTTTTTTATGATCAATGAAAATTTTGCGTTGTTGGTCTTAACTGTTAGCCCTGTACTAAAGCAGTACAATTTACCTAAGGTCCAAATAGGCTTGTTGGTTATTTTATTTATCCCGCTTTTTGGCATACTAAATTATTCATACTCGTTTACGGATGCCGATACAACATATACGTACAGTGCGGCAAAGTTTATGGGAATTAGCCCTATAGTATCTTTCTTTTTATTGATCTATATCATCATCAACTTTAATGTAATTGGAGAAGTATTCAAGCGATTATGGAGGGGCTCCGAGGCAGAGCAAAGCGCGCAACATGATAAAATGGTCAGGTTTTATTATGAGAAATTTAAGCAATGTTCAGATGAGGAGCTTGTGGAAATAAAATCAAAGTATAGTAAATATCCTGCTGAAGCGCGTGAGGCTATAGATAAAATTAGTTTAGGAACTAATTAAAGAGAGCGGAAAACGGGATTCGAACCCGCGGCCTTCAGTTTGGGAAACTGACGCTCTACCGACTGAGCTATTCCCGCTTAATTATTGGCAAACATAACAATTTTTTCATTCACTCATTGACTCATTCAAAATTCACCCATTAAACATTATGCCTTTAATACTCCCAGTAAAAGATAAAAGCCCGATGTGGGGTGCCGATTGCTTCATTGCCGAAAATGCGACCATTGTTGGCGACGTGGTAATGGGTGATAATTGCTCCGTTTGGTTCAATGCGGTTATCCGTGGCGATGTGCATTACATCAAAATAGGTAATAACACCAATATACAGGATGGTGCCTGCATACATGCTACGTATTTGAAAGCACCTACAAACATTGGCGATAACGTATCTATAGGCCATCACGCCATTGTACACGGCTGTACGCTGCGTAATAACGTTTTGATAGGCATGGGCGCAATTGTAATGGATGATGCCGTGGTGGAGGAATATGTCATCATAGCGGCAGGTTCTGTAGTGTTGGAGAACACCGTTTGCGAATCGGGTTATTTATATGCCGGAGTGCCCGCTAAAAAAATAAAGCCCCTCACCGATGGGCAAAGGGCTTTGTTAGATAAACTGCCGCAAAACTATATCATGTATTCCGGCTGGTTTATGGATTAGTTTGTTCCTTTGGGATATCTAATGGCTCTTCTGCCTCCCAGTTTGCACGCAGCACTATTTCCTTAGGGCTTACCCATATTACCTCCGGCTGCGCCCGGCGTTTCACGTTACCGCTGTCCCAATGTCCGTTCTTATTGGCATCGTACACCACCCTTACGGTGTATTTAGAGGTAAAGAAATTCTTATATAAAAGCGATGTGTTTTTGGTGACGATATCCCTTCGCACTACCGTTTTTATATCGTCCAATAATTCTACGATATACATTTTACCGGTGTCGGCAGGTACGCTCACTTTTAAGGTCAGTTGGCTGTAGTTTTCCGGCTTGTCTATGGTAAATGGTTTTCCGCTGCGTTTGCTCTTGTCGCCATATATATCGGTAAAAGCGCCCTCCAGAAGGTTGAGTTGATATTTTGAATTTGCGCGCCAACGGTATTTCATGGTGTATCGCCTCAGGTTGGTGGTATCCTTCTGCAGGGTAAAGTTGTTTACTGCTACAGAATCTTCCAGCAAAGCAATATTGGCCAGGTCATAACTTTCCAACGGGAAGTTGGCTATGAGTGATAAATCAGTGCCCGGCTTCAATTTATTATCCCGGTTGGTGCCAAATGAAAATAACAGATTGCGCTCGAACTTTTCATTTTTGCTTTTAAGCTGGTAAACTGTATCTACAGGTTTGTTATTATCCAGTATGGCAATACTCACCGAGTCGAAAGCCATGTTTCGCATGTACACTATGGCGGTATCCTTGGTTTTTGAAAACTCTGCTATTTTTTCTTTATCCAACGCAGGAGGGTATAATATTTTTAAGGATGGCTTTTCTAAAGGCTTATTGAATACCATCGAGTACTTGCCATCCGGCATAAAATGCTTTTCGGCGACCCGGAAATTGTCGGGTACCTGTTTGAATAATTTGAGGACGATGTTAGAACTGTCTTTATCTACAACTATCGATTTTGTGGAAAAACCAATCAGGTCGGCCTCGGGTTTAAAAACCTTGTCCGGGCTGGGTTGCTTCATGGCGTACAGGCGATAGGTGTCTTCGCGGAGGTTGTTGAGCGAGAAATTACCCGCAGTATCCGTGGTGGTAAATATCGTCGGTTTCTTTTTGCCGAAGAGGAGGGAATCCTGGCTAACCGGAAAAAGGAAAACCAATGCATCTTTTTCTTTTAGGCCCGTAGTAGAGTTGATGACGTTGCCCGAAAGGCTGAGCGAATCGATATGGCTGCCGGTCGAAAAAACGTAGGTGAAATTCTTAAGCACGTTACCCTCGTTTACATCGGCAACGGCTTTGCCAAAGTTGATGACGTAAGTAGTGTTTTTTAAAAGTGAATCTTTAAAATCTATCACCAAACTTTTTTTACTGATTTTGTACTCCGGCTGCTTTTCCATGAAAGGCGTAATGCTGATTTCCTGGTATTGGTTGGTCAGGCGGAAGTACTCGTCAAAATCTATCTGGATTTGTTTGGCCTTAAAATTTCGGGTTTGATTTTCGGGCGTTGCCAGCAATATTTTTGGCGGGGTAAGGTCGCGTGGACCTCCTTGCGGTTTTTGCTGCGCCGCGCAGCCCCAAAGCGCCAAAATCGGCAGTAAAATGAAGAAAAATCGGTTTGAAAAAATCGGTTTTTGATTTAACATACTTTTTTTGCCCTATAAGCCACTTTTATATTTTGATGAACCCTGATATTAAAAATTTAAAATAATTCGATATAAACGATATTTTATAATTAATTGATTTACAGATAATTATAATCTACCTCGACACGTGAACCATCAAAACCGACACATCCGACGGTGAAACACCCGAAATGCGCGATGCCTGGCCCAAAGTGCGCGGTTTTATGCGTTTCAATTTTTCGCGCGCTTCTTTAGAAAGTGAAACCAGTTGGCTGTAATCGAATTCCGGATTGATCTCCCGGTCTTCCATTTTCTTCATCTTTTCTACGATTTCCATTTCCTTGATAAAGTAACTCTCGTATTTGATTTTTATTTCAGCCTGCTCGATAGTTTCTTTATCGAGGGCCGAGAGTTTATCCTGCAGAGTAGGGTCGATGTTGTTCAGTTCTTTGAAACCGATTTGTGGCCGTGTAAGCAGCGTGAATAATTTGACGCTTTGGTTTATCGGGCTGGTACCCACTTGCTCCAGCAGGTTATTTACAGCAGTAGGGTCGATGCTCTTGCTGCGGGTAAAAGCAACCAGCTCATCGGAGTTTTTAATTTTGGCGTTTACCTTATCCAGGCGCTCATCGCTTATCAGGCCCAGGTCGTGGCCCATTGGGCTAAGGCGTATATCAGCATTATCCTGGCGCAGCAGCAAACGATGCTCCGCCCGGGAAGTAAACATGCGGTAAGGCTCTTCGGTACCTTTAGTTACCAGGTCGTCTATCAAAACGCCGATGTACGATTCCGACCTTTTCAGTATCAGTTCGTGCTTGTCGTTTATTTTTTGATGTGCGTTGATGCCTGCAATAAAGCCCTGCGATGCCGCTTCTTCGTAACCGGTAGTGCCGTTTATCTGGCCTGCGAAGTACAGGTTGCTGATCAATTTGGTCTCTAAAGTCAGGCCCAACTGGGTAGGTGGGAAGTAATCGTACTCGATGGCATAACCCGGACGGAACATTTTAGCCGTTTCGAAGCCGGGTATTTTAGTTAATGCTTTGTATTGTACATCCTCGGGTAGGGAGGTTGAGAAACCGTTTACATATATCTCGCAGGTGTTCCAGCCTTCCGGTTCTACGAATATTTGGTGGCGGTCTCGCTCCGCAAAACGGTTAATCTTATCTTCTATAGATGGACAGTAACGCGGACCTAAACCTTTAATCCTGCCGGTAAACATGGGCGAACGTTCGAAGCCTTCTTTCAAAGTCTCATGCACTTCGGGGTTGGTGTAGGTTATCCAGCAGCAACGTTGGTCGGTGGCAAGCTTTACATCGGTGTAAGAAAAGCGGCCACGTTCTTCATCGCCCCATTGTTCTTCCATCAACGAATAGTTTAAACTGCGTCCATCTACGCGGGGAGGGGTACCTGTTTTCATCCTACCGGAGTCAAAGCCGAGGGTGATTAATTGCTCGGTTAAACCTGTCGCAGCCTTCTCACCCGAACGGCCGCCACCGAATTTCTTCTCTCCAATATGGATAACGCCGTTCAAAAATGTACCATTGGTAAGCACGACAGCGTCGGCTTCTATCTCAACTCCGATAGATGTTTTAACCCCTGCGATGGTATTCCCTTTCACCAAAAGTGAGGTAACGGTATCCTGCCA
Source organism: Mucilaginibacter sp. P2_D11 (assembly GCF_056404435.1). Lineage (NCBI taxonomy): Bacteria > Pseudomonadati > Bacteroidota > Sphingobacteriia > Sphingobacteriales > Sphingobacteriaceae > Mucilaginibacter > Mucilaginibacter sp. P2_D11. The sequence continues at coordinate 204,428 of NZ_JBFUEA010000002.1, forward strand.
AAAGTCAACATTGGGTGTCTTCTCTAAAGCAATTCGCCATTCTTCAGCGAAACGTGCACGATCACTTTGCGCCCTTGGGCTCCACATGGCAGGGCCTTTGCTTAGGTTGAGCATCCTAAATTGGAGGGAAGTTTTATCAGTTATGATACCCGAATATCCGCCTAAAGCATCTATCTCCCGGACAATTTGTCCCTTGGCAACACCGCCCATAGCGGGGTTACAACTCATTTGTGCAATGGTTCCCATGTTCATGGTTATCAGCAAAACCGACGAACCAAGGTTGGCAGCAGCAGCAGCAGCTTCACAGCCTGCATGTCCGGCACCAACTACAATTACATTATATTTCTTAAACATATAACCTCCATGTTCCACGTGGAACAATGTTTATCATTAATCAAAACGTTCCACGTGGAACGTTATTTTACTTCGTTAATCGATGTTCCACGTGGAACAATGAACGAATAAAGGGCAAAAAGTGCCCAAATGCTCTCTAAAACCACAAAAGGGTAGAAGCTGATCATGTACGAGGATAGCCCGCATAAGCCTGCTCCAATGAAGTTCATCCCGCTATACCATCTACTATGCGAGGGTAGTTTCTTATATAAATTCAGCAGGAACGCTGCTAATAATATAATTACTCCTGTGGAAGCGATGATATCGGACAGCTTCACTTGTACCATAAAGTTGGATAAATCCATTACGCTTCTTTTAGTTCTGATAGTTCAATCCAACGCATACTTTTCGCATCCAATTGCTTGTTTAAATAAGCAATCTTATCTGTTAATTGCTGTAATTTCTTAGCGTCGACATTGATGGTATTTAACTCTTCGGTAGTTTCCTTTAGCTTATTTTCAATATCGCTTATCTCTTTTTCTAAACCCTCGTATTCCTTTTCTTCCTTAAAACTTAGCTTGGCTTTCTTAGGTGCTTCTACTTGTACAGGTGCAATAGCGGCAGGTTTTTTATTACTTTGTTTAGCCTCCTCCTGCTCTATACGGAACGAAGAATAGTTGCCATTATATATCCTTACCTGCCCGTTGCCTTCCATAATAAACAGCTGTTCGGCCATCTTATCTAACAGGTACCTGTCGTGCGATACGATCATGAGGATGCCGGGGTAGGTGGTCAAAAACTCTTCCAATACGTTCAGCGTATCTATATCTAAATCGTTGGTTGGCTCATCCAGTATCAGGAAGTTGGGGTTCCTTATCAGGATGCTCATCAGGTGTAGCCTTTTCTTTTCGCCACCGCTCAACTTGGATACCATGCCGTATTGTTTGGCAGGGGGGAAGAGGAACAGCGTGAGCAATGCCGAAGCAGATATCATCTTACCATCGGCCATGGTGATAAACTCGGCAACATTCTTTACGATGTCTATTACGCGCTCATCTTCCTTAAAGGAAAGCCCGGCCTGGTTAAAGTAGCCTAATACCGTTGTTTCGCCTTTTATTATTTCGCCTTTATCCGGTTGCAGGCCGCCGGTGATCATGTTCAACAGGGTTGATTTTCCGCTGCCGTTCTTTCCTGCTAAACCAATGCGATCGCCTTTTTTAAATACGTAACTAAAATCCTGCACGTATGTGTTGCCATTGAAACCTTTGGTAACATGGTGCATCTCCATTATCTTGTTACCCTGGCGCGCAATCTTCACGGTCAGTTCAACGTTTTGCTTTGGTCCGTTATTCTTGGTTTTGTCCTCCAAATCGTAAAACGCGTCGATGCGCGATTTTGATTTGGTGCCCCTTGCCTTAGGCTGGCGGCGCATCCACTCCAATTCCTTTCTTAAAAGATTGGAGTTCTTCTGGAAGGATGCTTCGTCGGATGCTTCGCGTTCGGCCTTCTTCTCCAAATAGTAACCGTAGTTACCAAAGTAGGGGATTATTTTGCCTTTGTCTATCTCTAATATCTCGTTGCACACGTTATCTAAAAAGTACCTGTCGTGCGTAACCATCAGTATGGTTTTGCTGCCCTCGGTAAGCAGTTTCTCCAGCCATTCTATCGTGTCGATATCCAGGTGATTGGTAGGCTCATCTAAAATGTATATTTCCGGGTCTTCTATGAGCAGTCTGGCCAGTGCCAAACGTTTCTTCTGCCCGCCTGATAGTGTGCTGATATGCTGATTGAGGTGGTGGATATCCAGGCGGCCCAAAATGGTTTTTATTTTGTACTCGTAATCCCATGCATCAATCTCGCTCATCTCCTCCATTATCTTATCCATCTCCTTCATGTTATCCGGGTCGTTCTCTAACAACTCCTCGTAGCGGCGGATAAGCTGCTGCTGGATATTATCTGAATGGAAGATGTAATCGCTGATGGTAACGGCGTTCTTGAAGAAAGGGTCCTGCTCCAGGTAGCCTACGTTTAAGTCGCGTGCTTGCGCCACTTTACCTTCGGTAGGTTTAAGCGAACCGGATAGTATTTTTAATAAGGTAGTTTTACCCGCACCGTTTACACCCACCAACGCAACTCTGCGCCCGCGGTTGATGCCGATGGTAAGGTTTTTGAATAACCAGTTATCATGAAAAGAATGGCCCAAATTCTCGGCCGAAATGTATGTACTCACTAAGCGTTTATTATGTTATCGAATGTGTAGGTATGTGTGCCCGGCTTGCCTGCCAGCGAATTTTTGTACATGGCATGTGCAACGGCGGCACCATCAATGCTGCGGTATTTCCTGAGGCTGCCGATGAGCAGATAATCGACCACCTTAAAAATCCCGATAAGAACTTTCTCGAAGGCACGCTTTTCTTCCCTGCCGCCATATAGCATGGAGGGTTGGTAGATATGCAGGCATTCTATGCCGATGGTTTTAAGGCTCTCTTCCAGCTCGCCTTTTAGTTTTAAGTAAAAGGTTGATGATTGAGCGTTGGCACCAATAGCCGAAACCACGTGAAACTGTTTTATCCCGTTTGCCTTTGCCATGCGGGCAATCTCCAGCGGATAATCGTGGTCTATTTTCCGGTACTGGGCTACATCAGGCGTATTGGCTTTGGTGGTACCCAGGCAGCTGAAAACAGCGTGCCCGGTTATCGATGCGGCGTATTTAGGCAACTCGTTGAAGTCAATCACCAATTGCACCAGTTTTTTATGTTGAACAGGTAACTCTTTGCGCACCAGTACCAATACTTCGTCGTATTCGGCATGGTTAAGCAGCTCGGTAAGCAATTTACTGCCTATAAGCCCGCTTGCGCCCACTATAATTGCCTTATATCCCATTGATGGCCAGTTTAAACCGCAAAAATAAGCATAAATAAAATAGTGGATATAAAGGGTATGTTTTTAGCGTGTAAAGATGGGGGCTACTGTGAGAAATAAGCTTTTTTGTCTGAACTCGAATTTAAAGGAATTTTATGAATGTGCAGAATGAAGGAGTTTATTCTATGAATTCTTAAAATTCCCCCAAATTCGAGTTCAGATAATTTAATAGGTTAAACATTCGGTGTTCGGAATAACCACAAACGTCATCCTGAACTTGTTTCAGGACCCCACAGGACAGGTATGCGACATGGATGACCGTTTAGCATACTGGCTACTTTTATGATGGGGTATTGAAATAGATTCAACATGACCTCTTTTTTTAATGCTATCATATATACTTAATAATCAATTATTTATGATAAACACATCCCCTGTTTAGGCCCCCTAAACAAATCCACTCACCATGCGTTATCCATCTAACCATTTATAATACCAATTTGCCCCCGACATTGCTTTCTTTTAACTTCTAATTAAATCAACCGGCTATGCAAACTTTTACCAAACAGATTGTTTATAACTGGCAAGCAGTTAGGATTTTATGGAAGGACAGGCATTAACAGGATACAAAAAATGGATGGAAAGCGTTGGCGAACAGGGCGTTTTCTTCAGCCGTTTCGTCCGCAATATTTTCACGGGGGGCTTTGAGTGGGAGGAATTTGTGCGCCAATGCTACGAAATTGGCTACAAATCGTTCATGCTGGTGGGCCTCACTTCATTTATCATGGGCCTGGTGCTCATACTGCAGTTGCGACCCTCTATGGTTGATATGGGTGCCGAAAGCATGTTGCCGAAAACGCTTGCTGTATCCTTCATCCGCGAAATGGGGCCTGTAATTACCGCCATTATCTGTGCGGGTAAAATCGCATCCAGTATTGGTGCCGAGCTGGGCAGTATGAAAGTTACCGAGCAGATAGACGCCATGGAGGTATCGGGCGCCAACCCCATGCAGTACCTGGTGGTTACCCGCATACTGGCCACCAGTATTATGGTGCCGATCCTGACCCTGATGGGCGATGTGATAGGTTTATTTGGCGGGTTTCTCGCCTTAAACTTTACAGACGATATCAGCTTTTCGCTTTATTTCCATAAATGTATCTCCTCCCTGGAATTCATCGACTTTTTACCCGCCATGGTAAAAACCGTGTTTTTTGGCTTCGCGATAGGTTTTGTAGGCTGTTATAAAGGTTTCCACTCCAATAAAGGCACCGAAAGCGTTGGCCTGGCCGCCAATTCGGCTGTGGTTACGGCCTCGCTGTGGATATTCGTGATAGATGCCATTGCCGTACAGATCACCAGTATTTTATTTTACAGGTAACATGGCAGAGCAGATACAAAGCAACAACGCACCAAAGCACAACCCCGACGAGGTGGTGGTAGATATCGCGCACATTTCCAAATCATTCGGCGATAATGTGGTACTGAGCGATTTAAGCCTGCGGGTAAAACGGGGCGAGAACGTGGTAGTGCTGGGCAAATCGGGGCAGGGAAAATCGGTAACCATACAGTGCCTCGTGGGGCTTCTAAATCCTGATGAAGGCACAGTAAAGGTATTTGGCGATGAAGTTGCCAAAATGAGCGAACGACAGTTAAAAAAACTACGTACCCGGGTAGGTTTCCTGTTCCAAAGCGGGGCTTTGTACGATTCGATGACCGTGCGCGAAAACCTCGAATTCCCGCTTACAAGGGTTTTAAAAATGAAGGACAAGGCAGAGATAGACCAACGGATAGAAGAGGTGCTGGATGGCGTAGGATTGCTCGACGCGATTGATAAAATGCCATCAGACCTCTCCGGCGGCATGCGCAAGCGCGTAGGTCTGGCGCGTACCATGATCGTAAAGCCCGAAATAATGCTTTATGACGAGCCTACCACCGGCTTAGACCCCATCACCTCGCGCGAGATAAGCGAGCTGATACTCAACATGCAACAGAAATACAAAACGACGTCAATCATCATTACCCACGATATGGAATGCGCCAAAATAACCGGCGACCGCTTGGTGATCATGAACGATGGCGAATATATAGCCGAGGGCACGTTCGACGAGCTGCATAACTCGGACGACGAACTGGTAAGGTCATTTTTTAACGAAACAACATGAGAACCACATCATCACAAAAAATAAAGATAGGCGTATTCACCATAATAGGCTTCGTGATACTGCTGTTGGCAGTATTCTTCATCGGCAATCAAAAAAGCCTGTTCAACTCTACGTTCAGTGTATATGGCACGTTTAAGAACGTAAACGGCCTTACCGTAGGCAATAACGTGCGTTTTGCCGGCATCAATGTAGGTGTAGTAGAGAGCATCAACATCGTTACGGATAGCTCGGTAAGGGTTGACCTTAGCCTGAATAAATCGGTAAAGAAATTCATCAAAAAAGACTCCAGGATGAGCATCGGTAGCGACGGGCTGATGGGCGATAAACTGGTAGTGATTGCCCCCGGCGGCGTAAACAGCACCGAAGAAGTTGGCGAAGGTAATGAGCTGGCCTCGGTAAACCCGATGGATGTTGACAGGGTTTTCAACAAACTGGTCCGGGTAGCCGATAACGCCGAAGTACTCACCAGCAACCTGGCGGATATAGTAGCAAAAGTAAACAACGGCAAGGGCAGCATTGGCCGCCTGCTGAACAACGATAAAATAGCCCGCGATCTGGAGGGCACCGTGCGCCAGGCCCAAACCACCATGAAAGGTGTTCACGCCACCACTGCCACCCTCAACGAAGACCTTAAGGCTGCACAGCATAACTTCCTGCTGAGGGGTTTCTTCAAGAAAAAAGAGAAGGCCGCCAAGGCAAAACAAGACTCGATTCGCAAGGCCAAAGAAGATCTTTTAGACGCGAAGAAAAAAGCCGGGGCAAAGCAGAATTAACACCGGTTTTTTAAGAAATCCTCGGATTTTTAAAGATTTTCCCGGATTTCTGCCTAAACGAAAAGAGGGGCAATTTGCCCCTCTTTTCGTTTATAAATACAGCGTTGAGTATTATAAAGCGCTGGTAATCTGTGGGTCTAACGGGGTTACAGCAGAGCGGTAGCGGTGTATCAGCTTGCCGTTCTCGTCAATCAAAAATTTCTCGAAGTTCCACTTGATATCGCCTTTAAAATCGGGGTTATCGGCGGTTGTCAGGTATTGGAACAATGGGTCGATATCCAAACCTAAAACGCTCACCTTGCCGCTCATAGGGAAAGTAACCGCGAAGTTATCGTGGCAAAAAGCCTTGATATCCTGGTTGGTGCCTGGTTCCTGCCCGCCAAAGTTGTTCGCAGGGAAACCTACTACTACCAGTTTGTCTTTGTACTGATCGGCAAGTTTCTGTAAATCAGCATATTGTTTAGTATAACCACATTTTGAGGCGGTGTTTACGATAAGCACCTTTTTGCCTTTGTACTTAGCCAGCGAGAATTTTTTCCCGTCGATGGTTTTCAGTTTGAAATCATAAACAGATGAGGGAGCCGACGTTACGAACATCAGCGTAAGTATTAATGCAAGTGTTTTCATTGGTTAAAAAATTGGATATGACTAATTTACAGGTAAAAGTAGCATTAAAAGCTGCGTGTACCCAAATATTGGTCTTCTTTTAATGTCATTTTTTTCTTGTCGGCGGCAGATTTATCCTTGTAGCCCAATAAATGCAGGGCTCCGTGTATCATTACCCGGTGCAGTTCCCGTGCTTCAGTTACCGAAAATTTGGTGGCGTTTTCCTTTATCCGTTCTATCGAAATAAAAATGTCTCCGACTATTACGCCATCCTCTTCGGAGTTATCGAAGGTGATAATATCGGTGTAGGTATCATGATCAAGATATTGCTGGTTTATCTGTAGCAGGTACTCGTCTGTGCAGAAAATATAGGTAAGCTCATCAAGCTTATAGCCCTCTGCCACAACGGTTTCGGTAATCCATTTACGTACAGCGGTTTTGTTTTTTAGCTTATAGCTGATGCCCTCTTCAAAGAAATTTATGGCAGGCATTATATTTTAAAGTGTAGTTCCACCTCGTTGCCTTTGGCGTTGAATATGCATTGATCGGCAAGATGTTTCAGGATGAATACGCCTCGGCCTGTAAGCTCTTCAAGCCTGTCAGGCGCTGTTGGGTCCGCCAGGGTGTTATAATCAAACCCGTTTCCCCGGTCGGTAACTGTCCATATTACGCGTTTGGGTTCTACATCGGCATTTACTATAACGGTCTTGCTTTCGTCGAGCTTGTTGCCGTGTACAATAGCGTTCACCACAGCCTCGTTTAAACAGGTCATCATGTTGGCAAAGGTATCGTCGCTAACGCGGTATTTATCAGCAATTTCCTCTATCAAAGCCTCCAGCTGCGTTATGCTTTCGTACTTAGATGGAAGCTGCAATGTATATAATTGCCCCGCCTGAACGTTTGGCTGCTCCATGTCATTTAGCATTAAGTTGATCAAAGTATAGTTTTATTTTTTGCCTGTAATACAAATTTAGTGCCGATGGAACAGTTTTCAGCTGCTCTGTTTGCTTTGTTTTTATCCGCTCGTAATCTTGCAGAGCTTTTATGTATCCGGGGGGCATGTCGGTAGCGGCACGGGCCTCCCTTTTTGGGTCCTGATCGCGTTGCTGTTCGGCTTTGTCGGCCTCCAGCAGGCGGGTTTGTATCTGTTGTTGCCGCTTTAGTGCTTCATCGGTAATTTTCCTGTTTACGAGATCAATCTCAGTTTGTTCCATTTCTTTTGCAATTTTATCCAAATTGCCCGGTTTACCGCTAACATCCTTATTATTTTGCTGGTTTAGCTGCTGCAGGCTTTGCCTTATGAACTGCTGCTCGCGGGCCATGCGGGCCAGTTGCTCGCTCATTCCCTGGCCTTGTCCCTGCCCTTTTTTACCTTGTTGCTGGCCCTGCTGCTGCATTTGGTCGCGGGCTTTTTGCATGTTTTGGTTAAGCTGCTGCTGCATTTTGCTTAGCTGCGATAACGATGGTTGCCCGCTTTTGCCCTTGCCGCCCTTGTTCATCTGCTTTTGTAGTTGATCTAATGCCTCGCTTAGCAACAGTGCCAGGTTGTTCATAGATGTCATGGCGAATTGCTGGCTTCGTATGGCTTCGGCGGTGCGGCGGTCGCCCAGCTTTTCCAGTGCCTGATCTATCATGGAGTTAATGGCTGTAACCTCCTTATTCACAGTCGACTGTATCTGCGGTACCCGGCGGCTTATGGCATACAGACTATCCTCGGCAGTTTTCAGGTTATCTCTGATGTCTTTTTGGCTTTGCGCAAGCTTGGTGTAGTTAGGGTCGGTCGGGCTCATGCCGCGGAATTGCTGCATCAGTTTTTCCTGCCCGAATGAGCTGTTCACCAACGATTTAAGCAACTCGCGCAGTTGCCGGGCATCCACAGCGCTTTGGCTGTCCTCGCCTTCCTCCTCTTCCTGCTGCATTTTTTTGGCTAAATCTTTCATCTGCTGCGCTGCAGATTGCTGTGCTTTGGCGGCTTGCTTGCGGTTATTCTTTTTAAGGTTTTCGCTGCCCTGGCCCATTTGCTCGTCTATCGATTTTTTCTCTTCCTCCGGGTTATCGAAGTTTTCCTTTTTACCGTTGGCATCGTTGGTTTTCTGCAAATCGTCAAGCGCCTTTTTTATCTGCTGGAACTGCTGGTTAAGTTTATCCTGTTTTTGCAGGTTGGTTTGTATCAGGCTCTCATCCTGTGCTTTATCTGCCAATCCCTGCTGTTCCTTAGATAGATCCTCCAATTGGTTTATCACTGTGTTGAGTTTCTGTTCAAAATCGAGCTTTTTATAAAGATCCAGCATGCGGTCGAGCTCTTTCTTTAGCGATTTATTGTCCTGCTGCATTTTGCCAAGCTCGTCGCGGGTAGAGTCTTTTTGGTCCTCGTTAAGCAGTTGCTGCAGCTTCTCCAGCATATCACGGGTTTTATCGTCGAGCACGTTGTTGAACAAGTCTTCGATTTGCCTTTGCTTTTCCAGCAGCTCGTTAGTTTGCTTGAGGCCCTCTTTGCGGTTATACAGGTTCTTTTTGTTGTCGGCTTGTATATCTTTCAGCAACTCTTCCAGATCCTTGCGTTTTTGCAGTAATTGCTCCACCTGCTTTTTATCGTCGAAGCTCAGGGTGTTTTTATCCAGTAGAGCCTGGTTCAGTTTCTGTGCGTCTTTCTCTATCTGCATGGCCAATTTGGCTGCCGATGCCATTTTGTCTTTCAGGGCCTGCGAGCCGGCATCCAATTGCTCTGCCAACGCGGCAGCATCGGGCACTGATAAAACGTGTTCGGGCGAGCGGGTTGTTTTTGGGCCATTAACGCCGTCGTTATCTGCCACTTCGAAATAATAGGTAACCTGATCGCCGGGTTTTATGCCGGTGCTTTTCAAATCCCAGAAATGGAAAAAGCCGCTTTGTGTTGCAGATAAATCTGCTTTAACCGTTTTCGTGAACGATTTTTCTGCGCCCTTTTCGCCGATTTTATAATGGAACGTAAGCGAAGAAAACCCGTGGTCATCCTGTATCTTCCCGTTGAAGTAGAAGGCTTTCAGGCTGACGCTGTCGGGTTTTTCCTGTACCTCTATCGCGGGTGCTTCATCGGCAACTACGCTGATTCGATAACCGGCCGAATCGCTGCGTGTAACCGTATTGTTAAGGGGGCTTACAGCATACGTGGTGTTTTTGAGTATGCGTTCGCGATGCTGGAACAGTCCGGGGGCCGATTGAGAGATGTTAAAGGCAGCGTTATTAAGCCTGAAAAGCAGCTGCGTTGCGTTTTGCGTATGGAAAGCCCAGTTTACCACCGTGCCTGCGGGCAATGTAAGGTCGCCGGCGTTGGGGATGGTCTCGTTCTTTTTGTGCAAGTATGCCGGGTAGCTCAGTTCCGCATCAAAATGTAGCAAAACAGGTTTAAGGCTTACCGTTATGTTATAAAGGGCCGATTTAAAGCCATTACCCGATAAGCGGAAAGAGGTGCTCTGCTGTAAATTGCTGAACAGGTAGTGAAAACGGCTGATGTTCTCTTTATCCAGCTTAAAAGTGTTGCTGGCCGTTTCTATATAAACATCGGCAGGGAGTTTATCGCCGGATAGCTTTAGTTCCAGCTTAAAATCTTCGCCTTGTATGGCCAAGAGGCTCTTGTTCATCACCTCGAACTGGAATGGGGCAACCGGCGCAAAATATTCGTTATGGCGGATGAGCCTCCGGGTACTTTCTGTAAGTATAGATGGTGCCGCGAAAGCGAGGATGCAGATAATGGCCGCCGGCGGGATTATGTACTTAAGGTACTTATTGTTCTCGCGGATGTTTACGGCAGATGGAAAGCTAACCGGCTTCAGCGTTTCTATCTTTTGGTTGATGCTGGCTTCTATCAGGTCGCGGTGTTCGGCGTTTTCCAGGGCCTGTTTCTTTAGCTGCAGGGTGTTCAGCAGCTTATCGTTTACATCGTTGAAATGCTTGCCTATAATTTCCGCAGCTTGCTGGTGCGTAAGCGTTTTGCCCAATTGCAGGCGGGCCAGTAAGGGCGGCAGCACCAGCCAACAGGCCAGTGACAAGTTGAGTACAATAAAAAAGTAGAAAAGGATGGTGCGTAGCGTACTGCTGAAGTTGCCGAAATATTCGCCCAGGGCAATAACCACATAAGCCGAAAACAAACCCGCGCCCAAAAATATCAGCCCGCGCAGCAGGTTGTTATAATGGTATTTACGTATAAATGTGTCGATCTTATCAATCAGCACACCGTAATTCTCGTTGGGGGTCATATACAATGTGGCTAAGCTACACTTATGCAGGATAAACGAAAATAAGGCTTATTTTAATACACTGCGCCGTTTTTATTACAATCAGGCATTTTATTCCTCTTCGGCAGCCTCAAATATAAGGGCAACAGCACCACCACGCTCGTTTTGCGGGATCAGCGTTAGCTCGGTTTCCGATAGGCTCGCTATCTTGAACGTATGCCGCATGCGGGTATCCGGGTTTACTACGATCAGGCTGTCTTCTATCTGATAGGGCACGGTAAAACTCTTCGGCTCGGGGCGAGTTATTGTATTTACCAGGACGGTGCTGTTGCGCAGGTCGAAAGAGCCCGGGTCTATGCTATCGCGATGCATGGTGGTGTCTTTTGCTGCGGGTTTCAGTGCTTCGGTCTTTTTGTACTTCCACAATTTGTGGATGGTGGGCGTATCATTGCAGGAAAAGATGAACAGCGGTAAGGCCATTAAGGCCGCGAAAGCAAAGCGGATAAACTTAGTTGATGCCATGGAACAGGTAACGATTATTTAAAGATAACGAAATATGATGAACAGAATGTATTGGCAAATTTAAACACATTCTTATATTTGCAATCCATTTGTTCGGGAAGCTGATAAGCCATCGGCAACACAGCAAATGTTTTAAAAAGTTCGGGATGTAGCGTAGCCCGGTATCGCGCCAGCATGGGGTGCTGGAGGTCGGAAGTTCGAATCTTCTCATCCCGACTTGAAAGTTAAGGACTTATGATTGAAAAATCTGAGTCCTTTTTTATTGGGTTTAACATAGGTCTAACAGTTTCCGTGTGTTTTAGTACGTTTTTTTATTGCTAAAGAAAATTACATAATCGTCCTGAAGCTCGGAAGGGGATGGGGGACAGCGCCGAAATTCCCTATGCAAGTCATCTCTTATGGGTTAAAGAGTGCTTAATTGAAACAAAGCATGTCCGGCTTTTTTTAGTAACCAACCAGGATAAGGGGCTGGGGATGCTATTGATAAAAAAATATTACCAGCAACTCCTGCGAACGGGGCGTAAAAGGGGGTGATATTATCAGTGCCAGGCAATGCTTTTTAACCAACAAACTTCTTACCGGGATCTTATATTACGCATTCCATAAATAGATCTTCAATATTTACACATACGAATCCTGCCTGAAAATAGAAACCCTATCACTACCGTCGATGAAATTGGAGCGGATTTTCAAGATCAGGATGACACGTATCATCATTTTTTATTAAAAAAAAACGGAGTATGAGAACTTTCCCTTAAATAAGTCGCTTCTTAAGTGCTATCAACTATTCTGTATAGAAAGGATGAGGAGGCTGCGAGGCAGATTCACCTTAAGGCATAGGTTTTTACACGTTACACTTTAAAAATTCGGATCGAAATTGAAGTATATTGGGTTTGATAATCCTACCATATTGCCATTTACGGTCATCGCTCCCGGAACCTGGGGATAAGGCGTGCCCGGGCCTTCCACCGTTACGCGGTAATAAGTGCGCCCAAGTATTTTTGGGGTATCTGTAAACTGTATCATCGGTATTTTTCCGCTGGTTTCAAAAGTGCCGAATTTGCCGCCATCCTTAATTACGGTGATGGTAAACGTACCTTCTGGAATGTGCGCCCCGGTAAGCTGAACACGAAACGTAACCGGCTTGCCCGTCGCTTTAGCATTATCGCCCATCATCATATCCATTTTTCCGTCATCGTTAATATCAGCGTAAAATTCAACGCGGGGGGCATACGGGTTTGAACTGATAGAAACACGGCCGTTTGTAAGCGCATCTATCACCGCCTGCGAGCTGCGCTCTTTAGCAAAAACCCATGTTGTTGGGGTGCCTACATAATTGGCGTTTCTCTGGCCGCTATTGGCTGTTGTTTTGTCGGGCGAATCCGGGGTCCCGTGATGCGCGTCGCTTCCGCCCCTGCCGGTAAGCTTACGGCCCGAGGATAGCATATCGTCCCAAATCATGATGGCGTTGGCGTTTTTGCTCCAAACTACCGAGTTCCACACCTCTATGGAGTTAACCAAATCGTACGAGTATCCAAAATTGTCTTTCCCGCTTGGATGATTAGCAGATAGGTGAATGTCAAGTTGTCTTTTTATCCTGCCTATTACGGTGTCCCGTTGGTCGCGCACGTTGTAAAGCAACTGATGATTATAGGGTTTTGCCGAAAATACATTGGCATGTCCGCGGGTGGTTGTCAATTCTGCACCATATAATAACAGCACAGAATCTGATTTAAATTCCGGATCGGTCCAGGTGTTATGCGCAACATCGCCATCCACATGGTTATCATGATCAGTAATACAAATAAAGCCCATTCCAACAGATTGTGCGAACGCTAAGATCTTTTCAACTGAATTATTGGAAGATTCTTTACTGTGGCTGGAGTGTATATGAAGTTCGCCTTTTAGCCAAATACCTTTCGTAAGGCTGCTGATAGGGGGCAGGGTACCAACGTCTTTAATAGCCCAGGGATTTTTGCCGGGTGACTGTGCCGATACAGGGTTGCAAATAAAAAGACCGGCAACAAACAGGATTATATAAAAGAGCGTACGCCGAATAGGGGTTTTTGTAAAGTTGTTTTTAAACATGATATAGCCAATAAGCTTATAAACGCCTGTGTGACATTAGCTGGCAATACTACAAAAATGATGTAAAGTAATTTTTATCAAAGTGTTATTATAAATACGGAGGTATATTCTGCATTCACCGTTAATTTTTTATTAACGGTGTGTTAAGCGCGCGTGGCTTTTTGGGAATTTAACAAGCCGTGAATTGCAAATGATATCAATATACTAACGAGTGGTTGATATTTTGATAATAAAGTATCTTTTACTTTGCATTTAATTTAATAGAAGTCCTGCATCCCCATTATCATTTTATTTATGAAACAAATTTACCAGCGCTTTTTTAATGGTACAAGCTATCATTCGAGGCAATGGGTACTGCTGCTTTGCGCTATTATATTCAGCGTATCGCCGGCGTTATCACAAACCGCGCGTACCGTAAAAGGTAACGTTACCGATGAAAAAAACCAGCCGCTCCCCGGCGTTTCGGTAGTTATAGCAGGCACTAATACCGGCGTCATGACGGATGTAAACGGCAGCTATGCCTTGACGGTTTCGGGCAATATCGTTTCTTTAAAATTCAGTTACATTGGCTACCAGCCAAAAGAGGTAAAAGTTGGTGCGGATAACACCCTTAACGTTACTTTATTGCCTGATGCGAAGCAACTAAAGGATGTTGTTGTTATTGGCTACGGTACATCGAGCAAGAGAGACGTAACCGGCGCCATCACCTCTGTTAAAGCAGAAGACTTTAACGCCGGCGTTTTAACTACGCCCGCAGAGTTATTACAGGGTAAAGTTGCCGGTTTAAACATTACCAAAAGCGGCGACCCAAACAAACAACCCGCCACAATTTTACGTGGCCCATCTACCTTACGCGAGGGTGCGGCACAGCAGCCATTTTATGTGATTGACGGCGTACCGGGTGCTTCTATAGACCTGCTGGCACCTGCTGATATTGAAAGCATAGATGTATTAAAAGATGCATCATCAACCGCTATTTATGGTTCGCGTGCTGCAAACGGGGTAATTATTGTTACTACGCGTAAAGCAAGGGCTGGCCAAACAAGGCTAACGTACAGCGCCTACGGTGCCGTAGAGAAAATATCAAAAAACATTGATGTTTTAACTGCCGACGAATTGCGCAAATATTTAGCCGATAATGGTGTGACCCCTTTAGCCAAACCATTAGATGATGACGGCTCTAACACCAACTGGCAAAAACTGGCCGAGAGAACAAGTTACTCGCAAAATCACAACCTTTCTTACAGTGGCGCGGGCAATAACGCAGAGTATGGCGCAAGCGTTAACTATTTTGAAAATAAAGGTATTTTAAAAAACACCGACCTGCAGCGTACCATTTTTAAAGGCTACATAAACCAGCGCTTTTTTAACGACAGGCTAAAACTGGGCATAACCCTCACCAATAGCGCAACAAAAAGCAACGATATTTATCAGAGCCAGGTACTGCCGGGGATTTTATTTTACCTTCCAACGGTAAGCCCCTTTAACCCCGACGGCAGCTATAAGGAAAACTTTGCCCGTACAGGCAGCGGTACATTAAACCCGCTATCGTTAATTGATAATAACTTCATCAAAACCGATAATAATAAAACCCTTGTAAATGGTTTTGCATCGGTGGATATATTAAAAGGCTTGAAGTTTACCTTAAATGGTTCTACCCAGAAAGATCAAAACAACGTAAACACTTACTACAATAGCAAATCGGGCCTGGCGGTAGGTTTGGGTGGTGTTGCTAACCGTACCGCTTACAAAAACACCAGTGATGTAGTAGAAGCTTACTTAAACTACGATAGGGAATTCGGCTTGCATTCGGTTAAATTATTGGGTGGCTACTCTTACCAGCAAGACCGCACCAATGATGGCTTTGGCGTGCAAACGCAAGGTTTCTCTAACGATAATTTAACTTTTAATAACCTGTTCCTTTCCAACCCAAGCAACCTGTCTCAAATCAAGTTCGATCCCAACTACATCTCTACGTTACGGTTGATATCCTACTACGGCCGTGCCCAATACCAGTATGATAATAAATACTTGTTACAGGCATCCCTAAGGGAAGATGGTTCATCGGCATTCGGTATCAACCAGCGCCATGGGTACTTCCCTGCAGTTTCTGTAGGCTGGAGGATCATCAGCGAAAAGTTCATGGAGAAAGCACCAGTTATCAGCGATCTGAAGCTACGTGCGGGTTATGGTGTATCGGGTAACAGCTTAGGTTTTGATGCATTTACAGCACAACTGATATATGGTATCCCTCCGGGCGGTGGTAAATTCCTGAATAATGGCGTTATCACCAACCCTATCGGCCCGGTACGTAACGACAACCCCGACTTGAAATGGGAAAGCACCGCCACTACCAACATCGGTTTAGATTTTGGTTTATTAAACAACCGAATCACCGGTTCAGTAGATTATTATATCAAAAAAACCTCCGACTTGATCTATACCTATCAGGTATCTACTACCCAATACTTCTACCCTTTGCTAACGGCTAACGTTGGCAAAATAAAAAACAGCGGTATCGAGGTAGTTTTAAACGCTATACCTGTAAAATCGCAAAGCTTTACCTGGCGCACATCGTTCAACGTATCGCATAATAAAAACGTAGTAGAGAGTTTGTCAAACACCCAGTTTGCTGTAAATAACATATACTCTGCTCAATTAGGCGGTAAAGGCCAATCTGGTAACTATAGCCAGGTTATTCAGCCGGGTTATGCCATTGGTACTTATTACTTATGGCATTATTTAGGCAAAAACGAAAATGGCGTAAGTACTTATCAAAAAGCAGATGGCAGTACCACTGCTGCACAGCCGCTAACAACAGATCAGCGTATCACCGGCAATGCGCAACCAAAATTGATATATGGGTGGAGCAACAGTTTCAACTATAAAAATTTCGATTTCAACTTCCTGGTACGCGGTGTTTACGGCAACCAAATATTAAATGCTACGCTTGCATCATTAAACAACCCTGCCGATTCTAAATTCCAGAATATCCCGCGGTTTACACTGGGCGAATCGTTTAAAGATATTAATGGTTACCTCGTTTCGGATCGTTTCCTGGAAAGTGGCTCTTATCTGCGTTTAGACAACGCCACGTTAGGCTATACCATCAGGCCGAATGTAAAAGCCATCAAGAACATCCGCCTGTACCTATCCGGCAATAACATTTTTGTGATAACCAAATACCGCGGCGTTGATCCGGAGATCAATATCGGCGGCTTAACTCCGGGCATCGATAATAAAGATTTTTATCCCAAAACCCGCACGTTTAGTGTTGGCATAACCGCTTCATTTTAAACAACCATATCCCATAAATACAGATGAAAAAGATATTTATATTATTTGCCGGTATTGCAGTACTTGCCGGCACCTACTCCTGCACCAAATTAGATGTGCCGGTAGAGTCGCAGTACGTTAAATCAAACTTCCCGGTTACCGATGCGGATTATAACGCCTTGCTGGGTACTATTTACTCCAACCTATCCTCCAACTATGCTGTACCCTACTGGCGCATGCAGGAGCTTTCTACCGATGAAGCTATTTTACCGGCCCGCGATGGTAACTTTGACGATGGCGGCCAATACCGCCAGCTGCACTACCACAGCTGGACATTTGATCACCCCAATGTTATTACCATTTGGCAATGGGGTTTTGGCGGTGTAAATACTTGTAACCGTATCATCAGCCTGGTAAATGCTTCGCCATCGTCTGAAGCAAAAAAGGCAGCTACCATTGCAGAAGTAAGAGCAATGCGTGCCCTTTACAACTACTTTATGATGGACCTTTATGGTAACATACCGCTGATAACCGAGTTTCCGGTGGCTACACAACCAGCCACGCAAACCCGTGCAAAAGCTTTTGAATATATTGAAAGCGAACTGCAAAGCGTTTTACAGCAATTGCCTGCAAAAACAGATGCAAACGCAACACTTTATTATGGCCGCCCAACTAAAGCCATGGTGTTTGCCCTATTGGAGAAAATGTATCTAAATGCGCAGGTATATACAGGTACTGCAAAATATACCCAGGCAGTTGCCATGGCCGATAGCGTTTTAAAGAACAGCAACTATAGCCTTGATGCCAAATTTCGCGACGTATTTTTGCCGAACAATGGTCCGCAGATAAAAGAGACGATATTCGCCATCCCTTATGATCAGCAAATACCGGGTAACCAGTTCACCCGTTTTGGTTTCTTTTATTACCTGGTGAATGCTTACGGCTTTAATGTAGGCCTGAGTATAGCCATGAGCACCACGCCCGAGTTTTACAACCGCTTTAACTTACCCGGTGATGTACGTGCAAAAACATGGCTGGCCGGCCCGCAGTTTGCACCTGACGGTAGCGGTGGCTTTACAACACAACCTGTATATTACCCAGGTACAACTACTCAAATTTACATTGAGCCAAAACTGACTTTGGTACCCGGCAAGCCTATGGATTTGGGTAACACCATCGCCAGCCAGTCGGAAGGCGTTCGTTCTTTAAAATATTATCCCGACCCAAGCATTATACAAGCGACTCGTTTAAACGGAAACGACGTGCCTGTTTTCCGTTTAGCCGATGTAATGATGATGAAAGCCGAAGCCATTTTACGCGGAGCTGCAGCTACTACTGTTAACGGCGAATTGCAAACGCCGGATGTATTGGTAAACAAGATCCGTGCCCGCGCCGGCGCGCCGGCCGTTGCTGGTATCGATCTGCCTGGTTTACTGGATGAGCGCGCACGCGAGTTTTCTTGGGAGGGATGGCGCCGTAACGACCTGATCCGTTTTGGTCTGTTTGAAACGGAGTATCCATTGCCAAACGATGTGCTTACCATGAACAAGGATGTTAACCGCAGGCTTTACCCTATACCTGCGCAGGAAATTAAACTTAACCCTAAGCTGGTTCAAAACCCTGGCTATTAATAATTAAACAAATAAAATATTGCAGCCCCGGCTATTGAGCCGGGGCTGTTTTTAATACTAACCGTCATGAAACTCACATTCGGCTTATTAATTATTTCGCTTTTGGCTTTGCCTGGTGTAAATACAGATCCCGGCGATAATGTACCCATCAACCACATACAGGTTATCGGCTCGCACAATAGTTATAAAAGAGCTATCGACCCAAAACTGTTTAAGATACTACAACGGGCAGATTCTGTATCTATGAGTAAAATAGATTACAGCCACATAAGCCTTACCGAACAACTGAATTTAGGCCTTTTAGATTTAGAGATAGATGTTTACGCGGATACCTTAGGTGGAAAATACGCCCACCCCAAAGGGTTGGACTGGGCACCAGGCCAACCCGCTTACGATACAGAAGGGCTGATGAAACAGCCCGGTTTTAAGGTTTTCCACATACAGGATATCGATTACCGGAGCAATTGCCCTACGTTTAAAGGGTGCCTGCAAGAGTTAAAAAAATGGTCGGAAGCGCATCCAAATCATCACCCCATCTTCATTACTATGAACGCAAAAGATGAGGTAATGAAACGCCCCGGATTTACCGTCCCCGACAAATTCACATCGGCCATTTACGATAAACTGGATAAAGAAATTGCCGACAACCTGGGCTTAAGTCACGTATTAACACCAGACAATGTTAGAGGCAAATATAAAACCCTCGAAGAGGCTGTATTACATCAAAACTGGCCTACGCTGAAGCAAGCCAAAGGGAAATTCATTTTCTTGCTGGATGAAACAGAGCCAAAGCTTAGCGAGTATATCAGCGGCCATCCTTCACTTAAGGGCAGGGTTCTTTTTACCAACTCCGAACCCGGAACGCCGGAAGCGGCCATCCATGTGATGAACGATTCTAAAAAACAAATGCTGCAAATTACCGCGCTGGTTAAAAAAGGCTACATTATCCGCACACGTGCAGATAGCGATACCCAGGAAGCGCGTGCTAATGATAAAAGCAGCTTTAACGCGGCCATGCAATCTGGTGCGCAAATTATCTCTACAGATTATTATAAAAAAAGCGAACATTTTAAATCCGATTATACCGTTGCTTTTGCAGGCGGTGAGTATTTTAGATTAAATCCGTTATTCAAATCGGGTAAATAATTATTTACCCTTTTAACAAAAGTCAAGAAACTTTTAGGTCTAACATTTTTGTCAAAAACAACCTAAAAACACGTAATCAAAAAAACAGAAGATGGCGATTTTAGCTATAAAATGCGGTTTTAGTGAATGAAAATAGCCACTTAAAGGCGTGAGGTGCTGGAGGTCGGAAGTTCGAATCTTCTCATCCCGACGATTAAGTTAGAAACCTTTAGGTGTAAGCCTGAGCGCTTTTTAATTGCGAGAACTTTCGATGCAAATATGTTGGTTAATAAGCCGTTATTTAACCAAACAATAATGCCAAAAATGATTTTCTTTTAATCGACGTTAAAACAGCCTTTACATCATTTACTTGCTTTTGAGCAGGATAGGTGGAACATATAAACGTAGCAATGATAAAATTCTTCCCGTCGGATATATGCCAAACAGAGATGTGGGGAAAATCTGAACTTGAAAACTGAGCACATCCAAAAATGCCGTATGAGCAATTGCCGGACACCTCATGTTGTAAAGCACCAAAATTATTTTTTAACCCCATATTCTTAGAGAAATAGACCAGGTCTGTTAAGCTTGGATTGGGGATCTCGCCGGATACATACTCTACTGTCGAAATTTGCAATACGCCGGGATCGTCAAGGGTATTATCAATAAAAGTTGGAGGGCCATCAGGGTTATCTGGCGAAATATCTACCCAGTAAATAGGAAGCTTGATATTAAGTTTTTTTAATCTTTGATCCATCGGAAATAATTCGTGTATAAGCGCTGCAATTTATTTCTTCACATAATCCTTCCAAAGCCACTCCAGCGCCTCAGGAAGCGTTTGCATTTTCACTTTATGGTCAACATGTCCGGCGTTGCGGGCAAAAACAAATTGGTATTGATAACCCTTGGCGGCGAGGGCTATTGCCATCTTTTCGTTTGCAAGTACCCAATCGTGCATATCGTCGCGCATGATGTTGGGGTTATACAAATCCCGGTCGCCTACTTCCATCCATATCCGTAAGGGTTTGGGGCGGCTTTTTGGGATCAGCGTTGTATGGAATCCCCAGGCGCCTTGCGGCGTTTTGGGGTTGTAGGGCCATTGCTGATTTATAAACGTACCCGAATAGCTGAGCACGCGGTGGTATAATTCCGGGTGGTACCAGGCCATAATCAACGCGCAAGATGCCCCTGAACTGCCGCCCATGGTAGCACGCGCGTCTGGGTCTTTGCTTAGTTTTACCTGGTACTTGCTTTCCACCAAAGGGAGAATTTCATTTTCAACAAACTCTGCATAAAGGCCGTTCATCGTATCATACTCCAGGCCCCTTTGGCTGCCCTGGGCGTCGCCGCTGCCGTTGCCGATAGAAATGGCAATCATGGCCGGCACCCTGCCTTCGGCAATCAGGTTATCTAATACGGTAAAAAGCAAATTGTCGGGCCCATCGGCACCAATAATAAGCGGCGCAGCAGTACCCGCAACATATTGTTTGGGGACATACACCGCTACCTGGCGGGTATAAGGAGCCGGATGGCTCGTTGTAACAATTAGCCGGGCCGGGTTTGTCGGGTCTGGCGTGCCGAATGTGTTTGGTTCGCGGGCAATGCCGGGATAAGTTTTGCTATCCTTAGAGTCTATCGTAAACCGGTATACTGTGCCCTGCGGTACATTGGCCTGCAGTATCGATTGCGGTGCCGGATTATGCGTGGGGCCAATAATAAAGTTTCCGTTTGCGCCGGGCGAAGGGATGGTGCCATCCGGTAGTTCTGTAGCCGATACATAACCAGCTGTATGCGGGTCGCGGATGGGTACTTGCGCCATCGCCGGCGTAATAGCCCAAATGGTGCAAAGCAACATGCCCATCAGGATGATGCGATCAATAATTTTAACTGGTTTCATTTAGGGTTATTTAACGGATTTTACATTGGTGGCTTAAAGTTAAGATTTGCGCACCAATATCGTGAATTAACCTTTCGGCATAAAAAAAGGCGAACCCAATGGAGGCTCGCCTTTTTTATTTAACACGATTTTATCGGTTATTGCTGTTTGTCAGGTGCTTTATTTATCAGCTCCATAAACTGATCCAGCTTAGGGGTAATGATAATTTGGGTGCGCCTGTTCTTAAGTTTACCCGAGTCGGTTGTGTTATCGGCCACCGGGTTATACTCGCCACGGCCACCAGCGGTTAAGCGCTTGGGATCTACCTGGTAGGTGTTTTGCAGAGCCTGCACTACCGATGATGCACGTAGCGCGCTCAAATCCCAGTTGTTGCGGATATTCTTCTGCGAGATTGGCACGTTATCGGTATTGCCCTCTATCAACACATCGTACGTGCTGTAGTCTTTAATGATTTTGGCAATTTTGCTTAATGTGGCACCGGCCTGATCAGAAATTTCGTAACTGCCCGATTTGTAGAGCATATTATCAGACAGGGATATGTAAACCACGCCTTTCAACACCTGCACGTCTACACCTTGCGCTTCGGCCTGGCTGAGCGAGCGGGTGAGGTTGTTTGTAAGGACCAGGTTAAGCGAGTCGCTTTTGTTCTTAGCGTTCACCAGTTGCTGTATGTAGCGGTTAGAGGAGTTTATCTCATCAACCAGTTTAGAGATGTTTACGTTACCCTGGCTGCCCGATGTTAAGCATTTATCTAAAGCGGCCTGCAATTGCTTGGCGTTGGCCCGTTCGTTGGCCAGCTGGTCTTCCAGGCTTACCACTCGGCCTGTGCGTACAGCCAGGTTCTGCTCGCTTGTAAGGTATTTGGTTTTCAAATCGCGATTGCTGCTATCAAGCTGGTTGTAGTTGCTTTGCAGTTGTTTATATTGTTTTGAGCTAACGCAACTTTGTGCCATTACTGCCAATACAAGCAGTGCCGGTATTAATAATCTGATTTTCATATATCTGCATTTAAAATAAGAGTTGAATGGGTATTATAACACCGTTTATACATAAAAGTTTCGACACCGCTAAATAAGCATGCGCGTTCATAAAAAAACATGACGAACATCATAGCCACTGACGCACATTAAAAAATAAAAATGTTTTTATACATTTACGCGCATCTTACTGATTATCAAACACCGTACCTACGCCCCCTTAAATGCGCTTATTCCTTTTCCTCTGTTTTTTTGGCACCGCCTGCATGGCGCAGCAAAAAACTATTCAAAGCATAGCTAACACGTGCTCAACCGCCCGCCTTAAAAAAAACCTGTACTACCTGGCCAGTGCTCCGTTGCAAGGCAGGCTGATGGGCAGCCACGGCGATACGCTGGCTTCTGAATTCGTAGCGGCTTCTTTTAAAGCAAACGGCATAGCCGCGCCTTACGGCAAAGGCAAATCGTATTATCAATCGATTACAGCGGTGCTAAAAACGCAAAGCGCAACCTTAGGCATAAACAACGCCCGGTACGATTACCTGGACGGCTGGCTGATGTACGCGGGCGACGGACCCACCGACTTGAAGGACGTACCCGTTATATACGCCGGGCAAAACAGCGTGGAAGATTTCTATCGCGATTTATCTGTAATGGACGTGAGGGAGAAGGCGGTATTCTTTAACACCAAACTGATCAGGGCATTTATTGCCAAGGGGATAGACAGCATGGAGAATGTATTGAAAAAAAGGGGCGCGCTGATGGTAGCGTGGAGCGGCCCGTTTTTTTATCAAATAATTGACAGGCAAAAGGGCCGCAGGTTTTTGCCACAATATGTACAGCCACAGGCCGGCCCGGCCACGCCGCCGTTACCACTGCCCGAAATAAACGTAACCACCGGTCGACTACGCGAGATGCTAGCCGCGAATAATTTGACCGTTAATGACGATGCCATAGTGCAGGGTGCCGGAGAGAAGCAATATTTCGACATTAAATGCAAGCTGACGGTACGTGTTGACGTTGCCTTTAAAGAAACACAAGCCCCCAATGTTATAGGCATTATAAAGGGTACCGATACCTCGCTGGCTTGCATCGTAATTTCGGCCCACCACGATCATGATGGGGTGAACGGAAAGGACATCTATTACGGGTCGGTGGATAATGCGAGCGGTACGGTAGCCGTAATGGAGGTTGCCGCTATGATGAACCGCGCCATTAAAAAAGGCATGAGGCCAAAGCGTACGATTGTTTTTGCATCTTTCACCGGCGAGGAGCGTGGCTTGCTGGGTTCGGCCTGGTACGTAAGGCACCCTGTTTACCCAATGGCCAAAACCTACGCGGTACTTAACATTGATATGTTTGGCAGGGTTGATACCCTGCACCTACGCAATAAAAGCGCAGACAGCCTAAACTATGCCTATATATTGGTAAAAGACACCCTGAACAGGGGGCTAAGGGAGGCTTTGTACGCCGCCAACGATTCATCGGTGAAGGTAACACTTGATACGTACTACGAAAGCCCACAATATATGATGAGGCGCTTAACAGGATCCGATCAATACCCCTTTTACGAAAAAGGCGTACCGTTTGTGCGCATCGACTGCGGCTTCAGCACAGATTATCATAAGCCCACCGATACGCCCGATAAAATAAACTATTCCCTGCTTACCAAGCAAACCCAGCTTGCTTTTATGACGCTTTGGAACCTGGCCAATAAATAGTAATTTTTGCCTATGCAGATATTGTATTTTTATGCTTATCTTATCGGAAACTTTTTTAACTGCGGTTTCCGTATAAGCAAGTATAACTGGTCAACATAACGCATGCCCCTAAAACTTATTCGCCCGGCTAAGCTTGGCGCAACCCTTTTGTTTTGCCTTGCACACGCCTCCCTGCTTGCCGGTGTAGCCAGCCGCCGGGTAGATAGCATCAAGAACCTTATCAGCAAACAGCTTACGGCACAGCAGTCGGCAGATACCGTTACGATAAACCGGATAAACAAACTCGCCGCCGATTATTTCCAATCGAACCCCGATAGCGCCTTCTATTACGGAAAAAAAGGCGTAGAACTATCCCGAAAAATAAAGTACGACCAGGGTATTGCAAACGGGCTGCTGCAAACGGGCCACGTAAACTATTTCAAAGGGCGGTCTGAAATGGCGCAGCAGGATTTTGACGAAGCCATAGCCATATTTAAACGGCTAAAGAATTATAAGGGGCTAAGTGCCAGCTATGTCTCATTGGCTCGCATGTACACCCTGCTTGCCGATTATAAACAGGCCCTGGTTTATCTTAACCAGGCGCTTAAGATAAACACCACCATAAACGACGAAAAAGCGCTTGCCGATAATTTAAAGAATATCGGAGTGGTGTACTATAGCCAGGGTGACCTTTCAAAAGCGCTTGATTTTTATTATAAAGGCCTTTTTATAGCCGTAAAGAACCATTACGATGGCCCATCGGCCGAGTTGTATAACGATATTGGACTGGTACTGCAAAACATGGAGGTGTACCCCAGGGCGCTTGATTATTACCAAAAAGCGCTGAGCCTTTTCAACGGCACAAAAAACTATCAGGCTATTGCCACCGTTAATGAAAACATAGGCGAAGTACTGCTTGCCCAGCACGAGTATGCAAAAGCCATAGGCTACCTCACCAAATCATTGACCGTGGCCAAAAGCCAGGAGGATATTGACGGCCTATGCTCTCTTTATACCGACCTGGGCCTTTGCTATGCCAACCAAAACCAGGATGCCAAAGCCATTCGGTACCTGGATACCGCACTACAGATATCCAGCAAGTATAAATACGTTTTTAACCAGGCTTATGCCCTAATAGGCTTGTCTACCGCGTATAACTTGCAAAAAAAGTATGCCGATGCTTATCAGCACGCTATGGCGGGGCAGGCTTTGGCCATAAAACTGGGCAACCTGCAGGTAAGGGCAAATGCCGCGTTGCAATTGAGCAAAACCCTGGCCGGCCTTGGCAAGTTTAACGAGGCCTACGCCTATCTTAACCTGTACAACGATTTAAAGGCTACGCTTAAGGCAAACGAAAGCATACAGAAGCTTACCTCTTTTAACTATGAACTGGAGTTTGCCACCAAAGAGCATCAGTTGCAGGAACAGCAGCGCGAGCAGACTTTGTTGTACCAACAAAAAATATCCGGCCAGCGCTCGCTCAACATCATCTTTGGGGTAATTATTTTGGCAATGGTAATCATCCTGCTGAATTATTATCGCCAAAAGCGGGCGCAGCAAAAAATCAATGCCAAACTAGCAGAGAAGAATACCGAGGTTCTGCAGCAAAAGGTGAGCCTTGATGAGCAAACCTATAAGCTGAACGACCTGAATAAGCTGAAAGACCGGCTGATATCGATATTGGCGCATGATCTGCGCGCGCCGCTGAGCACGCTGAGGGGGATGTTCGATTTGTTGCAGGACAATACCATCACCCACCAGGAAATGCTAGATATGATACCCAGCGTGCTAAAAAAACTGGAGTACACCTCCGATTTTTTGGATACGCTGCTTTTTTGGATAAATAGCCAAATGGAGAGTTTCGTAACTTCGGTAACCACGTTTTCGGTAACGGATGTGGTGCGTTACGAGGTAGACAGCCACAACGATTCCGCTATACAGAAAGGCGTTGCCCTTACCAACCATGTGCCGCCGGGCCTTATCGCTGCGGCCGACCCTAACTCTATCCGCATCGTTATCCGCAACCTTATAACCAATGCCATTAAATTTACGGGCAAGGGCGATACCATAGAAGTACGCGCGGCAACGGGTAAAGACGGCATGGTTACCGTAAGCGTAAAAGATACAGGGGTGGGTATGTTGCCCGAACAGGCCGACCGACTATTCAAAAGCAAGGTAGATAGCAAAAGCGGCACCAACAACGAGTTAGGCACGGGTATGGGCTTATTGTTTTGTAAAGATTTGGTTGAAAAATGCAGCGGCACCATACGTGTAAGCAGCCAACCGGGAATAGGCACCGAGTTTTTGTTCACCATACCGGTACATGCTTTGCCGGTACAAAGTCAGCCGGTGGCTTAATCCTTTTTAATATCGACCCCCGAACGCTAAATCCCGAATAATGAAGTAAGGCAAACTTCGGTGTTGGATATTCGAAATTCAATGTTCGATATTTTGTATTCTAATCTGTGCGTACCCCGGCGCTTCTACACCTCATCGGCACTATATGCCGGAAAATTTAAGTAGAAGGTGGTGCCTACGCCCATGTTGGTTTCGAACCAAACCTTGCCGTTGGCATTTTCTATTGAGTTTTTTACGAAGGCCAGCCCCAGCCCGGTGCCCGAGCTTTTGGTTGTAAAGTTCGGTTCGAATATCTTATCGCGCATATTCTCGGGGATGCCGTTGCCGTTATCTTTTATAGTGAGTAGCACGTTTTTGCTGGTAACCAAAAAGTTTATTTCTATGAGGCAAGCCCTGCCTGTCGGGGTGGCTTCTATGGCGTTTTTAAGCAGGTTGTTAAAGCAGCGCAGCAGCTGGTCGCGGTCGGCACTGATGTGGAACGGGGTTTCCTGCGTCATCATTCTGATGCTTACGTTATCCATCTGCTTAAAAATAATAACCGCCTGCCCAAGCATATCGAATATGTTGATCCGTTCAATCCGTGTATCGGGCATTTTGGCAAAAGCCGAAAACTCCGATGCGATGTTTGAGAGGCTCTCTATCTGCTCTACGAAAGAGTTGCTGAAACGCTCGAATTTCTGGTCGAACTTGGGGTCTTTATCCCTCCACGATTTATCGAGCAGTTGCAAGCCCAGCTTAAGCGGCGTAAGCGGGTTTTTGATTTCATGCGCTACCTGCTTGGCCATTTCGCGCCAGGCGTTTTCCCTTTCAGATTGTGCAAGCTTTTTGGCACTGGTTTCCAGGGCGGCTATCATGTTGTTGTACTCCTGCACCAGGGCGCCAATCTCGTCGTTACGGGCCCATTTTATGGGTTCGTTCTTTTTGCCGTAGATGGTTTTGCTTAGGTTGTATTGTATGAAATTGAGCGGAGCGGTTATCTGGCGGGCAATAATTACGGCAAAAAGGCCAATGGCTATAAAAACCAATGCATAAACATTTATCATTACATTAAGCAATGTGCCTATGCGTTCGGTATAATCGGCGGCGTTGGCAAAAAAAGGCAGCTGCAAATAGGCAATGGTTTGATGCTGCGAATTACGCAGGGGAGCGTAGGCCGCTTTATAAGTAAGCCCGGATATACGTTCCTCGTTCACGAATTCGGATTTTTGCTGGTCCTTAAGGGCAATGTACGCCTGGCCGTTCATCCTCGGCGCAATAAGGTCATAATCGTATATCTTAGGCTGGGTTGAAATAATCTGACTGCCGTTAAGATCGTAAAGGGTTAAATCGGTAGCGTAGCTATCGGCAAGTTTATCAAATTCTGCCTTGTTTGCTTCGGTAACATCGGCAATATAGCCGGCTACCGGCCCTTTTTCCAGCACGGCGGATATCCGCATAATTTTATCGCGGATGGTTTTATCCTGCTGCGACTGGTATTGCGTGCTTATGGATACGAAGGTAATTATGCCCACCAGCACCAGCGTAATCACTACCGCAAAAATCATGGAGAATTGTATGCGGGTTTTATACAATATCCTATCGGGGTTTATCTTAAAACTCCAGTTGATGCGGTTGTTGTTGATATTCAGTATCTTCACCTTTATCCACAAAAACCTCACGAATAGCACAAGGCTGGCGAAGGCCAGTATCATCACAAAAAAGAAGGTAAGGGCCGTAATAATAGATGCCACAGGGTTTTCCGCCTTGCTTACTACGATAAGGTTACGGTTGCTCGGCTTGTAAAGCAGGTGGCTATAGCGCGTGAGCCCATCCATCCAATTGGCCACGTGGCTATTGCTCTCTTGCATGGTGTATTTCTTCAGCGTGCCGTTAAATTCTTTGTTTACAACGCTGTACACGTAGCTGCCGCTTTGCCCAACCAACATATTATCGGTGTAAAAAGCGTAAGAGTAATCTTTGAACTCTTCCTCGGGCTTGTCGGTTTTATCGACAAGCAGCCCCGGAAAAGTACCTAGTACCAGTTGCGGCTTTGCTTTTAGCTCGATTACGATGGTGCCCAGGCCGGTGCCGGCATCGGTAATGGGCAGTATAGCAAAGTAGCTTTGGAAACCAAACGACTCGTTTTCGCGATAGAAATGGGCGGATACTTTTAAGGAGCTGTACAGTACCAGGTCTTTAAAAACGTCGAGTGTATAGTTTTTATCGGCCGATATGGGTCTTTCCTGTATATCGAACTCATGCATAGTGAATTCGTATTTTGAAAGATACCTGTCGAAGTATAATTTCTGTAGGCGTGCAGCAAGATAATCATTAGAGTAATCGCGGCTTTTGAAATATCGGATAACAGCCGTGTCTTTGATGATTTGTTTTTCTACCTGTTTAAAAAGCGCATCGGCAGTGGGGTCGCCGGGCACTTCCAGGCGCTGTATCAATACACGGCGGGTTGCTGCTTCTTTCTCTTCCTCGAACCGGTTGAGCTTCACCGCCGATATGATGGCGCATACCAGCACGATTACGATGAACGATGCGGAGGTGAATCTTTGATCCACATAAAAGTAGCGGTATCCCCGTATAATTACCATCAGGCCGCCAAGCAGGTAGAATACCGTAAGCCCCCCTTGCCAACTTACCGCTACAGTAATGGCAATTATGCCCAGCAAAAAGACCACGCCCTGATGCATAGCCGGCATTTGTAGTTTAAAACAGATGGTGAGCACAACCTCGGCAAGTAACACAAATATCAAAAAGCTAAAGCATAGCATCAAAACGCCCAGTAGGCTATACACCGATAGGTTGAGCACGTTGTTTACATCGAAACTAATTTTTGAATAAAGGACCAGTCCGTAAAACAAATTCAGGAGGTAGGCAGCCATGCCCATCAATGCACCAAAGCATAAGACGAACACCAGGTAGCCGAAAGCTTTGCCGGGCGTTTTTTTGAGCAGCTTATGGCGCAGCGTGTACAGATAGGCCACAAACCAGCAAATGGCGAGTATGTTGAGACAAAAATCGCCAAGGGAGGGGTACAGATAGTTTGCGCCGTAAAGCTGCGGGTTAAAAAGCATTAGCGGCTGCGTAAAGCCTGGCCAGCCGTAATGTAGGTTGGCAAAGCGGAAGGCCACGATAAAAATAGCCAGCGCAAGCAGCGAGAGGTAAACCAGCCCCCGGTTGGACAGGTAGGTTACCAATACATGGATAAGCACAAAGAGGCTAAGCATGGCGAGTGTCCACATCGTTAGCTCGAAGTAAAGCAAACGGCTGTTTTGCTGCCCGCCGGTAAGTTTTACCGAAAAAAGATAAGCCCCCTTTGCATCATGGATGGCGTAGATGCCTTTATCGGCAAAGTCGGCAATGTCGATATTGGTATCGGTAGTGAGTTCTTTGGAAAAGATATTTTGCAGGTATTTATTCTGAAACCGGTAGGCATTTTTCACCGGGATGAAAAAGAGGGCCGAGAACAGCCCTTCGGATTTTTTGATTACCTCATAATATCCGTTATTGGTGCGTATAAAGGAGGTGCCATCTTTAAAGCGGGCGGGGTTTTGAGGAATTACTGTAACCCCGCTCCAAAAATCGATATTGCCGTTACGTGCGGTAACAAGCAAAATATTTTTATTGTTGGTATAGTTATTTATGAAGCTAAGCCCGGCCGAATGATTTATAGCGAAGCTTTTGATTTGCTTAAAACCCTCCTTATCATTCAGCAGATCGTAAACGTACCGTTCCTGCCGGTGCAGGTTGCCTTCCAGCACCTGCGCCGATTGTTCCAGATTTTTTTCAGGCGAATAGGCGTTCTCAACAATTATTGCTGTAATTAATAAGCTGGCGAACAAAAGCGCCAGCAGAGCACGTATTTTTCCGGCGGTAGTCAATTGTTGTTAAAGCTATTTAATCGTTATAAGCAGAACTAATTACAGCGCAATAAGTTTTGCTTTAACTTTTATAATACAGCTGCGGCAGTAGGTACTTCCTTGTTCACCTTTTTTACCAGGCCTTGCAGCACTTTGCCCGGGCCAACTTCGGTAAAGGAGGTGGCGCCATTGCGTAGCATCTGTTCTACGGTCTGCGTCCAGCGTACAGGGCCTGTTAACTGCGCTATCAGGTTTTTCTTTATTTCTTCCACATCGGTATGCGGCTTGGCATCAATATTTTGGTACACCGGGCAAACCGGTGTGTTGAATTGGGTTTGCAGGATGGCATCCTGTAGCTCAACCCTCGCAGCTTCCATCAACGGGGAGTGGAAAGCGCCGCCCACGTTTAGTTTCAGGGCGCGTTTAGCGCCGGCGGCCAGCATTTTTTCGCAAGCGGCATCAATGCCGGCTATGCTGCCCGATATTACCAACTGCCCGGGGCAGTTGTAATTGGCGGGTACCACCACCTCGCTCACCTGGTGGCATATATCCTCAACGGTAAAATCATCCAGTGCTAAAACAGCGGCCATGGTACCGGGCTGTATTTCGCAGGCTTTTTGCATGGCGTTTGCGCGTGCTGCAACCAGGCGAAGCCCATCCTCAAAAGATAAAGCCCCTGATGCCACCAGGCTGGAGAATTCGCCAAGCGAATGCCCGGCAACCATCTCCGGCTCAAAACCGGCCATTATTTTTGCCAATATAACCGAGTGCAGGAATATAGCAGGCTGGGTTACGTTGGTTTGCTTCAGGTCCTCCTCGGTACCATCGAACATTACATCGGTAATGCGGAAACCCAAAATGCCGTTGGCTTGCTCGAAAAGCTCTTTTGCCTGTTCGCTTTGCTCGTAAAGGTCTTTACCCATGCCTGGGAACTGGGCACCCTGCCCAGGGAAAATGTATGCTTTCATTTGGTTTGGTTTATTGGTTCAACTCGTTCATTGGTTTATTAGTAGAATAAGTGGCGACTCTGCACCAATGACTAATGAACCTTGAACAAATGAACTAACTCAGTTTCGAACTAATCAAATTCAGGAACTCTGTCCTGGTTTTCTCTTTTAAAAACTCGCCGGTAAACGCCGATGTGGTGGTTACCGAGTTTTGCTTTTGTACGCCGCGCATGCTCATGCACAGGTGGCGGCACTCTATCACCACGCCCACGCCAATTGGGTTAAGGGTTTGCTGTATGCAATCGCGTATCTCGTTAGTCAAACGTTCCTGCACCTGCAGGCGGCGGGCGAAGGCATCAACTACACGAGGTATTTTACTTAAGCCAACTACGTAGCCATTGGGTATATAGGCAATATGCGCCTTGCCGAAGAAGGGTAGCATGTGATGCTCGCACATGGAGTACACCTCAATGTCTTTCACGATAACCATCTGGCTGTAATCTTCCTTGAACATGGCTGAGTTCAAAATCTCTGTTGCGTTAAGGTCGTAGCCATGGGTAAGGTACAGCATAGCTTTTGCCATGCGTTCGGGTGTTTTCAAAAGCCCTTCGCGCGCCGGGTTTTCGCCAACATGCTTCAAAACTTGCAGGTAATTGGCCGATAAGCTTTCAATTAGCCCGGGGTTGTAGCGGTCTATCTTTTGGTAACCGCTGATATCGTCTTCCCTATCGGGGATATGGGTATCGTTATTCATAGTTCGGGCTTAGCCGCCAAAATACTCGGCAGAGTTGTTGTCGGTTTCAAATAATCGTACCGAATGCAGGAACACACCCGGATAAGCCTCGATAGGGCCTTTAAGCTGGTTGAATATCTCGATAGTAAGCAACTCGGTTGATGCCATTTTGCCTTTCATAAAATCCACATCCAAGTTGAGGTTTTTATGGTCCAGCTTTTCTATCACATGCTCGTTAATGATTTCCTTAAGCTCCTTAAGGTCTATTAGGTAACCAGTGGCGTGGGTAATTTCGCCTTTAACGGTTACAAACAGGTTGTAATTGTGGCCGTGCCAGTTGGGGTTGGCGCATTTGCCAAACACTTCAGCGTTTTTTTCTGCGCTCCACTCCTCGCGGTACATGCGGTGTGCTGCGTTAAAGTGTTCTTTGCGCGTAATATGTATCATCATAGCAATTAATGGTGCAAATATACAAAACAAAAATAGCCGAGTTGTTTATCTTAGTGCCCATAAATATAATTGGATTTATGCGGATATTGTTTGTAGCGGCAACGGGGATGGAAGTTGGCGGGTTTATCCTGGACTTTGGGTTCCGTATATCCGATTCGGAAAAGAAGAATATTTTCAAGACGGCCAACGCCCCCGAAGGCGTAACCAATTCGCTGCTAATCACGGGCGTAGGTATGGTTGCTACCGCCTTTGCCCTGGGTAAAGAACTGGCTACAAACCAATACGACCTGGCCATTAACCTGGGCGTAGCCGGTAGTTTCGATCGTGGCATAGAGCTGGGCGAAGTAGTAGAAGTGATAGACGATAGCCTGGCCGAACTGGGCGCCGAGGATGCCGATGCCTTTTTGCCCATCAGCCTGATGGGATTGGGAGAAAGCAGCTTTAAGGCATCGGAAACTATTGCTAATATCTTTAAAGGCACCAAAGCGGCCGGCAAGTACAAAAATCTTAAACAGGTACGCTCTATTACGGTGAATACTGTGCATGGCGAGGACGAATCGATAGCGAAAGTTGTGCAGCGCCTGAACCCGCAATTAGAAAGCATGGAAGGTGCGGCCTTTTTTTATGCCTGTAGGCAGGCCGGGGTGCCGTGCGTACAGATCAGGGCAGTGTCAAATTACGTGGAAAAACGTAACCGCGACAACTGGCGCATAGGCCTCGCTGTAAAAAATCTGGATACCTTTGCTATCGATTTGCTGAATACACTAAAAGCATAGCCCCCCAGCCCCCTGAAGGGGGAGTAGAAATAATTATAGTAAATAAATGACCACTTTAAAAGATTCCCCCTTCAGTGGATTAGGGGGCAAACTTACACTTGGCTTTTCGCCGTGCCCGAATGATACTTTTATTTTCGATGCGCTTATCCATCATAAGATTGATACCGAAGGGCTGGAATTTGAGGCGTTTTACGATGATGTGGAAACCCTTAATCAAAAAGCCTTTCGCGGCGAGCTGGATATTACCAAGCTGAGCTACCACGCCTTTGCCTACGCGGCAGATAGGTATATTTTGCTGGATGCGGGGAGTGCGCTGGGTTTCGGCGTGGGGCCGTTATTGATTTCGGCTTCCGGAATTTCGATTTCGGAATTGGAAAAAAATGAAATCCGACATCCGGAATCCGGCATCCGGCATCCGGTGATTGGCATCCCCGGGAAATACACTACTGCTAACTTTCTCTTGAGCCTTGCCTTTCCGGGCGCGACTAATAAACAAGAGTTGGTTTTTTCCGATATCGAAAATGCCGTTTTAGATGGAAGGGTAGATGTGGGCCTCATCATCCACGAAAACCGCTTTACATATCAGGATAAAGGCTTGCACAAAGTTATCGACCTGGGCGACTATTGGGAAAAACGTACCGGCTGCGCCATCCCTCTGGGTGGCATAGTAGCCAATCGCAGTTTGCCCCTGGATGTGCAGCATAAGATAAACCGGGTGCTGAAACGCTCGGTGGAGTTTGCCTTTGATAACCCAAAATCGGGGCTGGAATACATCCGCTCGCACGCGCAGGAAATGAGCGAAGAGGTAATGTACAAGCATATCGACTTGTACGTAAATAAGTTCTCTGTCGATTTGGGCGAGGAAGGCAAAAAAGCGGTTAAACTGTTGTTTGACACCGCGCTGGAGAAAGGCATTATCCCTTCTATCAGCGAGAATTTATTTTTGAACCCTTAAACTTCTTAGAAAGGGTAATATTATCCGCAAAAAGTGCTAACCCGGTTGTTTTTTTTAACATCTGATTGTCAAATGATTAATGTGTTTCTTTTCCGGTTTCTGTAAACCTTTTGTAAACCCTTTTTGCAAGATTAACGGTGTGAGAATATTCCCCGGGGAACATTCTGCTGGCATATGCACGGTAAAAGATTACCCCTCGCCCGGCAGCAAGGCCTTTAAACTCTCAATCGTATCCGCTTCTTCCTTCGGTTTATCGTGCCGCCAGCGCAATATACGCGGGAAGCGCAAAGCGATGCCCGATTTGTGGCGGCTTGATTTGTTTATCCCCTCGAAGCCTATCTCGAAAACCAACTCGGGTTTCACCGTACGCACCGGGCCGAATTTTTCGAGCGTGTTGCGCTTTACAAAATAATCTACTTTGTTTATCTCTGCATCGGTAAGGCCACTGTAGGCTTTGGCAAAGGGCACCAGCTTATCGCCATCCCAAACGGCAAAGGTATAATCGGTGTACAAGTCGGCGCGGCGGCCGTGACCTTTTTGGGCGTATATCATTACGGCATCAACAGATAAAGGGTCTATCTTCCATTTCCACCAATCGCCACGCTTGCGGCCCACCTGGTAGGTAGCACTTTTTCGCTTCAGCATAATACCCTCTGCTATCATGGCGCGCGATTGCTCCCGCGTGGTTTCCAGTTCTTCCCAACTGCCAAATTCAATTAATGATGACAGGCGAAAAATTTCGGGGTGTGAAGTTTCCTGCTGCAGTTTTTCTAATATGATTCTGCGTTCAGCCTGCGTCAGGGTGCGGATGTCTTTCCCTTCATATTCCAGGCAATCGTACGCAATAACTGCCACCGGGCCGTCGGCTAATATCTTCTTGCTGAGGTTTTTGCGTCCTATGCGCGTTTGTAGTATGCTGAACGGGAGGGGCTGACCATTTTGAAAGCTAAGTATCTCGCCATCCAGCACGGTACCATCGGGCAGGGCATTTAGAAAGGGATGCAGCTCGGGGAACTTCTCCGTAGCCAAATCCTCGCCACGGCTCCAGATAAAGATCTCGCCATTGCGTTTAATCATCTGCGCGCGTATGCCGTCCCATTTCCATTCCGCTTGCCAATCTTCGGCGGAACCTAATAGCGCACCAACTTCTTCGGCAGATTTTCGTTTTTCGGAGGTTTCCTGTATGGGGTAGGCCAAAAAGAACGGGTACGGACGGGAGATGTTGTCGGCGGCGCTTTGCTCTTCTATTAACTGCGCGTAGGTATAATCATCGGGCATCCAGTTGCCCATAATACGATGCGTGAGGGCCGGGGCCTCGATTCCCGTAATATCCGCCAGCGCCTTTATCACCAAACTTTGCGATACGCCCACTCTAAAGCTACCGGTAAGCAGCTTGTTGAATACGAAACGCTCCTGGCTATCCAGCATGGCCCATGATTCCATCAGCCAAAGCTTTTTCTCGCCTTCGGTTTTATCGGCGAGGGCGTTTATTTCGGCTATCCACTCGGTAAGGGTTTTGCTGCTGCTGTTTTGGCTTTCGGGCATCAGCAGGCTCATGGTTTCGGCCAGATCGCCCACCACTTGGTAGCTCTCTTCAAAAAGCCATACCGGGATATTGGATGCCTCCATGGCCCAGGTACGCACCAACGTAGAATTTATCTGGCGCCTGGGCCGCCTGCCCGTGAAGAGTGCCAGCATGTGCATCTTATCGGTATCGGGGACATTGCTAAAATAGTCCTTCAAAACCTTTACCTTCTCGTTGGTTTTATTGGTTTCATCTAAAGAGAGGAAGAGTTGTGCGAAGGCTTTCATGCAGTTTTCTCCTGTTCCACATCGCCCGCCGGCGTTGTTTCTTTTTTCTCTTCTCCTTCGGTTATGGTTGCGTCTTCTTCCTCGCCGCCATATAAAGTATGCACCTCGTGCGCATCGAAACCTATCTCATTAAGATACCGGCTGAACGATGCCGTATAACCGTGTGTGAGGTAAACACTTTCGCAGCCTGTGGCATCGATGGCGCTGATGAGGCCGTTCCAGTCGGCATGGTCGGACAGTACAATTCCCCTGTCGGCGGCGCGGCGGCGTTTTGCGCCGCGGATAGCCATCCAACCGCTGCAATAGCCAAAACTATATGGCGCGAATTTGCGCATCCAGGGCGTGCCTACCGACGATGGCGGTGCCAGGATGATGCCCTTGCGCACTTCCTCTTTCGGGGAGTCGAATGTTATCCGTTCGGTTGGGTTCAATATTACGCCATTGCGTCTCAATGCCTCGTTGGTGTTTTCGATAACGCCGTGGGTATAAGCTTTGCCGATGCTCAAATCGAGGTTTTGGAGGATGCGCTGTGCCTTGCCTAAGGAATAGCCTACTATTACCGTAGCCAGACCGTTTTGCAGGTTGCTTTGCCACCAGTTGTTTACATCGGCAAATATCTGCGACTGCGGTTTCCAGGTGTAAACCGGCATGCCAAAGGTGCATTCTGATATAAAGTGATGGCATTTAACGGGTTCGAATGGGCTGGAGATGCCATCGTCTTCGGTTTTATAGTCGCCGCTTACCACCCAAACTTCGCCTTTGTATTCTACCCTTATCTGCGCCGAGCCGATGACATGCCCGGCCGGGTGCAGCGATATCTGTACGCCGTGCTTGCTTACCTTTTCGCCGTATTCTATTGTGCGGAGGTTGATATCGCCCAGCCGGTACAGCATCACCTCGCGCGAGAGGTGATGCGCCAAATAGTTTTTATGCCCAAAGTAAGCATGGTCTGCATGGGCATGGGTTATCACGGCATCGTTTACAGGCTTCCATGGGTCGATGTAGAAATCGCCCGTGGCGCAATAAATACCCTTATCCGTAAATTCGAGCAGTGGTTTTCCCGGCATATCAATAATAACCTCTTGCTTGCCAATTTAGTTTTAATTGCTCAAAATCCACGCCGTCTCCAAACAGAAACTGTATGCTTTTCTGAACACAGTACGTTTTTTTGCACGGGGCAGATGCTGCTCCTAAAGCCATTTTACCGCTTGGTACAGCATTTGCCAAATCTTTGCTGATAGGGCATCTCTATCCAATTATTCTGTTACTTAAATATACCAACATGAAAAATTTAGTAAAACCAGTTTTATTTGCAGCAGCGCTGTTTATTGCAAACACCGCAGCTAAGGCACAAGTTAACATTGGAGCAACTACTGCAACCAAAATTGTTGCGCAGGCTACCACCCCTACAGTAAGCGCTGCCACCATAGCGCAAAAAGCCGTAAACACAACCGCAGGCGTTACCCAGCAGGTGCAGGCCACTGCTCAGAATGCAGCTACGCAGGCTGCTGCCAATGCCGCCAAGGCAAGCGCGGTTAACGCGGGCGTAAATTCAAGCGTAAACGCAACAAGCAACGCGGCTTTAAATACCAGCAATGTTGCCGCAAACGGCAGCGCAACGGTTGCCGGCACACAGGGCGTCACTACCCAAACTGCCGATGCTGCCACAAACGTAGCCAACACAGGCTCGGCTGTTGCTGCAAGCGCCAATGCTAAAAAAGATGCCGCCCTTACTTCAACGGGCAATGCGCTCACCGCGGCCGGCAATCGCGTAGACAATGCAAACATCAGCGCGACCAGTTCAAGCACCGTTAATGGCTCGGCCAGCTCAAACGTATCGGCAAAAAGCATAAAGGCTACAGGTAACAGCACAAGCTCATCTACTACCAACGCAACCGTTGGCAAAAAGAAGGTAAGCGTTTCTGCTGCCGGTACCGGTAAAACAACCGTAAAAGCCGTTAAGCAATAATATCATATTGAAACCCAAATCAAAAAGGCCGCTAAGGCCTTTTTGATTATACAAGCATTTTTCAAGCCATTACTTATCATGAAAAACCGCCGGCTTATCAGCACCATCCTACTCGTAACAAGCACTATCGCCGCAATGGCGCAACAGGTAAAAAAAGATACCATTAGCAGCACGCAAACCGTAAAGCCGATTTTTTTCAACGCCGGTTTGCAATATATATCCAACCTTACCTACGCCGGCCGTCGCGATGAAACCAGCGTACCCCTGCTACTGCCTACTTTTACCATCGTATCTAAACAAGGGTTTTTTATAAGCGCCATTGGTTACTTTGATGTGGGTGGCCAAGGTAATGGTGATGGCGGGCTTAGCGTAACCCCCGGCTATGTTTTCGCTTTCGATAAAGCGAGGTACTACGGCGGCTCGGTTTCGGCAACCAAATATTTTATTAGCGATGCCAGCCCCATAATCCTTTCATCGTTCAACGCTACGCTGGATGGCCAGCTATATTTTAACCCAGGCAATATCGCCAAGCTTACCCTGGGCGTCAGCTATCGTTTAGGCAAGAACGACAAGAATGATATCGTGAACAATGCCGAGCTATCCAAGGAAATTACCGTACTAAAAACCGGAAAAGCCCAAACCGGGGGGCTGAAGGTAACGCCCACCTTAACGCTTTACGCAGGCACGCAACGCTTCAGCGAAACATATTATACCAATTCGGTAGTGCAACGTTCTGTGGATAATCCCACATCGCCAACACCCATCAATATTTTGTTTCCGCAGCAGCCCAAGCAAACTATAATAAACGAAACCGTGACAGAAGAGCACCAGCGCGAGGTTGCATCGTATAACCTGCTTGCGCTATCAGGCTCACTGCCGGTTGCTTACACCGTTGGCAAAGTACAACTGAATTTTACCCCTTATTTTATAAAGCCGGTAAAACAGGTGAACTATGTGAACAATACGCAACAAAACGGGGTGTACTTTCTATTTACCACAGGCCTTAGCATTACGTTTTAAACCACGGTTTTTATCGGTCGTTAGTTAGCATAAGACCCTTTTCTGTAGCTGACCGAAGAAAAACTGCCTCCTAGTTTTATCCGTGACTAAGTAATTTAAGCCAAGGTTAATAAACGGCATGGCCTTTGTATAACTAACTGAAATACATAGCCATGAACAAAAAGATATTGATAGTTGACGACAATGTGCTGATTACCGAAGTAATGAGCTATATACTGACCAGCAATGGCTATGATGTAATTACCCTGAACCAGGGAGCGGGGACCGTAAAAAAAATAAATGCCACCCATCCCGATCTGGTGATTATGGACATCAGCATGCCTGATGCCGATGGCCGCGATATATGCCGAACCATTAAACTTAATAAGGATACCAAGGATTTACCGGTAATTATATGTTCCAGCAACGATGATATAGCCCTAACCCTGCAGCAAGACGGGCCGCCAAACGATATTTTGAGCAAGCCATTTGATATGGATGCACTGTTGGATAAGGTAGAACACCAGCTGGCAGCCTAAAACAAACGACCCCTATTAAAGCGAAACGCCCCGAGGAATTATTCCTCGGGGCGTCCTTTTTTTGCTTATCTGCTTAGAACGCAGCCTTTAGCGTAATGTATTTATTGATATCGTCGGATTTGAAGCCCTTCTCTTTCATCTGTGTAATGTACTCCGGCGTAATGCCCATGGCCTTTAGGGCCGTGGCATCGTCAAGTGATATTTTGAAGCCGATATCCTTGAACCCTTTAAGATATTCCGGCGTTATGCCCAGGGCCTTTAAGCCGCTGGCGTTATCCACGCTGATGTTGCCGTAGCCCGCATCTTTAAAACCGTTCAAATATTCGGGGGTAATGCCGAGTGCTTTCAAAGAGGAGGCCTGATCTACCGATAGTTGCTTATAACCTGCTGCTTTAAAACTCGCCATAAATTCCGGGGTGATGCCAAGGGATTTTAGTGATATCAGGTTATCTGCCGATATATTGTTATACCCAGCAGCCTTAAAGCCGTGGATATAGGCAGCATCAACGCCAACGGCTTTCATGCTGGTTAGCTTGCCTGCCTGCAGGTTGGTGTACCCTTCTTTTTTAAGGGCGTTGATGTAGGCATCGTCCACATTCAATGCTTTAAAGGCAATCATATCATCAGATGATGCATCTGCCCTAACCACGCCCGGCTTTTTGTTGGCGGCTTTAAACTTGCTGATGTATTTGCCATCGATGCCTTGTGCTTTAAAGCTCACCAGCTTATCCCAATCTACTTTTGGGTAGCCGGCTTTGTGTATATCGGCAATAAATGCGCCATTGATGCCCAGGGCGCGGCCGGTTATCAGCTGCTGCAGAGTAATGTTGGGGTAGCCGTTTTGTTTCATCGAACGGATGTACGGTTCATCAACCCCAAGTGCCGAACAGGCTATCACATCATCTTTGGATGAGGTTTTGTAACCATTGTTCTTCAACATGGTAACGTAGTTCTTTTTAATGTTGAGGAAGAAGAATGCCATCTCATCATCGTGACCGACGCCTGAGATTCCCTCGTTTTGCAGGAACGTGAAGTATGCAGCATCGCGGGTAAACTTGTATTTGCCCGAGCCTTTACCGCCGTCGAAACGGCCGGTAAACTGCATTACGCCCGCCTCGCGCACCAGCTTAAAAGCACCCTCCTGGCCTATTGGCAGGGCGGTAAATTCGCTTACCAAAAAGTTGGAGTTGCTCATGTGGTTGTGGTCCTCGTCGCCTTCGTATAGTTTAAGTTCCAGCTTGTTACCAGTGATGGTTGCTTTCCAGTTGCCTTCGTCGCTGGCGCTGGGCCTGGTATCCTTAACAGCCATGGTGTTTACGTCAAGTTTTACGCTGGAGGCGGCGGGCTCATTTAATGCACATACCAAAAAGGCCATCATGGGCACCAGGAACAGGTATTTCCAGGCGGTATGTATGTTAGATTTTTTTGCGTTCATCATAACAATTCGTTTTTTTAAGAGTGATTGATTATAGTTGGTTGTAATTCTTAGAGACATGTTGGGAACCGACACCTTTAGCAGGTTCATTTGGTAATCGCTGCGCTCTACGGTTGCATCGTGCAGCACTTCGTTATCGGCCAGGTACTCCAGGTTGCTTTCTACTTCTTTGCGGTACAACCAGGCAAAGGGGTTGAACCACTGGAAGGCCAGCACCAGTTCGGTTAAGAGCAAGTCTACGCTGTGGCGTTGTTTAATGTGCACTTTCTCGTGCAGCAGTATCTGATTAAACGTTTCGGGTTCATACTTAGCTGGGTTGATGTAGATGCTGTTGCCGAAACTACAGGGCGCTTTATCGTCATCCAGCTCTACGATGCGGAAAGCGCCATCCTGTATAACCGGCTTGCGGTAAGCCTGGTAGGCCAGCACGCATAGCTGTAACAGTAAATTCGCGCCGAATGCCGCCACGCCGAACCAGTAAAGGTAAACCGCCCATTTGATGATGCGCTGCATCAATGGCGCTTGCGGTTCTGCAACCGCCTCAGCCTTTACGACTGCGTTTTGTGGCTGCGGCTTATAGCTTGTTGTTGGCGCAACTTGCGGCAGGTGCAAGGCTACTACCGGGATGCTGGGCTTGGCTGCTGGCTGCTGCGGGCTATCGCGCAATGCCCATTGTTGCGGCACTTTTACCAGCGGTAACAGAAATGCCATGGCCAGGCAACCGATAAGTACGGCGCGGTTTAGGCTGTAATAAGTTTCCTTTTGCAGCAGCAGCTTGTAAAACAACAGGCAAATGGCCAGCAGCAGGGCTACATGTAATACATAAGGTATCATTTCTTGTTGGATTTAATGAGGTTTACGAGTTCGTCCAGTTCGGTTTCGGATATCTTTTCTTCTTTGGCAAAAAAGGCCAGCATGCTGGGGTACGAGTTATTGAAGTACTGGCTCACGATATCTTTCATGGCGTGCTTCTGGTACTCCTCGCGCGAAATTTTTGGGTAGTAATTGTAGATGTTGCCAACGGTTTCATGGTCCAGGAAACCCTTCTCCTCTAAAATCTTCACCATGGTTGCAACCGAATTATAATGTGGCTTAGGGTCGGGCAGTTCGGGGATGATTTCTTTGATATAAGCTTTGCCCAGGCTCCAGAAGGCCTGCATAATTTGTTCTTCGCGTTTAGCCAGTTTTATCATTATTCTAATAATTATAACGCAAGCTAATACTAATCAATTAGTATTGCAACTAATCAATTAGGATTATTGATGAAATCTATTTTAATTGGCTGATAATTAGATAAATAAAATTTCATGATTTTTTTTTGTCACAAAAATAAAGGCACAAAAAAAGCCGCAAGACATTGCGGCTTTGTATATTGAAAAATTAGGGGAGGTTTAAATAAAGCTCAATCCGCAGGCGATAAACACGTTTAATAATAAAGCAGCCGAGCAGATGTTTACGTTGCGGCGGGTGCTTACATGCGCCATTTGCACATTTACTTTTTTGAACCAGCGATTGTTTAAAAGGATAAGGTGATTAACCAGCAAAAAGAAAA
The DNA here is from genome assembly GCF_056404435.1 of Mucilaginibacter sp. P2_D11. Taxonomy (NCBI): domain Bacteria; kingdom Pseudomonadati; phylum Bacteroidota; class Sphingobacteriia; order Sphingobacteriales; family Sphingobacteriaceae; genus Mucilaginibacter; species Mucilaginibacter sp. P2_D11. The sequence goes on from NZ_JBFUEA010000002.1 coordinate 246,967, forward strand.
CCGCGCCGGTTACGATAGCAACGCAGGCACCCAGGCCAATGTTGATCAGATGCCCTTTTATCATCAGCTTAGTAAGCAGCAGTGCATTGGTAAGGAATACCACCAGCAAAAAGCTTACGTTGAACATCGATTTGAATTGAGGGATGCTTGTACCCTGCCCGAAGTTTTTGAAGTTCCACCTGTAAAACGCTACATAAATGGATTGATAGGCTTTTTGCATAATGTGTGCTGTTTAAGTTAATAGATACATACCGCTTGTTTGACGGCTTTGTTTACAAATAGTTTAACGTATTGCTGTTTGTTTTGTTATGCAATTTAAAATTAAATTTTGGAAAAGGCAACTTATGCCGTATAATAATTTTATTGTGTAGGCATAAACGCAAAAGAACGCTATAATTTGCTTATTGATGATACACCAAGTTAATCTTGTTCCGCCTTTTTATTCTTTAGGCAGCGCGCTCAAATCAATCACCGGCGGTGCACCGTTTGCGGCCCGTTTAAACAGCGTTTTCAGAGGCACCAGTTCATCAAAAAAACCGCCGTTCTTCAGAAAGAACATATTGCCGTCGATGCCGCCTGCATAATCTTTACGGTAGTTGGCGTTTGCGGTGGCATCGCCGGTGTAAAGTGCGCCGGTTACCTCGTGCCATTGGTTGTTGCTATCGCCCAGCCATTGATTTTTAAAATTAGCCAGGCGTACCTGGTCGCCGCTATCGGGTTCAAAGTTTTCTACAAAGGAGTACAAGCCGGTTAAATACGTTTTGGTTTGCGGCCTGCTGAAACTGGCTACCAACAGCCATTTGCCCGCAGCAACATCCTTAAACCAGGCGGTATAGGTTGTACTCCTGGTGGCCTTATCCGGTTCAGCACGCAGCAGGAAGGCATACGTTTTGCCGGCCTGCCATGGGTACAGCAGATAGCTTTGCCCGCCCGAGCCCTCATCTCCAAAGTCGCCGCCATGTACGTTGGCACCTTTTTTAAGCAGTATTACTTTCAGGCTATCAGGGATGGTTTTTGGGTCGTCGGTAGTAAAAGGACTCCATACCGAGAACAGCACCCGGCGCTCGGTAGGCGAATTTACCTGCATGCCGAAGTACCCGCCGCTAAAGCCATCGGCCATAAAGTAGGAGCCAACCACATCCATTTTTGCGGGCACGCTTATCTCGTTATAAAACCATTTCACTTCTTTTTTGATGTCCGAGGGGATATCGTACCGCAGATGCACGGATGGCCCGCGCCTGCCGAAGTGGTAAGAGGATCCGATTTTTACGTATGTAAACTTATCTGCATCCTTTGCGCCTTGCACAATCAAATCTGATACGATGGCGTAAACACCCCCTGTTTTGTTTAATCCTTTAAGGCCGACTTTTACGTAACCCGCTTGCAAAATATCCACCTTGCCGATGGCGATGGTATCAAAACCAGCATTGCTGAATTCTTTTGTAAAAACCGTTTTGCCAATAGTAATGCTGATTTTGCTTTTCCCGACAGGTACGCGCAGCCGCAACGATAAATCGAGATGTTGCGCGGAGGGCACCCTAAAGTAAATACCGGCAGTTGATTTTGGGCTGGTCCATTGCATCAGGCCGTCATCGGTTATTAGCGCGCTGCCGTTAACCCAGGCATTGCCGCCAAGCGGGATGATGACTTTAGGAGCATCGGCAAACGCCATTGTGCTTACAAAGCAGGCAATCAGGAGCAATAATTTTTTCATATCGATGTAAAGCAAAGTGCTAAATTAAAACTATTCCCATTTGATAACCATCGTTTCCTCTGTATCAATACTGATATGGTTACCGCCGGTTTTGCCGCCCTTATTGGCAAACAGCACCATGGGCTCGGGCGAGGCGGCCTGCATCAGCAGGTTAAACTCTTTGCGTACGGAGGACTTGTTGACGATGATGGTAATGGTGTCTTTTCCATTCTGCATGGTTTTCATCAGCATGCCATTCTGCGGAGATTCGAACAGGAAGGGGATATTCATCGATGGATAGTCGAGCGCCTCTTTCAGGAACTGGCTAAGTCCGGTATAATCTTCCAATACCCGGCTGCCTAAACCAATCAGCGTGGGTATCCACCAGGCCTGTCCCTTGCCATAATTGTTCTGCACCGCCCAAATATCGTTGCCCTTTTCAGCTACTGCCTCGCCCGTTGTTGGGCGTAGCAATCCTACCCACTGGAATGCGGGGAGCAAAACTCCGTCAACAATAATGTCTTCTATATCATCGATAGCTTTGTACTCCAATATATCGGCACCGAAAACAGTTCGCAATGGCGAACCCAGACGCGTGGTAGCAACCGCGTTTTCATCGTAATATGCTGCGAGTCCATCCGCAATCAATTTGCCCCCTTTTTGCACGAAAGCGGCAAGCTGGGGCCAGTATTTATGCGGGATGGATATTTGGTGCGCAAGGATTATCGCAATGCCGGTAAAATCTTCCTTCGAAAAATCAAACTCGCTTATTTCCTTAAAATTTGCCTGGATGCCGGCCTCGCTCAACGCCTCGAAGTAGGCTAGCGCCGATTTCATCACTCCGCCTTCATCGCGCCCCTCGTAACTTTTGCCGCCGGTTTGTAGTTTCTTTTCTACCCAGAGCGATTCGCGGGTGTACAAAATATTAATGCCGGACTCCACCGTTTTTGCATTTTCAAATAGGTCTAAATTGGCATTCACTACATCAATAACTTCCGTTGCCGCCAGCAACCTGTCGCTGGGTTCGTTCAGGTAATTCAGCATGGCCCATTCGCCTGCTTCTATGCCCGACGAGCGGGGGTTAAGGCACCAAAATATGGCCCCCTTGCTTTCGGCGCTGATAGCAACCCAAAGCCACTGACTTATTTCTTCGGCGGTTGGACAAAGCGCCAGGAAACCGCTGTAGGTATTATTGCCGCCCTGAAGCTCGGTCATAAACCAGGGGATATCGCCTGCGCCAGAGCGTAGTATCTCGCAATTAGCAGATACTGCCATGGCATATTGCGCGCGGTTAAAATACCCAAAGTGCCAGCTGGCATGCGCCGAGCCGCCCAGGCTGGTCAGGAAATTGCGCCAGGCGGGGAAATCGTACTCCGCTACGTTCTTAAATATCGCGTGATTGTTTACGTGGATAATGCTGCCGGGATGGTATTGGTGTATTTCATCGGTAAGCCATTTTAAAAACCAGGTATTGTAGTACAGATGGAAACGCTCATCGGCAAAATCGAAATGGTCGTGCCCATTGCTGTTATAGTCCGGATGCGCCTGCGCGGCTTTCCATTCCTGGTATTTATCCGTTGCAAATTGTTCCTGCGGGAAATGCCCTACGCCAGGTTCGTTTACCGGCACCCAACCATAACAGGATTTGAACTGCATGAAGTGCGGGACTATATTTTCGATGTACCGCGCAATAGCCACCAGATGGTCCTCATCCTTCGGGAACTTCAATCCCCCCAGATCCGTAAAGGCAGTAGCCGGGAACAGGTTGCCGTATATTTTAATGCCGTACTTTTCGGCGGCGAGGTAAGCGGCATCAAACAAAGTAAAATCCCAGCTGCCATCAGGTTTATGCATATAGGTTTCAAACAGGCGTATGCGGGTAACCGCCATACCGGCTTCTTTCAACCGCATGAACCATACATCAATTTCTTCTGCCGTTTGCCCGGGCTCAATAAAAACCTCGGCACCTATCATAAGCGGGGGGGCCTCTTCCTTTTTAGTATGCTGCATAACCTAATTAACCTGATTGGCGGGGAATGGTTTGAAATGCAGGGCATACCACTAATTAAACCTACCTTCACCAAAATGCAGGACCGCGCTATGCGGTGCACCCAATTGGAACAAACCTTCAGCGATTTTATCGACACGTACCTGGATACACACGTAGGGATATCAGAAAACTTTTTAAGCACCGCGCTTTCCGGCCATTTAAAGGATAACCTTATCGGTTTATTTAGGAATAACCTTTTGCTGGCCGCAGGCACCGGGAACGAAACGCTGGTGGTTCACAACAAACTCGTTAGAGGCGATAGTATCTACTGGTTGGGCCGCGAGCATAACGACCCCCACGAAAATTCCTTTTTCGATCTGATGGACAAATTCGTAGAATACCTTAACCGCACCTGCTACACGGGCATTACCGGGTATGAGTTCCATTATACCTTGTACGAGGAAGGGGCATTCTACAAAAAACATATCGACCAGTTTCAGCAAAACGGAACCCGCGCCTATTCCATGATTATGTACCTGAATACCGATTGGGTACTGGCAGACGGCGGCGAGTTATGCATCCATCATGCCCACCACGAACAATTTATCCCTCCTACCAACGGTAAAAGCGTGTTTTTTAAAAGCACCGAAATGGCGCACGAGGTAATGCTGACCAATAAAGCCCGCATGAGCATTACCGGCTGGCTAAAAGTGAATTGAAAATATAAGCGCATAATTAGCGCTATTCCCTTTTCATAACCATCAATCAGGCGGATTAATACTGTAACGTTGGGTCGCCGCCCGCAGGCACATTTGATGGGGTGAATTCGTAGGCTGTAGCATAAATGGAAGCCAGCTTCCCTGCGCTAAAGTTTAGCGTTACCATAGTGTAATGTGTATCATCCGTTACCGAGATAAAGTACCATTGCGGCGCCGCGCTCATCAAGGGGTCGTAAACTTTGGTGATATCTTTATCGAAGATAGAAATGCGCTCGAACTTTTTGGTGTAGGCTCCCTGTTGTTTAATCTTCACTAATTTAGCGTAGATGCCATCTATGGCATCACCAACTGCGACCGAAGAAGACGCATCATTGACGAGAGGCCACTTCTTCAGCTTCACGCCATCGTTGGTAAATATGCTATTCAGCTTATTATCGGTAAAATATAGTTGGATACCTGTGCCGGTGCCTACGGTTTCATCGAGGTAAACGGTGCGGTATAAAGGTATCTTATTTTCCAGGCTTTCCAGGTTGGTAAAAACGTTGCCCACTATAGCCAGGTAATCTATCCGCCTATCGGCAATAATAGCCTGAAACTTAGAATACACCGTGGATGGGGCTTCACCAATGTTGAGTCCCCATTGCCCGCCTGTCCGCAACGTGTCGCTTGAAATCAGCCTTGGCGGTATCGGGTCCACGGTTATCAAGGGCCCTTTTGTGGCCGCCTCTTTTTTGCAGGCCGAAAACGAGAGCGCAATCAATAAAAGGATAAACAGATTTTTCATGAGGTGTTGGTGTTTAGCTATCTATACGCCTCGCAGCAGAAAAACGCTACACCGTATTACAATAATTCTATCTCGCGGAAACAGCACAGTTTTGTATAGCTTTTTTATCGCTCGCACCGAAAGACTGTATAGTTTACTATACGCAAAAATATCCTATTGATATCTTTTTAAGCTTCTTTAAACGAAGGGTAGGCTTCGCGTAAATTTGGCATCGTTATTATTATAAGTAAGTAAATAAAACACTACCGATATGAAAACTTCAGTACAAACCACCATCCTGTTAAAAGCATTCGATATTGAATTAAAAAGAATCATAGACGCCGACCTGGCTAAATACAAAGCAGAGCAGCAACGCAAAAAGAACCTGTCGTTCATCAAACAATTACTGGCTGCCTAAGCCCAAACAAGCTTACACACAATTCTATATATAGCAAAGCCTTTGCCCAACCGGGCAGAGGCTTTTGCATGCCTAAGCCAGATATGCCTTGAAGTAGATAATAAATTCGGAGCCCTGGTTTGGCTGACTATTCACTTCCATGTGGCCGCCGTTTTCTTCTGTAAATTGCTTTATCAACATCAGCCCAAGGCCGGTACCCGCCTCTTTATCGGTACCTTGTTCAGATATGGCCTTACCTGTTACTTTAAAAAGCTTATCCAGTTTTTCGGCAGACATGCCCACGCCATTATCTTTAATGTGTACGGCGTGCATGCCCGGCGTTTCAGTATAAAAAACCTCGATGATACCGTTCTGCGGCGTAAATTTTATAGCGTTACCAACCACGTTTTGCAGGATGATGCGCACATGGCTCGGGTCGGCCTGTATGCGGATGGGGCCATTGGCGGTGTGTAAAACCTGCTGGCTCTTGTTTTTAGAGAAGAATCCGAATACCGATAAAACTTCGTTCACCATGGCAACCAGATCAATTTCTTCCAGGTTGAGCTTTCCGCCCATTTGCTGGCTGTTGGCCCAAACAAGCAAGTTGTTGATCATGCCGGTAACCAAGGTTACCTGTTTGTAAAAATCTTCGAAAACAGCATGCTGTTCTTCTTCATCCAGGTCGCCGTAGCGAATCAGCTCCAGCGCCTGCAATATCGATGCGAAAGGGCTGCGCAGGTCGTGTCCTATTACCGAGAACACCTGATCTTTGGTTTGGTTAATGGCCACCAATGCCTCGCGCTGCCTGATTATTTCCTCTTTTTGCAGGGCTATGGCGGTGTTGCCGGCCAGCAGCTCTTTGTTCAACGCCGATTTATGCTTGCTGCTCCGCACGATAACGAACAGTATGATTACCAGCGACAGCGAAAATAACGACACCATCGCAATAAGCAGGCGGTTAAGGTTTATAGATTGCTTGCTTATCTGATTCTCTTTTACCAGTTTTAAGTTCTCGGCCTTCTTTTCCTGCAGGTGGCGGTAGTTTATCTCTTTCTCTTTTGCCTCGGTAAACAAACTATCGGCATACCGCTTAGCGTTTACTTCGCTGGTGTAAGCATTCTTATAATCGCCGGTTGCGGCGTAGCTTTTGGCCAGTATGTTGTAGGCCCGCTGTATATCCCACCCGGCTTTAAGACTAAGCGAAAGGGCCAGGCCTTTTTCGGTATGGGTAACAGCTTCCTGATAGCGGCCCATGGCATAATAAGTTTGCCCCTGGCCCGAGTAGGCAAAGCCTTTTTCCCAATTGTCCTGATAGGGTTTATAGTTGAGGGCCAGCTTATAATACTTCAATGCCTGGGGATAGTTACCCGAGTGGTAATAGGTTTCGCCCATGCGGTTGAGAATCATCTGGATGATGTGCCAGTCCTTTACCTTTTCGGCAATCGCCATGCTTTTTTTTAAGTGGACGAAAGCCTTATCGAATTGTTTTATCTCGTCATAACACGAGCCGATATTGAAATTATTGCTGGCTATGCGCGTGCTGTCTTTCAACATTTCGCCGAAAGACAATGATTTCTCGAACTCGGATATGGCATCGTACATCCTATCCTGTGCCAGGTAAATAAGGCCCTTGTTGTTGTACGATGCGCCTATGCCTTTTTTGTAGCCTATTTTCTGGCTGATGGCCATGGCCTCGTCTGATGCGGTAAGCGAGGGGAAGTACGAGCCCTGGATATAATAGGCCCGCGCTATGTTGTTCTGCGCAGTTGCTGCGCCTTTATCGAATTGTTGCGATTTGGATAATTTAAGGGCCTCTTTGGCCAACAACAGGGCACTATCGGGGTTATTGTAGAAATACTTTTCGGCCAGGGTGTTCAATAGCACTACGCTATTAGTATCTCTTGAAAAACCGGTTTTGGCTCTGGCATTCTTTAATTGCGCTAAAAGCGCAGCAGCCGGTGTTTGCCCTTCCGCATAAAGCGAGATAGAAAGCAGCACAATGCAAACGGGTATCAGATAGTTTTTGCCCATAGTGATTAGGGGGAATCGGCAGTACTAATATGCGAATAAAAAACAAAACAAGAATAATTAATGCTGCTTAAAGCCAGTAATTTTTATGTGTAAATATGATTCGATAGCTTTGGTGCTACCATACCAACCATACCCTTGCCTATATGAAAATAGCCACCTACAATGTTAACGGCGTAAATGGTCGCCTGCCCGTGCTGCTGCGCTGGCTTAACGAGGAACAGCCCGACGTGGCCTGCTTGCAGGAACTAAAGGCCCCGCAGGAGAACTTCCCATTGCAGGCTATTAATGATGCCGGCTACAACGCGATATGGCATGGTCAGAAAAGCTGGAACGGCGTGGCCATACTGGCACGTGGCATGGATATACAGGAACGCCGCAAGGGCCTCCCCGGCGATGAGGAAGATAGCCAAAGCCGCTACATAGAAGCGCTGGTGAATGGCGTGGTTATCGCTTGCCTGTACTTGCCCAACGGCAACCCGGCACCCGGCCCCAAATTCGATTATAAGCTTGGCTGGTTCGAGCGGTTGAAGATACACGCTGCCGAGCTGCTGGCATCGGGCCTGCCCGTGGTGCTAACCGGCGATTACAATGTGATGCCGACCGAACTGGACGTGTATAAGCCCGAGCGATGGGTGGAGGATGCCTTGTTCAGGCCGGAAACGCGGCTGGCCTTTAAAACGTTGGTAGAGCAGGGCTGGACGGATGCCCTCCGCAAGCTTTACCCTACGGAGGTTATTTATACTTTTTTCGATTATTTCCGCAACGCATATGGCCGTAATGCCGGGTTGAGGATTGACCACTTTTTGCTCAGTCCGCAGGTGGAGGGAAGGCTGAAAGCTGCCGCTGTTGACCTTCACGTACGCGGCTGGGAAAAAACCAGTGACCATTGCCCGGTATGGATTGAGCTGGCAGAATAAATTACCTGTTAAAAGGTTGTAACAATACAGGGCCCGGCGCGTTTTATGCTATGTATTAAAACACACGGCCACATCCCATATGAAATACATAGCATCACGCCTCTCAGAAGGCAATAAGATTTTCCCCGCCGAAATTTACATTGAAGAAAACGGCGTTACGGTTAAGATACCCGGCCTGTTCAGCGGCGATACCACTACAATTGCCTATGAAAGCATTTCGGCAGTTGAGATAGATACGCCCATGATTGGTTTCTCTACCATACGCTTTTACCACAGTGGTAACAAAGTCGAGGCACACGGTTTTAGCAAACACGACGTGGAAGAAATAAAGGGCTATATCGAAAGCGGAAGAAGTCGGGCGAAGTAATATCCAATCCTCCGCATTAAGCCTGTTCTTTTTTGATGATATAAAAATGTATGGTTTTTCGCGTGGCAAAGCCCAGGCTTTCGTACACGCTTATGGCGCGTGCATTATCGCTGCGCACGTGCAGAAAAGGTATCTCGCCCGCTGCGCGGATGCGTTGTATCTGAAACTGCAGCACCTGTTTAGCATAGCCCCGCCCTAAATAATCGGGATGGGTACAAACGGCGCTCACCTCGGCATAATTAAAAACATGCATGCGCTGGCCGGCCATGGCTACAAGCTTATCATCATCCAATACGCCATGGTAATGCCCGAATTCGATGGTGCGTTCGGCAAAAGGGCCGGGGTTGGTAAGCCTGGTTAAGGCCAGCATCAGGGGCACATGCTCTTTGGTTAATGGCGTGAGCGCAACCGGCGGATAATCCGTATCGCGGCCATCGTGCACCATCTGCAGGCATTCGATATATACCATTTGCTGCCAGGGCGCCGGGATATCCGCTTCCACCGGTGAAATAAACCCGAACGGCCTGGCTGCAGGCGCCATATCGTATAGTTGGGCGAAGCTTTGGGCAGTATTTTCCCTGAAACCCACGAAGGGCGATACCTCGGGGCTGAAATATTTTATCTCTGCCGTGCCGTTCGCCAGGTTGCTATTGCCCGATACTAGGGCGTTCCAGGCGGGATTATCTAATACGTGCTGCATTTTATACAGATGCTTTTGGGTGCCTTCAATAGTACAAAAATCGGCAATATGCTTTGTATGCAAAATGTAAAACCAGCAATAACAAGGGCAAATGTTTATTTTAGCCATCTATACATCGAACCTTGCGCTACTTCTTTCATATCGGTTACCTCGGCACCAATTACCACGGCTGGCAAAAACACCCGGATGGCATGAGCGTGCAGCAGGTTTTGGAGGATTGCCTTAGCCTGGTTTTTAAAAAGCCCACTTTCATTACCGGCTGCGGTCGTACCGATGCACAAGTGCATGCCAGCCAGTTCTTTTTCCATTTAGATGTGGAGACGGCCTGGGATTTCGACCTGCTTTTTCGGATGAATAATATCCTGCCGGATGATATTTCGGTTTTTGATATCATACCGATGGAAGGCCTACCCCATGCCCGTTTTGATGCCGTTGAGCGCAGCTACGATTACTTTATCCATACCTATAAAGACCCTTTCCTCAGCGCATTCAGTTCGATGTATTTAGTAGCGGACTGGGACATTGACAGCATGCAGCGCGCCGCCGGTTTATTGCTGAATTACACCGATTATCATGCTTTTTGCAAAATGCCAGACAGGAACGGGCATACCATCTGCAATATCAGCGAAGCAAAGATTTATACCGATAGCACGGGCGATAAACTGCGCTTCCATATCTCGGCCAATCGTTTTTTAGGGCGGATGGTGCGCATCATCACCGGCAAACTGATAGAGGTTGGCACCGGCAAATTAAGTGTAGACGAATTTGAGGCGCACCTCATTAACCCGCAATTACCGCAATTGATAAAACCGGCCTATCCGCAGGGATTGTATCTTAGTAAAATAAGGTACCCTTACCTGGATGCCGCCACACGCAGCGATTTTACCCAAATGCTTTCCGGTGGCGCAAACGGATGGGTAACCAATAGTTAAACTATCTAATGAAGAAATTAGCCTATATCCTATTGTGCCTTTTGTACTGCCTGCAGGTAAGTGCTCAAAAAAAACCGGATGCTGCTAATGAAAAGTTTTGGTGGAAACGGAATAACCTGCGGGTGATACAAACCAACCTGCCCGATTATGAGGCCGCTACGCTCAACCCCGATTCATTGGTGGCCGACCTTGTGCATTTCTCTGCCAATACGCTCATCATCAACGCAGGCGGCATAATGGCTTTTTATCCTACAAAGCTCAAGCTGCAATACACCAACCCCTACATGAAAGCCAATATGCTGGGCGATGTCATCAGCAAATGCCACCAGCATGGCATCAAAGTTATCGTCAGGTTCGATTTTAGCCGGGTGCACGAAAGCATATACAAGGCCCACCCCGATTGGTGCTACATATCGCCAAAGGGCGAGCGCATCATCAACACCAATATGTACGCGGTTTCTATCAATGCGCCTTATGTGCAGCAAGGGGCCTTTAAGATTATTGGCGAGGTGATGGATATGTACCCCATCGACGGCATCTTCCTGAACATGCCCGGCTACCAGGTAAACAACGCCTACGAAGGCAAATACCTGGGCATAGACCAAAACGAAGCAGATAAGAAACGCTTCTTCGACTACAGCCACGGACTAACCCTGCCCACAGAAGAAAACCCCACCGATCCGGCATACATCAAGTACCTAAAGTTTAAGAAATACACCGGCGATGATTGGTCTAAACGCTTATACGATTTGGTTAAGGCGAAAAACAAGGATGTGGCCATTTGCACCTATACTGATAATTACGTGGATATAATCCGCCACGAATCGCAGGCGAACAGTAGCTTGCCTTACTGGCCCTATACCGCATCCGATAATGTGAACAACGCTATGCACTCTTTCCCCACGCATGTCATCAGCAACGCCAGCATACAGCAAATAGGGTTCCAGTCGCGCTATAATGCCGTGGAGCCTGCCGAGGTTGCCATACGCCTGTACGAGAATATCGCCAACGGCTCGGGCCTGGACCTAAGCATGATGGGCGATATGCGCGGCTATGAGGACGAGCGGAATTATGGCGTTATCAGCAAAATATACGCTTTCCATAAAGAGCATGAGGCGTACTTCGGCAACTATGCATCCACAGCAAAAGTGGCCCTTATTTCGCCGGGACTATGGCCTGGCGGCCTACCCATGCAGGAATATCGCGGCATACAACTGATGCTGAAAGAGGCGCATATCCCCTTCGATATCATCGTGAGCGAGCAGATGGAAAATCAGGCCGGTATCCTAAAAAAGTATGGCACAATCATCCTGCCCGAAACCACAGGCCTTACTGCAGCAGCGATACAGGTATTAAAGGATGCATTGGCCGGCGGCACTAACCTCATAGCCACCAACACCGCCCTGAGCGATAACCCGCAGGCCCTTCTGGATATTTTCGGCGCGAAGGTGCTTACCAAAGAATACGATGGCAGCGGCAATTACCTACAGCCAGATAATGCCCTTATCTTTAAAAGACTGAAACTTCAGCGTATGCTGATGCTTAAATTCAACCTGGCCCAATACGACTTCGCCGGCGCGGATAGCCATTGCCTGCCTATACTAAGCAAAGGCCGCCCCGGCCCGCCCGAAATTATAGGCGGGCACACGCCAACCGGCCAATACGCAATGGCCTTGAAAAAATCAGGCAAAGGCAAGGCCGTAGTACTGCCTTTCAACATCGGCCGCCTATACTACCAAAACGGCTACCAGGAACACAAGAATATATTTTTGGATGTGCTGGACTATGTGTTTCCGCAAGCCACGGAGGACATCATCACCAACGCGCCCGAAAAGGTAGAGGTTATATTACAACGGTACGGCAAGAACGATGCACAGGCCAATGGCGATAAAAACGACGGCCTGATATTGCACCTCATTAACCTCACCGGTTTTAGCGGGGCAAGTTATTTTGAACCGCTGCCCGTATATGGCATAACCTTCAAGATCCGCTGCGATTTTAAGCCGAAAGAAGTGGTGTTGCTGGCTACGCATCAGCCTATAAAATTCACTTACCAAAATGGGGCGGTAAGCTTTACGGTAAAAAGCCTGGGTGATTATGGGGCGGTGCTGATAAACAGGTAAAAAAACAGGCCGTCATGTTGAATTTATTTCAACACCCCATCATAAAGGTAGCCACTATTCTGAGCCGCTCTGCACGCCGCCCACTCGTCCTGTGGGGTCCTGAAATAAATTCAGGATGACGGCGGGGTAATATATTTACACCACCTCCAGCAAATGAAAGCCATAAGGTTTTATAATCAGATACTCCTCGTTACTGCCAACTGCAAATTCCATCCCGGTCCAGTGGTCGTATAAGGTAATGAGGGAATTGCTGTGCTCTTTAAAGGCATACCAGGTTAAAAAGGCCTCCTCCCCGCTGAAATTGAATACGCAAAACAATTGCTTATCCCCCTGCTGGCGCAGATAACCCGCCACATGGATATTATAAGGCGTCAGCCACCCTAGGTTCGAGTGGTCGGACACTACCGGCAGCTTCCGGCGGATGCCAATGAGCTTTTGCGTCGCCGCGAATATTCTTTGCTCGGGAGTGCCTGCTTTATCAATCAGTTTGTTCTTCTTCCAATTGATAACCGGCCGGTGCATCCAGCGGTTATCGTAGCTTTTTCCGGGGTCGTCCAGATAGGAATAATCGTTGGTGTAACCCAGTTCGTCGCCATAAAACAGCATTGGCACGCCGCCTAAAAAGAAACTGTGCGCCTGCATCAGCAATATTTTATCTATGGCAGTATCTATGCCCGGTTTGTCTTTTTCTTTTAATGCCTTCTCCAGGCCGCACATAGATGCCAGCGAGCCGCTTATCCGGGCATCGCCCGTTTTAGGATTAACGGAGAATAATTCGCCGGTTGCCGGGCTGCCGGGGTATTTGCCCGAGTAATACTCCCACAAAAACTTACGATGCTCGCGTGGTTCAAAACCGGCGGCGCTGATAATGCTATCGTCATACGCCAACCCTATATCGTCGTGGCAACGCGTGTAGGTTATCCAGGTAGCGCCGTAAGGTTTCTGCGCAATATCGTGCTGGGCGCCCAGCATAACACGGGTGTTGCCGGTTGCCAGCATATCCCATTGCAGCGCCATTTGGGTAGCGTTGTAGGCAAAATCGCATTCCTTGCCTTTAAACAGGCCACTGCCAAAATATTTCATGATGTCGCGTGGCGCGGCGATAGCCTCGGCCAATAAAGCCATTCCGGGTGTAGCGGCCAGCACACATTGTTTTATCAGGCGTAAAATGGTATGCGTTTCGGGCAGGTTTTGGCAAATGGTGCCAATTTGTTTCCAGAGGAATATCGGGGCATCTATCCGCAAAATATCTACGCCTAAATTGGCGTAGTATAATACATTATCCAGCATATCAACAAACACAGCGGGGTTTGTGTAATTCAAGTCCCACTGGTAGCTGTGAAAAACCGTCATCACCCATTTATTGCACTCGGGCACGAAGGTGAAATTGCCGGGCGAGCTCTCGGGGAATATCTCTGGCATGTGCAGATCAAAAGCCGCAGGGATGGGGCTATCTGCATCGTACATGTAAAAATAATCCTGGTATTTGGCATCGCCCTGTTTGGCTTTTTCGGCCCACTCGTGCCGGTGCGAGGTATGGTTCAGTACAATATCCAGCATCAGGTACATATCGGCAGCTATCATCTTCTGCTGCAGGCCTGCAAGGTCTTTGGTGCTGCCGAAACGTTTATCCACCTTGCGGAAATCAGATACGGCATAGCCCCCGTCGCTTTCGCCTGCGGGGCTCTCGAATATAGGCAGCAGGTGCAAAAAGTTTACGCCCAGTTTTTCAAAGTGGTCCAGCTTGTTGCCCAGGTTTTTAAGGGTGCCGCAAAATCTGTCTACATACAGGCTCATGCCGGTGATGTCGTTACTCAGGTGCCAATCGCCCAGGGCGGCCTTTTCCTCGTCTTTTCTTTTAAGTTCGGCCGAGCGCGAAATATGGGCGTTGATCACCGCATCTATCATCGCCTCAAATAAGGGTTCACCAGCCGGATGTTTGCTGTATAGCTCGCTATAAAGCTGGTACATAGTTTCTGCACTGGTGAGTAGGCGCACGTAAAAAGCGTTATCTGCGCCCGCTATATCGAGCTTGCTTTTTTGTGCCGATGCGTTTATGAGCGTATGTAAATGCGGATTGTACACGATTGAGTTTTTATATGTAAAACATAATTAATGCCCGCCGCCTACCGGTTTCGCTACCTCGTCGGTATCGCTCGCCACATCTTTTTTGATGCGGGTTGTGGCTAGTGCCGCCAGCAGCAGCAGTACGCCGGCAAAGGTGATGGCGTTTGCGGGGTCATCGCCAAGCAGGTGCTTGTAAATATACCCAAAGCTAAGGGTTTGCAATATCATGGGCACAACAATCATCATATTTATAATGCCCATATACACGCCGTAGCGTTCTTTGGGTATGCTGCCGACGACCATAATATAAGGCACACCCATCATGCTGGCCCAGGCAACGCCAAAGCCAACCATCGGCGCAAATAAAAGGGCCCTATCGGTAATGTGCACAAACAGCAGTAACGCTATGCCCGCCATGGCCAAACAGGTAATATGTACATACTTGGCGCTGAACTTGCGTGCCAGCCAAACCAGCCCGAAGGCCGAGCAGAAGGTTACGATGTTATAAAAGCCATTTACCTGGCCCGTTAAAACCACAGCCTGCTCAAATAACTCTTTATTGCCATCGGACGTGGTATGGAACACCGATTTGGCGATGCTGAGCGCTACGAACTGCCAGTAGCAGAACATGGCATACCACTGGAACAGGTACACCAGCGCCAGTTTCCACATTACCGATGGCATATCTTTTATAGCGGCAAAAATTTCTTTGATAGGTTCCAGCGCACCGCGCTTGCGGGCTTTTAATTCGCGCAACTCTTCCTCGGTCGGAGGGATTTCCGGCGTAGTCAATACCGACCATATCACCGATACAATGGAACAAACCGCTCCCACGAAAAACGACCCGAATACCCAATATGGTATGCCCGAGCGGCCATCATCAGTAGTGGTTTCCCCCGTAATAATGCTTTTAAAAAACCCTAGCGACAGGTTGGCCAGCGTAATGCCCAGGCCGGTGAAAAAGCTTTGAGTGAGGAAACCCATGGCGCGCTGCTTCTCGGGTAGCTTATCGGCTATAAATGCGCGGTATGGCTCCATGGCGGTATTGTTGGCGGCATCCAGTATCCACAGCAAACCGGCGGCCATCCACAATGATTTACTGAATGGGAAAGCGAACAAACACAGGCTGCAGAATATGGCCCCAATCAGAAAGAAGGGCTTGCGCCTGCCGAAACGCGGGCTCCAGGTTTTATCGCTCAGGGCACCTATGACGGGCTGTATCAGCAGGCCCGTCATCGGCCCGGCCAGGTTAAGGAGCGGCAATTGCTCGGGGTTGGCGTGTAGAAAAGTATAAAGGGGGTTAATGGCGCTTTGCTGCAAGCCAAAACTATATTGGATGCCGAAGAACCCAACATTCATGTTGATGATTTGCCAGAAACTAAGCCTGGGTTTAAAAAATGCCATAATAAGGGGTGCGGTTAGTGTTTAATTGGTTGGGCGCAAGCGCCGAACAATATACGATTAGCTTTTAATGCATGAAATTTATTCGCAGCAAAAACATTTTTTTATCCTATCAATTAATATTTGGCTGTTAATAATTAGCTACATTTAACCGCCGCGGCAAAAGCCTTTTTTGCGTTCCCGAACAACGCGCATTTTACCAATTTAACCGAGCGTATGAAGCTTTCTATTTTAAAAACAGCAGGGTTTTTAGCCCTATGGATACTGTTTGCCGGCAACACTACCCGCGCCCAGAATGTTGTGAGCAGCAACGATGCCCTCGCCAAAAAATGGTGGAAAGAAGCGGTAGTTTACCAAATTTACCCCCGCAGTTTTATGGATAGCGACGGTGACGGCATTGGCGACCTGAAAGGCATAATCTCCAAACTGGATTATATCAAAAGCCTTGGGGTGGATGTGATATGGCTGAACCCTATCTACAGTTCGCCCAATGATGATAACGGCTACGATGTGAGCGACTACCGCAACATTATGAAAGATTTTGGCACCATGGCCGATTTTGATGCACTGCTTAAAGGTATGCACCAACGCGGGCTAAAGTTGGTGATGGACCTGGTAGTGAACCATAGTAGCGACGAACACGAATGGTTTAAGCAAAGCCGCAGCTCGCGCACCAGCCCTTACCGCGAATACTATCACTGGTGGAACGCCGAGAATGGCAAACCGCCCTACCGCTACAGTTTGTTTGATGTTAACCACGATGCCTGGAAATACGATACGCTTACCAATGCTTATTACCTGCACTATTTCTCGCGTAAGCAGCCCGAGTTGAACTGGGAGAACCCCAAGCTGCGGCAGGAAGTGTATGGGATCATGAAGTTTTGGGCCGATAAGGGTATAGACGGTTTTCGTTTGGATGCGTTCCAATTTGCGGCCAAGGATACTACCTGGCCCATGTTCCCGAAGGGTTTCGAGAAAAACTTTGTACAATATTATGCCATGCAGGGCAACCTGCACGGCTACCTGCAAGAGATGGACCGCGAGGTGCTGAGCAAATACGATGTAATGAGCGTAGCCGAGGGCAGCGGCAGTACTTTTGAAGACGGGCATAACCTGGTGGATGCCAACCGCCACGAGCTGAACATGGCCTACGCTTTCGACGTGGTGGATCTGGCAAAGCCCGATGGCTACAGCGTGCTAAAGTTTAAACAGATTTTTACCAAATGGGATAGCGCTTTCGCAGTCAATGGCTGGCTTTCTATCTTCCTGGCCAATCATGACCAGGCGCGACTGGTGAGCCGCTTCGGTAACGATAGTCCGCAATACCGGGAGGTATCTGCAAAAATGCTGATGACCTTTTTGATGACCATGCGCGGCACGCCATACTATTATAACGGTGATGAACTGGGCATGACCAACGCCGGCTTTACCCGGATAGAAGATTACCGCGATGTACAGACCCTTAACGAATACCAGCGGCAAAAAAGCATCGGTGCCGATTTGCCCGCCTACCTCAAGCGCATCGGTTTCGAAAGCCGGGATAACGGGCGCACGCCGTTCCAATGGAACAACAAGGCCAACGGCGGTTTCAGCACCGGCACGCCGTGGATAAACGCCAACCCCAACTACAAAACCATCAACGCCGCTGCGCAGGATAAAGACCCTAATAGCACGTTGAACTACTTCCGCAAGGCGGTGAAGCTGCGTAAGGATAATAAGGTGCTGGTTTACGGCAAATACACCCTGCTTGATGCCGATAACCCCGATGTGTATGCCTACACCCGCGAAATGGATGGAAAAAAATTATTGGTGCTGCTGAACTTTAGGGCCGCCCCATCTGTATATCATATCGAGCCGGATTTAAGCAAGGCTTCTGTTTTATTGAGTAACTATACTAAGGCATCGGCAGCAGGCACATTACAACCATACGAAGCAGTAGTTTACGAATTGAAATAACATGAGTGGCATTACCGATATACAAGCCTTGCTGAAGAATATAACGCCCGAATTCCACGGCGGGCAGTATGTTTTTTGCAGCGTTTCTACCGTTGAGGGGCTTGATCTGAAAGATGTCATCTGCCTATTTAGGGAAGAAGAGGCCATAACTATCATCGTTACCCGCAAAACTGCCGACAGGCTGGGGCTTGCCTATCCGTTTATAGGTGCCTGGATAACGCTCACGGTGTATTCGTCGCTGCAGGCGGTGGGCTTAACGGCGGCCTTCTCCAATGCCTTGGCTAAAGAGGGCATCAGTTGCAATGTAATAGCGGGGTATTACCACGACCATATTTTTGTAGAATACGCCGATGCCGCCAAGGCGATGGATGTACTGCGGGGCTTGCAGGATAGCTAAATGCAACGGGCATTTTATTCGCTTTCTTCCTGCAGGCGTTCTTCCTCCAGGTCCAACCGGTTTTCTATGATGCGTATCACATCGTCGTCGTAACCATCGTCCTTGCGGAAACTGTGCAGCCTGCAACGTTCGTGCTCTATCACCTCCATCATCACTTCCTTAAAACGCTGCGTCATGGCGTTGGCACCAGAGCGTTTTTCTTCATCATCAGCAACGCTGCCGTAAAGCTCCATCTTGAATTTAAAAAGCTCGAGTTTATTCCTAAGGATGTGGTTGCCGTCGAGGTCGGCTGCGTAGGCTGATAATAGTTTTTCGGCAGCTACGGTATGCAATTGCAATTCTATCTCCAAAAACTGCTGCTCGTCGGGTTTTTCATTGCCCACGCCGTCGGGTTTTATCCATTTAATAACAAATGGCAGCGTAAAGCCTTGTACCACCAATGTTACGATGATTACTATAAAGGTGATGAACAGAATTAAATTACGGTTAGGGAAAGCCTGCCCGTGCAGCATAAGGGGGATAGAGAGTGCCGAAGCCAGCGAAACTACGCCGCGCATACCCGTCCACCCCAATACCAGCGGGTTGCGCCAGCCCGGCTTGCTCTGCGCTACGGTAATGTATTTGCTGATGAATACGGTAAACAGCGAAGAAAGCTGGGCCGCTATCATGCGCACTACCACCACAACAGCGGTTATGATAAACGCAATACGGAAGGCCTCGCCGAGCGAAACGGCCTGTATGCCCTTGATGATGCCCGGCAATTGAAGCCCTATCAGGAAAAACACCACTGCATTTAAAATAAACACAACCGACGGCCACACCGCGTTTGATTTCAAACGGCTGCTATGGCTAAGCACATAATGATTTTTGTAAGATATGAAAAGCCCGCCGCTTACCACCGCCAGTACGCCCGAGGAGTGCACGCTTTCTGCCGCCAGGTAAATAATGTAAGGCAGCACTATAGAGAAAGCAATATCGAGGTTGCTATTCGTAGGTAGCCAGCGGTAAATGGCATAAAACACAAAGCCTAAAAGCAAGCCTATGGCCAGGCCCGAAATAGTTACCAGCACAAAACCGCCCGCGGCGTTGTACCAGGTAAAACTACTGCTGATGATGGCCACCAGCGCAAAGCGGAAGATAACCAAACTCGAGGCATCGTTCAACAGGCTTTCGCCCTCCAGTATAGATACCATGCCTTTGGGTAATTTGGTAAACTGCAATACTGATGTTGCCGCTGCGGCATCGGGTGGGGAGATGATGGCGCCTAGTAAAAAGCCCTGTGCTAAAGTAAAACCGGGGATTAAGAACACGCTTACCCAAGCCACGGCACCGGCGGTAAGCAACACGAAGCCAAGCGCCAGCACAATGATGATGCGCCGCCATTTCCACAGCGATTTCCAGGACGTGTTTTGTGCGCCATCGTATAAAACAGGCGGCAGTATGATCATGAAAACCAACTCGGGGTTTATATGGATCTCGGGTATGCCGGGTATAAAGCTGATGGCTAAACCGGCAATCACCAAAAATATAGGATACGCAACCCGTAATTTCTTGGCCAATACCACCAGAAAAGATACGCTGAGAACGAGGCTTAAACAAAGGAGTAAGATTTCTTGCATACTGCGGTGAAGCTATTATTGTTTAACAGGCCGTAAGTTAATTCATTAATCCCTCAAAATAAAACAAGCTGTTTGACAAATCGTGAAATCGCCTTTAGATTTTAATTCCACTCTCTAGAGGGTAATAGCCCATGAATTGACAGGCTGACTATTAATCAAACGTTCCGATGGAACGTAATGGGATTATCGCTTTTTTCTACCAACCAAACATCCCGATGGGATGAGAAGTGAAGTTTCGTTCCATAGGAACGCCTGGTTGGTAGGACTAAAAATGTCGGTTTTTCCGTTCCATAGGAACGTTTGGTGATTCTGCCTTTTTATGGGCTATTACTCTTGAGAGGGGAATCGCACAAGTCTTGGCTCAAATTCGATCCCCTGGTACTGCAAATCCCAATCGCACAACGTACAAGGCAAAGTAGATTTATACCATAGCCTCCTCATTTAAATTCTATATATTTCGGCGATGGAAATAAAGGAATTCAAACTGAATAATTTCGACCTGCTGAGGCTGCTCGCGGCAACCGAAGTGATATTCGACCATTATTACCAGCACCTTCACCTTCACCTGGGGCATACGGCTACAAAAATACTGTACTTGTTCCCCGGCGTGCCGGTTTTCTTCGTCATCAGCGGGTATTTGATATCGGCATCATACGAGCGCAATAACTCTATCAAAAACTATATCCGCAACCGGGCATTGCGTATCTATCCCGGCTTGTGGGGCTGCATAATACTGACGCTGATTGTATTCACTATAACCGGCGTAAATTTCCTCAACAAGCAAACCTTGGCCTGGTTGCCCGCGCAACTGTTGGGCTTTATCTATACCCCTAACTTTTTGGCCAACTACGGCTTCGGCTCGTACAACGGCAGCTTGTGGACTATCCCCATCGAACTGCAGTTTTACATCATGATGCCTGTTTGCTATTTGTTGGTCCCTAAGGGTAAACTAAATACCTGGTTTAATGGGTTGTTTATAGTATTTGTGGGCCTAACGCTTTCCTACAACATCTTGCTGGCTTACAACCCCATACACCTTGACGATAAGCTGACTAAGCTTATCCGTTATACCTTCGTGCCGCATTTTTACCTGTTTTTGCTGGGTGTTGTTTTTCAGCGACTGCGTATTTATAGCTCGAAGTTTATTTACGGGAAGGCCTTATACTGGATAGTACCTTATGTGGCCTTCAGCATGTTCTTTTTCGACAGGATAGATGCCGCCTATTTTACGGTGATACAGTACATCTTCCTGGCGTTTACCCTGCTTTCTATGGCCTATACGCTGCCCAACCTGGCCAATAAGCTGTTGCGCAAAAACGATATCTCCTACGGCATATACATTTACCATGGCATGATCATTACCGTAATAGTAGAGTTGAAACTGGTGCCGTATTTTAACCTGGCGTACCTTATAGCGGGTACGGTAATTATGGCAACGCTATCCTGGATGTTCATCGAAAAGCCCTTCATCAAGCGTAAGGAACGCACGATACACGCGGTGGAGTAAAAGTGGTTTTTAAATATGCCGTCATGCCGAATTTATTTCGGTACCCCACACGGCGGGTATTCGGCATGCAATGCGGCTTAGCATAATGGCGACTTTTATGATGGGGTGTTGAAACCTGTTCAACATGACGTTATTGGTTTTACTTCGTCACCACCCCAACAAACATATTTCCCATCCAATTGAAAGGCGCAAACAAACCGTAGATGAGTTTGGCCACAGGGAGCTGCATACCCTTAGGCAGCTTGCCTACCAGTTTAGATACCATGAGCCCGTGATCCCAAAACCGCAGTACTTTGATTTGCTTGTAGTTTTTGAGCAGGTAGCTTTTGATAGCCTGGGTGAAGCTGTTTGTGTCCCAGCGGTAAACGTAGTTGGTGGCATCGCCCTGCACTTCCCATTCGGTACCCAGCAGGTTGCCTATCAGGCTGTCGTACGGTTCTATTACGATGACGGCTTTGCGGGCTACCCTAAGCATCTCGGTAAAACCAGTTACAGGGCGGGGCAGATGGTGCAAGCCATCCTGCACAACCACCAGGTCGTATGAGGCATCGGGCACATCCAGGTTTTCGCCATTCAGCACAATCGTGGGAATAGATGCGTCGAACTCGTTGCATATCTTGAGCGAATTCTCTGAGATATCGCTCACGGTAACGTTGCCGAAGCCGTTCTTTTTGAAGAACAGCCCTTCGCCGCCAACGCCGCCGCAGGTAAGCAGCACGCTCCATTGGCGTATATTGGGGTTGTTTTGCTCCAGCACGGCCAGTGCCTTCAGCAGCCGGCGATCGCGCAGGTAGCGGGTAAGCGGGTCGGTAGTGATATGGAAATCGAACTCCGAACGCTGCTCCGGCGCGTAAATTTCTTCGTAAGCGTTCTGCTGCTGTTTAACCTGCTCAAGCATCCTGTAAATTTTTTAGGGGAAAGATAGGGATTTTTGGGAGAAGGAGGAAAGGGGAGTTTCGATATTGGGGCCCTCGACATCAGTAGGCTAGCTTAAGCCAGGTGTTTAGACGAGGCTGTATTATAAACTGGTGTAAAAAATTGCGTAGGATGAACATTGGCTATGTGTTTAACAGGAGAGGATTCTTGAACTCTATTTTTGATAAGCTAATCATAAGAATGACTGAAGCAAAGCCCATGAATAACAAAATAATGAAATGCGAACTAAATACTTAATCCTATTAATATTATACCCAACCCTCGCGTATCATTTTGCGCATCAGTTCGATAGGGGTTTTAACGCCGGCCTTATTAAGAATATTCTTGCGGTGCGCGTTTACTGTATGGATGCTGATGTATAATTGGGCAGCGATATCCTTGCTGCTGCAGCCGGCTACTATGCATCTTAAGATTTCGCGTTCGCGCGGGGTGAAGATGCTGTCAGACCGCACCAATGCCTCTGTGTCCTGCAGGTTGTAATAAGATGGTTCGCCATCCAGCCCAATAATAGAGAAACAGGGCTTTCCTGCGGGCTTTATGTGCGAGATATCCGTATGCATCACCAGGCTACGGTAAAAGTTATCCTCGTCGAACTCTATGGGCAGTATCTGGTGCAGAAGGCGCACGTATTTGCCATGCTTGTTCATTATACGATAATCGTGCTGATATTTGTAGCTACCCCGTTTGTCCAGGGGCAGGGCGGTAAGGAATTCGGTAGAGCGGTTTTCGAAACTCAGGAACCAGGGCTTATCGTCCGGGTGTATATTATCCAAAAAAAACATAGCGTTCACCTCCTCGGGCGCGTAGCCCAGCGCATCGGTTATTTCGGGGCTGATGAACTCCAGCTCCATATGGTAAATATTAAATACCATATAGTAATGGCGGCCTGCCTGGAAAACGTTCAGCAGCCGCTTGTGGAATTCAATCTGTACTTTCAGGCCCTCTACATGTATAGCATCGCTTTTGATGGCGGCGCTCCATATTTTTTTGGCGCTGTTATAAATATCGGGGTTGGTTTTTTCCATTGGTTGTATTTTCTGCAAAAAAAATCGTTTTCAATGTATCGATATTTTATGAATAATATATTGATATAGGCGGATAAACTAACAATGTATTGAAACATACTGCAAATGCCTGTGCCGCGCTGGCTTTTTGCGGAACAGGGCAATACCGTTGTTTTAGTAAGCCCTTAGGTTTTAATTTTTTTTTCTATCTTTCGCTATACAAAACCTTATCTATAGTGTTAGTTAAAACCTTTGGCAGCGCAGTTTTTGGCATAGAGGCCATCACCATAACAGTGGAAGTGAATATAAGTGGGGGCAAACTGGCTTATTTTGTGGTTGGCCTGCCCGATAATGCTGTTCGCGAGGCCATGCAACGGGTAGAGACCGCGCTGCAAACCAATGGTTTCCGTATGCCAAGGCAGCGCATAGTAGTAAACATGGCCCCGGCTGACATACGCAAGGAAGGCTCGGCGTACGATCTCACGATAGCAACGGCCATCATGGCGGCATCGGGCCAGATAGAGGCCGAAGAGCTCGACAAATACCTCATCATGGGCGAGCTTTCGTTAGATGGCAGCCTGCAGCCCATCAAAGGTTCGCTGCCTATAGCTATACAGGCCCGTAAAGAAAAATATAAAGGCTTTATCCTCCCCAAGCAAAACGCCCGCGAGGCGGCCATCGTAAACGATTTGGAAGTTTACGGCGTAGAAAGCATCAAACAGGTGGCCGATTTCTTCAACGGCACCGGCACGCTGGAACGCGAAGTGGTAAACACCCGCGAGGAGTTTTACGATAGCCTCACCAATTACGATAGCGACTTTAGCGAAGTGCGAGGACAGGAAAACATCAAACGCGCTTTGGAAATAGCCGCCGCAGGCGGGCACAACGTGATACTGATTGGTCCGCCTGGGGCAGGCAAAACCATGCTGGCCCGCAGGCTGCCCTCTATATTGCCGCCGTTGAGTTTGCATGAGTCGTTGGAGACCACCAAGATACATTCCGTAGCCGGTAAGTTATCCACTGCGGATGCGCTGGTGACTACCCGCCCCTTCCGCTCGCCGCACCATACCATTAGCGATGTGGCCCTGGTAGGTGGTGGCAGCAACCCGCAGCCCGGCGAAATTTCGCTGGCGCACAACGGCGTTTTATTTTTGGATGAGTTACCCGAGTTTAAACGCTCCGCGCTTGAGGTGATGCGCCAGCCGCTGGAAGAGCGCCGCGTTACCATATCGCGCGCCAAATTTACGGTTGATTACCCCAGCAGTTTTATGCTCATTGCCAGCATGAACCCCTGCCCCTGCGGCTATTACAACCACCCCGAAAAGGAATGCATCTGTCCGCCCGGCACGGTGCAGAAATACCTCAGCAAAATATCCGGCCCCTTACTGGATCGTATCGACCTGCACGTAGAAGTTACCCCCGTAAACTTTACCGAACTATCATCAGACCGCCTTGCCGAGAAAAGCGAACACATTCGCGACCGTGTAATAAAAGCCCGCGAACTGCAGATAGAACGCTTCGGCAGCAAGCCAGACCTGCACGCCAACGCCCAAATGAGTCCCCAAATGGTACGCGACATTTGCAAAATAAGCCAGGCCGGCCAAACGCTTTTGAAAAAGGCAATGGAGAAACTGGGCCTCTCCGCCCGCGCGTACGACCGCATCCTCAAGGTATCGCGTACCATTGCCGACCTTGCCGGCAGCGAAGAAATACTGCTGGAGCACCTGGCCGAAGCAATACATTTCAGGAGTTTGGATAGGGAGGGGTGGGCCGGGTAGGTGGTGAGAGCTTCGTGGCAGGTGATAACAATGACAATAGGCTGAACGGTTACTCCTAAACAATTAGGGCTAGCTGTAACACAGTTATTTCCAGATATATTTCGATGAAAAATAATTATTCAAATAATCCAAAACAAATTATCGCTGTATCGACCGCTTTCGCGGTAATTACTATTTCTACATTAATTTATTGGGCAATTGATTCCCGAAAGCAGGATAGGAAGTACCTTGATGTTGAATTTTCCGGGCAAGTAGAACGCATTGATTATGATATTAAGCAATTTCCCACAATTCAAATTCATAACGTAAGTTATTCTATTGATGCTGGTTATTATACAGATCACCAGATAGAGGTGGGCGACTCGGTTATAAAAGTAAGAGGGTCCTATGTGTACAAATTAATAAAGCACAAAACGAAAAAGGAAATTGAATTTACGATAGATCCTCAAAGATTTTGATAATTATTCCACTCAATAACATACAACTACAATACGCCCATGCGGAAAAAATTTCAGTCGCGGTGTCATTTTTTCAGATGTTATCACCGCCGATTATGACAGCGACAAGCCCGGCAAAACGGGTCAAAAAAAAACACCCTCCGGTTAAGGAGAGTGTTTCACAATAATTTGATGTATAGTGTATTAAGCTACTTTAACATTTACTGCGTTAGGGCCTTTACGGCCTTCTTGTACGTCAAAACTAACAACGCTATTCTCGCTGATGTTGTCAATCAAACCTGACGCATGAACAAAAATTTCGCTTCCACCGTTGCTTGGTGTAATAAATCCGAATCCTTTTGTTTCATTAAAAAATTTTACTGTTCCTTGTTGCATTATATTGTTTATTATAAATAAGTTCACAAGGTAAGCATAATTACCGGTGGATTTTCTAATCGGTAAAATTATTTAACGGATGTTTAATTTCCGCAGAGATGGCGTATATGCAATGAAGGCCATGCGTCCGGCAGCCCCGCGCCTTACTTGCTTGCAAGGCGCCGTTGGGAATGCAGTGGAAAACACACAGTCCGGCGAGGGGTTGTGAGAGGTAGCCTGCCGATAGGCGGGAGCGAAGGCCCCGCTATTAGCCGCCTTTCCAAGCGCCAACAGCCTTGGAATTTTCTGGAAACTCATAGCAAAAATTCGCGCAAAAGCTGGAAAAAGCTGGAAAAATTTTTACGTTCTTTTGGCTAATAAGCTGTTTTTGCGCTTATAAAACCTCCCGCTATTTGCCCTAAAACAGCCCCTTTTTTGAAGAAAAAACGCAGAAAAACGCAGATTTTTGAAGGTGTTTTAGCGGTTTTGTAGCCGCATTGCTTTACAACTTCGGCCAAAATTTCTATAAAAGAAAAGTTGGACAAACTCCCCGGCGAAAACGGCGCATTGCCCCTCCATTAATTACAGCCGCGGGCATTTTGGTTGTAATTAAATTATTTGTTTTTTTTGAAAGTAATGCATAGCTTCACGAACCCGCTTCCCCGATGAACAAACAGCTTAAGAAAATCATTATTTTCGACGACGATGAAGATATCCTATCTATCTGCAACTATATTTTAGTTGAGCAGGGTTGGGACGTACACACGTTTACCGATTGCAATAATATCACTGAAAAAGTAGCAGCCATTATGCCCGATGTGATACTGATGGATAACTGGATACCTGATGCCGGAGGCATCGTTGCTACCCAAACCTTAAAGAAGGAGGAGTCGCTGAAGAATATCCCCGTGGTTTATTTTTCGGCAAACAGCGATATACAATTACTTGCCGGCCACGCCGGTGCCGAAACCTACCTGGCCAAACCCTTCGATTTAGAAGAGCTGGAACGCGTTATCAACACCGTGCTGGTGCATCAATAAAAAACTCCCGTATAAACAAAAGAAGCCATCCGTTGATAAAGGGATGGCTTCTTTTGTTTTGTGTATATTCCGTTACATTGGTCCGCCGCCGCCCGGTCCGCCACCACCAGGGCCACCACCACCAGGGCCACCGAAACCGCCGCCCTGTCTGCCGCCACGGCCGGGATCCCCGGATGGGGCCTTGCCCGAGAATTTCTGAAGCCTCAACGTAAACGATAACAGGAAGTAACGCCCAAGTTTATTTACGTTGGTTTGGGTAACGGTGCTGCCGGTAGTTACCGATGAAAAACCGGTGTTCTCGTTAAATAAATCGTAGGCTGCAAAACGCAGGGTACCCCGATGGTCTTTCAGGAAACGGCGTTCTACGTATGCATTTAAAATGTTGGGGTTTTTAATCTGTAGTGTTGGGTCGTAACCATAGTTTAATGTTTTGGTGTAATCGTAGCTCAGCGTCCAGTCTTTCCAGAAATAATTCTTTCCGCTTGCGCCCAGGTTAAGGGTGCGGATATTGGTGTTCTGGTTGAACGCGGGCGTATTCAACGAGTTATCGGTTTTGTTGATAGCGTAACTGGAGTTCAGTTCCGCATCTATAACATCCGTAATATTCACCCTGAAACGCCAGCCCGGCGATAGGGTAAACGTTTTGGCGATGTTTTTGTCGATAGGCGTTGCTACGTTGTTAGAATCTACCGAACCGGCGAAACCGATGTTATTGGTATAACCAACGTTGGTGTTGAATATGATGGTGTACTTACGTTCTGACCATGGCTTGGAGTAAACCAAACCGCCGTTTACCTGGTAGTACCCGCTTGCGTTTTGGTATTGTATAAGGTTTGCGCCTGCAAAGTTCTTCAGGGTTGGGTCGGCTGCCAAGGCCGCTGCCGTAAAGCTGCGCGGATACGAGATATTCACGTTCACGATTTTGTTATCCGTTTTCGTATAGCCAACATTCGCAAAGAAGATATTGCCCGTTTGGAAGCTGAAGTTGCCGTAGCGCAATTGCAAGCTGTTGTTGAACTCGGCGTTTAGATTGGGGTTACCCTGCACCGGGTACGATGCGTTGGAGAAATCTAATACGGGCTGCAACTGGTTAAACGCCGGCTGATTGCTCGTGCCGTTATATTGGAAACTTAGATTCTGGCTCCGCGAGAAATTATAAACGAAACGCGCGGTAGGTATCACATTGAAATTGGTGATTCTGGTAGACTGGCTGGTTTTTACATTGAAGCCTTCCAGGGTAGATGGTTGCCCGCCAATACCAATTACATAATTGTATTTAGCCTCTACTACCCTATAGTTTAAACCAAAGCGGTTTGTAGTAAAAGTATAGTTATAGTTATTGCTCCAAAGCGGGTAATTGTGGTAGGCATTGGCGGTGTATAAAGTATCGGTTTCTTTATCACTGGTGGTGTAGGTATGATTATAAGCATAATTGCCCTCTAAAAACGAGTGCTTGCCTAGCGGCTCCTGGTACGATAGGTTTGCGCCGTAGTTATTGGTGCGGCTATCGGTATAAATTACCTGGTTTTCGGGCGCGTTGCGTAAAGAACCGGGGGCATAATCGTAAATAGGATTATCGTACTGGTTATTTTTATTGGTAGATGCATTGAACCCGATGCTAAGGTTGCGGCCTTTGTGGCTAAACCTGTGGTTGTACAAACCGGTGATGCCGTAATTTGGTGATGAAGAGTTGCTGATAGAGTTAGAAGTGTATGATTGAGTTACCTGCCCATTACGGTTAGAGTTTACGATATCCAAACTAGTAACGTCGTTGCCGGCATATGAGAACGTTGGCGTTAGCTTTAAGTAGTTTACAGTGTCTGGTTTCCATTCCAGATTGAAGTTGAAACGATGGTTAACCGGGTTGTTAGTCTCCGTGCTCTGGCTATTGCTTCGGTTTATCGTATTGACCGACGTGTTAGTTTGAATATTTGTTGAGTTAGTAAACACCGTATTGTCGTTAAAGCTGTAGCTTCCATATACAGAGAGGTTTTTACCCCACTGATCCCTAAAGTTAAGGCCGATAGAATGCGCGTTGGTAATACCGTTGGCATTTGTGGTAGAGCTGTTGCCGCCCCTTAAGGCATTGCCACGGCCGCCGCCACCGCCGCCGCCAAAACCGCCACCGCCTGCCGCACCGCCGGTTGCCGAGCCAAAGCTGAACGTGTTTACGTTGGTATTGTTGATGCTCCCTAATACAGATACCTGCTGATCACCCTTGAATTTGAAAAAGTTGAGCAAGCCTAAATAACGGTTATCGTTAGTAACGCCGGGATTCTTCGGTAAGGCATCAGAGCCATCACCTGCGGTAGCCTGGCCAAAGTAGCCGTAATTCTTATCCTTACGGATGGTGAAGTTGAGCACTTTGGTTGGCTCGCCGGTTTTTACGCCGGTAAGATTAGCCTGGTCGCCGTAATCATCTACTATTTGTACATTGTCTATCACATCAGCAGGCAAATTCCTGGTAGCGCTTAACACATCGCCGCCGAAGAAATCCTTGCCGTTTACACGTACTTTGGTCACTTGCTTGCCTTGTGCGGTAACGGTACCGTCTTTGGCTACGTCTATACCGGGTATCTTCTTCAGCACATCTTCAATGGGGGCATTTTCGCGCACTTTATAAGCCGATACGCTGTATTGTACGGTATCTTCCTTAAATACCACGGGGTTAACGCCCACAATGGTTACTACTCCTAATTGGCGGGTTTCCGATTTCAGGATGATGGGGTCGAAAACGATGGCTTTATCGCCGGCCGGTAGGGTATAATGTTTAATGATGCCCTGATAACCGATAGACGAAATAGTAAGCGTGATTTTTGTGCCCTTTATGCCGTTGAACAGGAATTTACCATTCACATCGGTAGTGCTGGCAAGGCTATCGCCAAGTTCCGATGATATCCTCACGCTGCTGCCCGGCAGGGTAAGCTTGGTAGAGTCGATGATGGTGCCGCTTATCTGGCGACCACCCTGGGCATTGGCATTAAGCCCGGTAAAGGTTAGGATAGTGAGTAGTATATAGATGTATTTCATAACGTATTTAGTAGGCCTGCATTGATGTATTGCGTTTACCACGCATATATTGTGCAAATGTTCACTTAATTGATATTAAATATTTAATAATCATAGTATTGTTACACGGGTAAGGGGGTAAATAATAGGATTGTTACACGCATAAAAACAAAGGCCCCGTTAAAGCGGAGCCTAAGATAATAAGATGTATAAAATTGTATAGCAGCCTGTATATTAATTAGACAAGTGCAGGGCAGCAGCCACCTGGCTGTAGTTCCTGAGATTTAAGCCCGGATGTGTGGTACCCAGCGTAGTAAGCGAACTACCCGCCATAATTACAACCCTGAAATCTAACCCGCTTGCTGTAAAGTTTGATTTTACGCTTACGTAGCCTACGCCATATGAAGAAAGCGCCAGCGTTTGGCCAGCTTCGGCATAGGGCATGGCAAAAAAGCCGCTGTTGCTGCCGGTTATCCTGAAGAACATCAGCACCACGCCTTTATCTACTATATCCTGCGTAATCTGCGGTATGCTGAATTGCGTAAAGCCGGTAAGCACTACGCTTTTATTAGTAAGCAGCACGCTGCTAACGTTGGCACTGCCATCGGCACCGGCGGCCCCTGTTGCACCAGTAGCACCCGTTGCTCCTGTAGCCCCGGCCGGGCCTTGTGCACCTGTGGCACCCGTAGCGCCAGTTGCTCCTTGCGGACCGGCCGGGCCTTGTGCACCTGTTGCGCCCGTAGCTCCGGTTTGCCCTGTTGCGCCTGTTGCCCCCGCGGGCCCGGTTGCGCCGGTGGCACCTGTTGCCCCGGTAGGGCCGGCGGGCCCGGCTGGGCCCGTAGCACCTGTTGCCCCTGCCGGGCCTGTAGCACCCGTAGCCCCTGTTGGGCCGGCGGGGCCTGTTGCGCCTGTTGCCCCGGCGGGGCCTGTTGCCCCTGTAGCTCCTGTTGCGCCGTTAGTCCCATTTGCGCCTGTGGCACCCTGGGGGCCTTGCGGGCCCGATGCCCCTGTTGCGCCTGTGGCACCCGTTGCGCCTGTGGCTCCGGTTTGTCCATCTGCCCCGGCGGGGCCGGGGGTAATGGTTTTTTTACAAGCCCCAAAGCTGGTTAAGCAAATTACCGAAATGGCAAAAAGAGTATATTTTGTTCTCATATCGTTTACACTGGTAATCTTTGTACGGGCGGGATGTTAATAAGTTTCAAGAGACGTAGAAAGAAATAATTTTTCTTATGTCGTTACACCAGCGCCAAATGCCGCCATATGCACATCAATTGTTAACGTATGTTAAAAAGAGTTTCGCTATAACATAAAACCTTTGTTCGTGCGTTTTCGTTAAAGATTATAAATCTTTAACCTATGGATAACATCACTAAGTCGCTCCACGCAAGGGTACATGCGTGGATGGATGCTATTGGCTTCAGGCTAAATGCGTCGCAAACCAATTTTAAAAACAAGGAAACCACCAATCATTACTTTTTCGAAACGTTCAACTTTTTCGAAAAAGCCAAAGAGGGCGATATTTCTAAAGCGAAGTTCCTTTGCTTTGATATGTATGGCGAAAGCATGAGCGTGCGTTCGCTGCTCGACCTGCAAACCGCTTTCTTCGAAAATATCAGCCAGCTTAAATAATCCATTTGCCCGCATCGTAAAAAACATAAGCCCCCGCTAAAAATAGCAGGGGCTTATAACTGTTGGGCCATAATGGGCCGGGGTATCTAATCTTAATATTCTATTTGCGTATCGCTGCTGTCGTTAGTAAAACGGCTCACGGTACCGCCAACCACGTTGATAACCGGTTTTGTTGGATACAACGCTTCTTTTATGCGCAGGCGCAAATCGGCGTAGTGTGCCGTTGTCAAGGCATCGCCGCCCTTAGGGAGGCTAGCACTTATCTTAGCCAATTCGGCCCTAACCATTGGGCGAATATCTGAAAGAGCAATGTTTATTGGCGTAATGCCATAGCTTGCCAATTGTGCCGATGTAAAGCCGGGGAAAGTTTGGCTGGCATCCACATTTAAGAACATTTTCAGATTATCTACATATCCGCGCTGCAGGTTGCGCTGGAACTGGTCGGGCTTAGCCGCAGGGAATATGCCGGGACGCAGGTCGGTAAGCAAATCGCTAACCGTGTAAGCCAATGCGCCGCTCTTCGTTTCGTTATCGAACATACGGGCCAGGCGCGACGGGTTGAGCAAATTACCCAGTGCATTTACCTGCACTGCTTTTATGCGGCCAATCACCACACCGTTATCAAATTTGCTCAATTCGGCATTGTTGATGAGCCATGTAGGCGTTTTAAATACCTGCTGGTTAAGGAAAGCAACGGCATCGCGTTGCAGGCTTTTGCTCACGAAACCATAAACCGGGCCTGTTTGGTCATAAGTTTTGAAGTTTTCATTCATGCCGCCAACGTTCATGGTTACATGGCCTATGTAACGGTTATACTGGCCTATTACCTCGTTGTAAAGGGTTTGCACATCGTCAAAATCCTCGCCTTTTTGATAGGTCCATTTCTCCAGGTTAGGCAATATCCTTTTCAGGTTGGCAATACCGTACATACTTGCTTTCATGGCGTTATCGCCCAGGTCTTCGTTTTGCAGGCGCGGGTCTATAGAAGTGCCCTGGCGGCCGTAATAGTAAAGCGGGTTTCCGGCGTTTTTCGTAGTCCACACATCCAACAGTTCTTTCTCCTGTTTTGGTGTTTTGCCGCCGCCGAAGTAGCTGTAGCCCCATTTAATGGCCCAAAGGTCGTATTCGCCAATTTGTGGGTACAGGTGGGTTACACCGTCGCCGGGTTGCGCTATGTAGTTGAAGCGGGCATAATCCATAATAGATGGTGCCGTGCCGTGCGTAGCGGTAAAGGTTTTAGAGCGCAATGAATCTACCTTGTAAGCATAGCTGCTGCCGAAGTTGTGCGGCAGGCCGAGGGTGTGCCCAATTTCGTGCGATGATACGAAGCGTATTAATTCGCCCATTTGTTCATCGGTAAATTGCGGGTTGCGCACATTAGGGTTTACTGCTGCGGTTTGTATCAGGAACCAGTTGCGCAGTAGGCTCATTACGTTGTGATACCAGCCTACGTGGCTCTCCAATATCTCGCCACTGCGCGGATCGGAGATATGCGGGCCATAAGCATTTTGCACATCAGAGGCAAAGTAGCGCAGCACACTGTAACGTGCATCTTCGGTGCTAAACTCCGGGTCTTCTTTAAAGGTAGGGGCAACTTTGCCAACAATGGCGTTCTTAAAGCCGGCTGCTTCAAAGGCTTTGTTCCAATCGTTAATTCCGGCAATAAGGTAGGGTACCCATTTTTTTGGGGTGGCAGGGTCTATGTAATAAACAATCTGTTTCTTGGGCTCTACCAGTACGCCGCGGGCATAAGCGGCTTCGTCTTTAGGTTCCAGCCTCCAGCGGTGTATATACGCAGTAACTTCAGACCTTTGGGCACCAGTACCGTAATCTGTTTGCGATTGGCCAAAATAACCAACGCGCGCATCCATCAAACGGGCTTTCATTGGTACTTTAGGCAGCAACAGCATAGAAGTGTTCAACTCAAAAGTGAGCGCACCATTGGTGTTATCGGTAGGCGATTCGGCCGCGCGAAAGGTTTTCAGCGTGCGTACCTCTACGTTTATAGGGAAGCTTTTGATGGTATCGATATAAGAGCGGGTGTTATCAAGCGCACTTACTTTATACAGTTTTTTGATATTATCGGGCAGGCTTATGGCCGCAAGGTCGCCGTTGTACATGTCGGTTACATCTATCAGCACGCCTGTAGTGTCTTTATTATATGCCTTGATATCGAATGAAGCCAGCACAGCATCAAGGTTAGAGTTTTTTACCGATTGGTACATATCGCTGGTGCTATCGGCTCTTACCGAGTAACTGGGCACACGCACGAAGATTTGCTTATCGTGGCGTTCCCATTTCCAAACCTGTTCGTTCACTTCTTCGCCACCATATTGTTGGCCGAATGATTTTAAGCCTGTTGGGGTTTTTACGAAACGGGTTACAATCAGCATTTCGCGGCTAAGCAGGCTATCGGGCACCTCGAAGTAATATTTTCCGTCTACCTTGTAAGTAGTAAAAAGGCCGGTATCGGCTTTTGCCTTGCCTACCAGGTCGCTGAATTTTTTGATGCCTTCTTTCTTTGGCGGGGCCACGGTTGCCGTAGTGGTGGTGGTGCCGCCGGGCGTAGTTGTGGTTTTAAGGGTTACCGTAGATGCGGCGTTTTTTTTGGTAGCGCAAGAGCCTGCGGCAAGGGCGAGGGCAACAATGGCCACGCGCAGGTAGGTGCCTGCCCGTAAAGGTTTATTCATGATTTTTTTAATAATTAAGTAGTAAAAAGCGAAGCCCAAAATATGAAATATTATGCAATATTGCCAATAGGGCAACGGGCTTGTTACAAAGGGGCTTATATCCTTCGCCTTAGGGTGAGTATTACTCTGTCGTAGCGTTTATCGTGATAAACTTCGAGTAGTATGCTACGGTCGGTTTTAGATTTTAGCAGGTTATCTACCTCTTCGGTACCCATTTTTGATACCGGCTTAAAGTTGATGGATACGATCTCGTCGTTTTTCTCCAGCCCTATCTCATCTGCCGGCGAGCCCGGCTCTACCCTACTGATGATTAGGTGATCCAGATTATCGCCCGTAGAAAAATACTCTATCCCGCTCATATCGTGCTCAAAGGGGATGCTGTAGGTTTCGTTGGGCTTTAGGTACAGAAAGCCATTGCTGTAATCGAATACGATGTTGAATTTTTTCAGGATGCCAATGCCCATATTACCATCGCGCTGTATGGCGTACTGGCGGTTATCAGCAGTAGTGTCTGGAAAGGAGGTAATTACGTCCTTTATTTTGTATTTGCCCAGCTCAATTTCTTTTATGCGGCTTATAACGCCATCTATGGGGCCATTAATCGCAACGCCCAGGTTGGCTTTGATAAATTTGGGGGGGATGCCCTTGGTTTTTTGCAGGTTCTCCAACGATAGGGGGTGGCCGGCGCCAAGGTCTATCACCAGTTTGTTCTTTACCCGGCGCCCGTCGGGCATAACCACTATGGTTTCCAAATAGGGTTTTTTTTCTTCGATGGTGATGGGTATGCGCTGGCTTTTTTTAACGCCCTTCAAATCAGCAGGCCGGCAAACGGTTAAGGTGCTATCAGAAAAATTAACCTTCACGGCCAGGTTGTTAAAAAAATCCCAGCCAAGCAGGCCGCGTATAGGCAGGCCCACGTAGCTGGAGAGGTTGAAATAATCTTTTTTCAAGATAGCCGCCGATATGCCGGTGCTGTAAAGCCCCGGGATGTCGAGTTTTAAAGGCGGTGTAATGATGGCTTCGTAATCGCCATCGGTGCCAAGGCCGGTTATCTTTAGGGTTCGCCGGTAGTCGAGTTTTATCGAATCTATCATCGTCGGGTCGGTCATGATCATCAACCCTACGCCGGTATCCAAAATAAAGTTGTAAGGCCCTTTATCGTTGATGCGCATTTTGATGACCACCATATTGCGGATAACCCTGAAGGGGATGGATACGTTCCTGCGGCCGCTATCTACCGAAAAGGATTGTGCCATAGACGAGACGTAACAGCAGCAGATGAACGCAGTGAGCCAGAATGTTCTTTTTTGTAATATGTATTTAGCTACTGACAAGGAACCCTATAATTGGAAGCTAAATGTACAGCATTATTTATTTAATGTACAATGCCCTTGTAGTAAATAGCTAAGTATGGCTTAATCCCGTGCATAAATGAGTGCCGCTTTGGCTACAAATGAAGCTTTAAGTTTTTTTCTCTGTGGCTGATGTAACAAGATTGCCCTTTATCTCGGGATTTTGGGCGGGTAATTGCTTCACGGTGCGTTCTACTTCGGTTTGCTGCACATGTACGGCGTAATCGGCAGGCTCTATATGGCTGCCTATAGCTTCTGCGTACACCTGGGTAAACTCGGCACCGATGTATAAAATAGCGGCCGTATAATATATCCAAACCAATATTACAATGAGCGAACCTGCGGCGCCGTATGCCGAACCCTGCGCCGTGTATTGTATGTAGAGGCTGATGATATACTGGCCCAACATAAATAATATAGCGGTGAAGAATGCCCCGGAGCGCACATCTTTCCATTTTATCTTTACATCGGGCAAAAATTTAAAGATGATGCCGAACAGCACGGAGATAACGACGAGCGTAATGCCCAGATTTATGCCGCCTATGAGCAGTTTGGTAATGCTGGGCAAAAATTTGGTAATCTGCGTTTTCAATGCATCCATCAAAAAGTTGATTACCAGCGATGCCATCAGCAAAAACCCAAGGCTTACGATGAGCGAGAACGAGAGGAAACGGTTTTGCAGCATTTTTACCCAGCCTTTTTTGGGCTTAGCCTTTACCCGCCATATCATATTCAGCGAATCTTGTATCTCTAAAAAGATACTGCTCGCGCCAATGAGCAGGGTTAAAGTGCCTATTATTACCGCCACGCCTGTTTTGCCGCTCAACTCCAGGTTTTTAAGGGTATCCTGTATCTGCAGGGCGGCAGATGCGCCTACGTAGTGCTTAATTTCGGGATAAAGCCTGTTGGTGGCGGCATCGTGCCCAAAAACCAGGCCCGCTAATGATATGATGAGGATAAGCAGCGGCGCCAACGAAAATACGGTATAGTAGGCGAGCGATGCACTTAGTTTTAAGCCGTTATCGCTGCCGAAAGCGCTGAATGTGGCTACCAGCACTTTCCAGATGTGTTTTAAATATTCTTTATCTAAAAACCTCATATCAATATATTTGTAAATACCTTTACTTATAACTCATATCTACGCTATGAAAAACGCATCGCTAAGAACTAAAGCCTTAAGAGTACTGTTTGTTTGCTTTTTACTTAGCAATTATAATGCATTTGCGCAAAAAACTACCATATGGCTGGTGCGCCATGCAGAAAAAGAGCCTGCTACCGCGCTGAACCCCGATAATCCAGGCCTTACTTTAGACGGGCAAAAACGCGCGGTATCGCTTACCAAATTCCTGAAGCGCGAAAAAATAAAAGCCATATACGTTACCAAATATAAACGCACCGCCGAAACCGCCACCCCGTTGGCTACACAGGCCCATGTGCCACCCCGGGTTTATGGCGATAGCCTTAAAGCATTTGCTGCAACCATACTTAAAAACTTCAGTGGCAGTAACGTACTTATAATCGGGCACTCTAATACCCTGATGCCCCTGCTGGATGCATTTGGCAGCGAAATGCCCTTTGATGCACTGGATGAAGATGATTACGATATGATTTTCAAACTCACTATCAATGATTCGGGCGAGCGCGAGCTGGAGATATCATACTACGGCACGCTACACCACAAATCAGACCTGCCGCAGAAGTACAAGGAGGATAACCGCCCGGCGCAGCAATTCATCAGCCCGGCGTCACACTATTAATTTTGGCCCTGCGTTCGGGATAAGGCAGACCGGCCTCTGGCAAACAGCGCTTTGACCTGGTAACCAGAGGGCTGAACAATGCACCCCATTAATTTATCCGAAGGCGGATTATTCTTCTATCACCGAAAGGAAATTACCTGCGGGATCTTTAAACCAGGCTATGCTTGGCCCGCCATTGCCGCGCGAAATGTTGTCCTCGTCGGTTTTGAGGTATTCGCTGTCGTAACTTTCAAATACCACGCCGCGTGCTTTTAGTTCTTTTACCGTAGCCGTAATGTCTTTAACCGGGAAGTTTAGGATGGTGAACGTAGCCGGCACATGGTTGGGTTTGGGGTAGGCGATGATATTGCTGGAACCCGCTATATGTATGGTAAGCAATCCGCCCATCTCATCGTTCTTATCAACCTGCAGGCCCAGCACTTCGCCATAAAAATGCTTTGCCGCGTCTACATCGTTTACCGAAAATCCGCTGAACGCCTTTGAGTCTTTTAACATGGTGTTTTATTTAATTGGTTATTATGGTTTTAGGGTAAACAGCGCTTTGCCATTTTCCATATCTATCGGTTCGGAAAGATGCTCGTGGGTAATGCGCCAATCGCCATCCAGCTTTTTGTAGCAGGAAGTTACGCGGTACCACATATCAAGCTCGCGGCCCTCTACGCTTGTGCCCCAGGTACGCATAAGGCAATGGCTGTAAGCTATATCGCCGTTTGCTGCTACTTCCACATCGGCAACTTCCTGATTGATGTGACCCATATACCCGGAAAACCATTTTTCCAGGCGCGCTTCTATCCCGCTTTCATTTTGCAAAGGCGCCCCAATATCGAAAGTTATTACGCCGGGTGCGTATTTGGCCAACAGCGCCTTTTCGTCGCGGTTGTAAACCGCTATAATTTTATCGTCTATCAATTCCCTTATCTCCGCATCGGCTGTAAGGGTATCTGTTATGCCGCTCATAATTAACAAGTTTGGTTTCGCGGCTTATCTAACAAAAGTGCGGCCAATTAATTGATAAATAAAGCGTTATTGTGCCAACCTTAGGGGGTAAATGCGGCAAACACGCCGATTGTTAAAACCATGTGCTATATTTACGCTGTGTTTTACCAAAGCAGCATAGTATATCATTTAAAGGCGAGGCTTAAAGCAGCTATGCTTGTTGCCGCTTTGCTGGTGAGCTTCTTTTGTATATCGGGCTATGTTAGTCGTCCGGCCGTTAATTGCACAATGGCAACTTCGGGGCTGGCGGCGGCTGTGCAGGCTAATGTTAAAGCCGCCATCCATTACAAACGGGCGTTGCTTTGCATCCACAATAACCCGCTGGAGGCCGCGGTTATCGCGAAGCCAAAAAACATTTCCCAACATATCTTGGCTAATGCATTTGCCGCCAGATACGCGCTTTTAAGTACACTGTTTTCCGCTCTTAAACACACGTTTGCCTATCCTGTGAGGCACCTATCGCTTTCGGCCTGTAACGGCTAAAACTTCGCATGGCGTATTCCGCCCTCATTACCCCTTTAGTATAGTTTAATTGTTACACGGCATGGCCCGGCCATGGCATTATTTTCGGCATGAAAAGTTTTAAGAGATTGTTGAGGCTTATAAGCCTCGCGCTGTTCCTCGTATTGGCGTTAACGGGTATCGGAATTGTGGGTGCGGCACCTATTCCTTCAAAAAGGCAGGAAGATTTTATCGATACCGAAGTATCGATAGAAATGGTTGATAAAAAGGACGCGGGCCAACAAGCCAGCGAAAAAGATGTGCTATACTAGGGCAAAAACTGTCCCCAAAAAAAGAGGCTGTATCATGATGTTGATACAGCCTCTTCAATATTTTGGAGCATGCCAGCCTATTTCAGCGTGAACGATGCTTTGCCCATGGTGAATCCATCGGCATATAAAATTACCGTGTAAGTACCCTTTTGGAACGGCGAGTACAGCCAATCGATAGGGTAAGTGCTGCCATCGTCCTTAAAATCGATGGCGGTTTTGTAGGTGTATTGCAAATCCTGCGCATCAGCGGTAAATGTGCCGCTATCTGCCGGGGTAATGAGGTTTCCGGTAGGGTCTATAACACGTACGTAAATATCGTGCAGGCCTTTTTCGGCTACTGTATTACCGGCAATGGTAAAGCTTATCTTTATCTTCTGTACGTTTTTGGCTTTCTTCTCTTCAACCTCTTTGCCGCTGTTCTTTATCTTATACGCAATTACCTCGGCTGCGCCAATCTTCAGGGCCGACGCTTCCTTCACCCGCGAATCCAGCTCCTGGTTTTTCTTTTCCAGGTCGGCTGCCTTGCCGCTGACTGTCGCCAGGTTGGTCTTCAATGTATCTCGTTCTACAGTAAGGTTGGTGTTTTCTTTCTTAAGCTCCTCGTTTTCGGCGGTATATTTGGCCACAAAATAACGCAGTTGTTTCACGTCTTCCTGTGCACGGCCAAGCTCGGCTACGGTAAGCTTGCCTTTTGCCAGCTTCTGCCGAAGCACTTTTATCTTCACCCTCAATGCGTCATTTTCGGCCTTCATGGCGGTGCTCATTTGCGCGCGGCCGGCGTTTACTTGTTCTATCTGTGCTTCCAGACTATCCAGCTCGGTTTGCAGGCGGGTTTTCTCGTCGTTCTGGTAAACTATCTTAGTATCCGATTTGCTTTTTTGCATGTACAGGTACACATCGGTACCCAATAAGGCTACCACTACCGCAATCAAAAAGTAAATTACATTCGAATTTTTTTTAGGTGCTTGTCCGTATTCTTTTTCCATCGTAATCGATTGTTAAGTTTAATATAACCTAAACTATTTAATAAGCTTAGGGTTTTACCTGTGGTTGTTGATTAAATATAGGGGTTTATTTTGTGCTAAGGTAAAAAAATCTGTTAAACCACATAAATTTTAGCTTCTGATTTTAAAAATCGGGTAAATAACTAAAACATAAAATTGAAGCAAATATTATGCTTAATAATAAAACGGCTTAGTAATGAGTTTATATCTTTGCAGCTTTTAATAAAATACCGGCTTGATGCTACGTTATAAATACTTTTTTGCTATCGTTCTTTCTGTGTTGATTTCGGCGCGTACGCTTGCCCAGGCTGTTGTTGCAACAGATTCTCTCCGCCCACAGCCCAAGCGCGAGTTTAGAGGTGTGTGGATAGCCACGGTGTCTAATTTGGATTGGCCGCAGAACGCGCGCGGTACGGCAGAGAGCCAGCAGCGCGATCTGGTAAACCAGCTAAACGCGCACCAGCAGGCCGGCATCAATGCCATTATGTTTCAGGTGAGGCCCGCTGCCGATGCCTTCTACGCCAAAAGCCGCGAGCCCTGGTCTAAATACCTCACCGGCAAGCAAGGCGAAACCCCCGATTATGACCCCTTGCAATTTGCAATAACCGAGGCCCATAAACGCAGTATGGAGCTGCACGCCTGGTTTAACCCTTACCGTGCTACTTTCGATAATAAATTTTATGCCCTGGCGCCGGACCACATCACCCGTACCAAACCCGAGTGGTTTTTTACCTACGAAGGCATAAAGCTTTTTAACCCCGGCTTGCCCGAGGTGCGCGAATATATTGTGCAGGTGGTGCTTGATGTAGTGAAGAACTACGATGTGGATGGCATACATATGGACGACTACTTTTATCCTTACCCCGCAAAAGGGCAGGTGATAAACGATGCCGAGGCATACGCCGAGTACGGCCAGGATTTCGACAACGTAAAAGATTGGCGCCGCGATAATGTGGATAAGCTGATACAGATGCTGGGCGATAGCATACACAAATATAAGCCCACCATGAAATTTGGCATAAGCCCATTTGGCATATGGGCCAACAAAAGCCAGCACCCGGATGGCTCTGAAACAGCAGGCGGCTCATCATATATAGAAAACTTTGCCGATAGCCGCAAATGGATGCAGGAAGGCTGGATAGATTATATAAACCCGCAGCTGTACTGGCACATAGGCTACCGCCTGGCGGCATTCGAAAAACTGCTGGATTGGTGGAGCAATAACACTTACAACCGCCATTTGTACATAGGCCAGGCACCGTACCGCTTTTACGAGCCGCGCAGCCTCGCCTACAAAAACCCATCAGAGATACCTAACCAAATTAGGCTCATCCGCGCCAACCCACGGGCGCAGGGTAGCGTTTTCTTCCGCTCCTTGTCTATCACCAATAATGCCAACCACCTTACCGATTCGCTGAGGACAGATTTTTACCGCTACCCGGCGCTACCGCCGCCTATGCTTTGGTTGGATTCGGTACCGCCGAATACGCCGCAGGCTTTTACAGCACGACTGGAACGGAAAAGTGCCGTTTTACGATGGAGCGCGCCCCTGGTTGCTGCCGACAATGAGCCGGTTTACGGGTACGTTATCTATCGTTTCCAGGTGAACGAGAAATTCGACCTGGGCGACCCGCGCAACATCCTGCATATACAGTACAATACAGACACCGTTTACCAGGACACCACCGTGCAGCCCGGAAAGACTTATTTTTACGTAGTAACCGCTATAGACAGGCTGAAGAACGAAAGCGAACGAACAGCCCCAATGGCTGTTACGGTACCTGCATCTGTGCTTTAAAGGCTGATGAGCTGCTTATCGGCTAATTGCTGCAGGTAAATGTCCAGCTGGCTATCGCCCATGCCGTATATCTTTTCATCATGCCAGAAGGATTGGTAGATGGCCGGTTTGCTGCGGATGCCATCGTTGTAAATACCCAGTAGTTTACGGTGGATATAGTTTAGCCCTTCGGCGTCAAATTGCAGCCTTTTCAGGTGTGCCCGCATAGCCGGTTCAAGGTTAGGCATATTGCCCCAAAAGGTAGTTTCGGTAAGCCAGGCCTCCAGTTTAGCTGCATCGCCCTCTACATACAGGGCCCAGGCTTCGGTGGCAAGGGCAAAATCGTATTCGCTTAGTTGAACGCGGATGTTATCGTACAGGTAATCCAGTTGTTCGCCGTTCAATTCTCCCATACCGTTAAAGCTTTCTATACCGGGGAAGTCAGCGGGGCTTATCAGGTACACTTCGGGCGCCGACAAGTTGGTTTGCTGGTTAAGCAGCATCATGGCTGCCAGCAGGTTTACCTGGCAATGCAAATCGAATTCGAACCACAGGTTTATTTCTTCGTAATGCCGGCTCAACATTTCCAGCGGTACCACCATGCTATCGTGATAGCC
The DNA here is from genome assembly GCF_056404435.1 of Mucilaginibacter sp. P2_D11. NCBI lineage: Bacteria > Pseudomonadati > Bacteroidota > Sphingobacteriia > Sphingobacteriales > Sphingobacteriaceae > Mucilaginibacter > Mucilaginibacter sp. P2_D11. Next base: position 289,720 of record NZ_JBFUEA010000002.1, read on the forward strand.
CGCCGGCGTTTCGCCGAAGGTTTCGCTTATCCAATCGGCCCGCTGTTGCCAAAATGCCGCCGAAGCTACATTGGCCATAACCGGCCCTTCAGACAGCACCTCGCGCCATATCATCACATCGCCGGCTATATCCGCCTGCTCAAAACCGGCTAAAGTGGCATCGCCATTGAGGATATGGAGGGTTTGCTGCATGCTATCAAAAGTACATTTTATCGCCTTTTGTTTTGCCGGGCATTATATCTTTTCGGCCAGCAGGTCTTCCGTCAGTTGCTCAAACTCGTTGATGAACTCGGTGTAGTAGTGCCCGGTGCCCGGCCCGCTGAAACCGGTGTGTATCTTACGCACATCGCCGCTTTTATCAATGATGATGGTTGTGGGGAAGCCCACTACTTTGGTAAGCATGGGCAGGCTTTTGGCGGTTTCGTCTTTATTGCTGGTATAGCCGGTAATCAATAACGGGTAGGGGATGTTGAAGCGGTCTTTAACCTGCGCTACCGTTTTTTGCGATTTGGCAAAATCGGTAGTGCGCTCGTAGGCCAGGCCAACAACCTCAACCCCTTTTTTATGGAATTTTTTATAGTAGTTTACCATATAGGCGGTCTCGTCCATACAATTGGGGCACCAGGAACCCATTATCTGGATGATAACCACTTTGTTCTTAAAGCGTTCGTCATCCAATGAAACGGTTTTACCGGTAATGTCCTTAAAGCTAAAAGCCAGTTTTTTATAGCCGGGTTTTAAGGCCGCCAGCGAGTACGCATCCGGCAATTTGGCGTTCTCGTTGCGTACTGCGGTCCACACGTCCTTGCCGGTAAGTCCCGAAAAGAATTTGCCCTCGGTCAGGGTTTTATCGTCGTTTATTTTTGCGGTGAACAAAAAGGCGTGCCCGCCATCGAAGCAGCTTAGGTAAAGCTGATTGCCGGCAACGGTGCCCTCCAAAAAGCGGTAATCGCCGGTGGTGGTTAAAAAGGTACCGGTTACTTTGGCGCCGCTTTGCTTAAGCTCGGCAACCGTAGTGTCCTGCTCCGCTCCCTCGCCAAATATAGCCGACCAACGGCCGCTCACGTCAAAGGCAAGTTTTTCGCCATCCTTAAAAAACCGATAAGGGGTAGCAGCCGTGGCGGTAAATTCCATGGCGGCATCGCGTACGCCCAGGTGTTTGATAAATTGCCCGCTAAGTGTTTGGCCGGTTTGCTTCAGTTTAAATTCCGAATCGAACAAAGGCATCTTGATGAATACGGAATCGCCAAGGCCGGTTACATTAGGCACCTGTAAATGCTCGGTGCTGTTGATGACGGCCAGTTGCTGCTTGCCGCTGCCGCTAACCTCAAAGTTGAAGGGAATCTCGTTGCCGCTCGCGGTTTTTAGCGCGCCCCGCCATACGCCGGTAGCCAGTTTAGTTTGTGCCGAAGCTATATTAGATAGCGAAGCAATAACTGCCGCGCCAAGAAGGGTTTTCTTTATCATGAATAAAATAGTCTACTAATTTGATATACTTTTTCAAAAGTAATAAAAGCAGCTAACTATTTCAAAACTTCGCGGGAAATGACAATCCGTTGAATTTCGGATGTCCCCTCGTAAATCTGCGTTATTTTGGCATCGCGCATCAGCCGCTCTACATGGTACTCTTTTACAAAACCGTATCCGCCGTGTATCTGCACGGCCTCTATGGTTGTGCGCATAGCGGTTTCGGATGCGAAGAGCTTGGCCATAGATGCAGCCTGTGCGTAGGGCAAATGATTGTCCTTTAGCCATGCCGCGCGGTAGCAAAGCAGGCGGGCTGCTTCTATCTCGGTAGCCATATCGACCAGTTTAAATTGGATGGCCTGCAAATCGGCCAGGGTTTTGCCGAATGCCTTGCGGTCTTTGGCGTATTGTACTGATAGCTCGTAAGCTCCCGCCGCTATCCCCAGTGCCTGCGATGCGATGCCGATGCGTCCGCCTTCCAGCGTGGCCATGGCAAACTTAAAGCCGAACCCTTCTTCGCCAATACGGTTCTCCTTGGGTACCTTAACATCGGTAAACATTAGCGAATGCGTATCAGAGCCGCGGATGCCCATCTTATTTTCTTTGGGGCCAACGCTGAAGCCCTCCATTCCTTTTTCTACGATGAGCGCGTTAATGCCGCGGTGTTTTTTGGAGGCATCGGTTTGAGCCATAACAATGTAGGTAGATGCCGTGCTGCCGTTAGTTATCCAGTTTTTGGTGCCGTTGAGCAGATAATGATCGCCCATATCTATGGCGGTGGTGTGCTGCGAGGTAGCATCGGAGCCGGCCTCAGGTTCGCTAAGGCAAAACGCACCTATAACTTGCCCCTGCGCCAGCGGTATCAAATACTTTTGTTTCTGCTCTTCGCTGCCATACTTCTCCAGCCCATAACAAACCAGCGAATTATTTACCGATACCACTACCGATGCCGATGCATCCACTTTGGATAGTTCCTCCATCACAATGCTGTAGGATACGGCATCCATGCCGCTGCCGCCATACTCGGGCGACACCATCATGCCTAAAAACCCGAGCTCGCCCAGCTTCTTTACCTGCTCGGCTGGGAATTTCTGGTGCTCGTCGCGCTCTATTACGCCGGGTTTTAGTTCCGTTTGCGCAAAATCGCGCGCGGCCTGGCGTATCATCAATTGTTCTTCGGTAAGTTCAAACTGCATGGGTGTGTTTTGGTGAGCCTAAATTAAAGTATTATGCACGCATAGCAAAATTATAGGCACAAAAAAAGAGAGCCTTTTGGAAGCTCCCTTTTCCCCTAATTAATTTAAACTATTGATTAAACCCAAAAAAAAGAACAAATCATCTCAACTTGGGCTACTGAGAATTCAATTAAGCCTGAACATCTGAAAACGTTTTTGCATAGGTAGATGCTTTTATGTTTTTTATAGGATGATGCAGGGCTGTTTGGTTTACAACAAAATTAAAGCCATGTTTTTTACAAGCTAGAGGCCCATGTTTAAACATAAAGATGGTGTTTGTCGAATTTCCAAATTGTTCATTTGACACAATAAATGACATTACTTACTGATAATTAGATATTTAATAAATGAAATAAATACACATGCAATTTTCTACCTCGCAAAACCCTTACAACTTTTGTGTTTAAATTGATTTAAGATAAATTTTTCAGGGATTCTTCTATTGCTATTAAAATGAAATAATGTTAACTATGTATAGTTATCCGCCATTGATTTTCTGTTTTTACATACACCTCCTGTATTTTTTTACATACACCATCTAAAATATGATCAAAAAAACAAACACCCGCGCTATGGCCCTTTTTGCCATTGCCGCATCGCTTTTGGGCGCCTGCAAAAACGGCAGCGGCGACCAGGCAAAACTCTACGCCGAAAACGACCGCGTTTTCAAGAACATAGATACCACCGCCAAACCCGGAGATGACTTCTTTTTATACGCCAACGGCAGGTGGGTGAAGGAAAATCCTATCCCCGCTGCTTACTCATCATGGAGCATAGGCAACGTAGTGATAGATGACCTGCGCGACAAACTGAAAAAGATAAATGAGGATGCCCTAAAGGCCAATGCGGATAAAGGGAGCAACATCCAAAAAATCGGCGATTTTTACTACAGCGGGCTGGACACTGTGAATATAGAAAAACAAGGTATCACACCACTTAAGGATGAGCTCGACCGCATAGATAAAATAAGCGATACCAAAACATTGGTGGCCGAATTTGCGCGCCTTAACAACATCGGCGTATCAACCCCCATCGGCAGTTATGTGGGGCAGGATGATATGAACAGCAGCAAGATGGCCCTGCAGCTATACCAGGCCGGCATTGGCCTGCCCGACCGCGATTACTATTTCAACAGCGATAAGCACAGCGTGGATATCCGCACAGATTATGAGCAGAAGCACTTACCCATCCTGTACAAGCTTATCGGCCTGGACGCTACCGCCGCAACTGCAGCAGCTAACAAAACGTACGAACTGGAGAAATTCCTGGCGACGAACTCGCGCAAACTTGCAGATCTGCGCGTACCGCGTGACAACTACCACAAGATGACGGTTGCCGAGTTAACCAAACTTGCCCCTGCGATCAACTGGAAGGATGCGTTTGAGCAAATGGATTACAAAAACATCGACACCGTTATCGTAGGTCAGCCGGAGTATTATAAGGCCCTGAGCGAGGCGCTAACCAAATTCAGCCTGGCCGATTGGAAAAACTACCTCAAAGAAAACCTGGTAACAGATGAGAGCCCTTACCTGAGCAAAGCTTTCGATTTGGAGAACTTCCGTTTCTTCGGCACGGCCCTGTATGGCAGCAAGGCGCAGCTACCCCGCTGGAAACGCGTATTGGATACCGAAAACCGGCTGATGGGCGAAGTGCTTGGCCAGATATTCGTTAAAGAGTACTTCCCCGAGAAAACCAAGGAGCGTTACGTAAACCTGGTTGAGGCAATGCGCGGCACCTTTAAAGAGCATATAGCGAAGTTGGACTGGATGAGCGATACTACCAAAACCAGGGCCTATAGCAAACTGGCGAAAGTTGTATCGAAAGTTGGCTTCCCAGATCATTGGAGAGATTATACCAACCTTTCTATCGATAGGGTATCTTACGTGCAAAACGTAATGCGCGCCCATAATTTCCTGCATAAACTGGGTGCAGAAAAGCTGGGCAAACCGGTAGACCGCACTGAATGGTCTATGACGCCGCAAACCTATAACGCCGGTTACAGCCCATCTAACAACGACATTACCCTGCCGGCAGCCATTTTTATGATACCCGGCGCGCTGGACGAGAATATAGATGATGCCGTGGTTTACGGCTACGCAGCAGCATCAACTATCGGGCACGAAATTACCCATGGTTTTGACGACCAGGGCCGCCAGTACGACGAGCAAGGTAACCTTAAAACCTGGTGGACACCGCGCGACTCGGTCCGGTTCACCCGGCGCGCGCAGATGCTGGTAGACCAGTTCAACGGCTATAAAATTGGCGACCAACACGTAAACGGCCAAGCTACCCTCGGCGAAAACATGGCGGATTTGGGCGGCATCGTTATCGGCCTGGATGCCTTCAAAAAAACACAGCAATATAAAGATGGCAAAACCATCAATGGCTTTACGCCGCTGCAACGCTACTTTTTAGGATACGCCCTGGGTTGGCTCGGGCACGATAGACCCGAAGCACTGGCGAGCCAGCTCATGTCTGACGTGCACTCGCCCGGCTTTATGCGCGTGAATGGTCCCTTTACGGATGTGGATGAGTTTTACGAAGCCTTCGGCATTAGAAAAGGCGATAAAATGTGGTTGGATCCTGCCAAAAGGGTGAAGATCTGGTAAGTTTTTTATTTTTTTCAATTTACCACATCGCCATTGCGAGCGATAGCGTGGCAACCATCGGCAAGTAGAGCCGCCCTGCTAATCGGACCTGCTTACCGGGGATTGCTTCGGAGCTTCGCTTTCCTCGCAATGACGATGTCTTTCATACAAAAACCTATATTTACAGCATGCACGCATCAAGCTTGTCCGTAGGCCAGCAACTGATTCAGGAAATAAGGAATACTACCTTGTTAGAATGGGTGGGTGCAGTTACAGGCGCGGCATGCGTTTATCTGGCAGCAAAGCAAAGCATCTGGAACTGGAGTGTAGCTATCATCAGCGTGCTGGCATACACCATCGTTTTCTACAAAAACCAATTATATGGCGATGCTGCGCTGCAAATGTATTTTTTGAGCACCAGCGTTTACGGTTGGTACTTCTGGCTCAAAAAGATTGAAAAGGACGAAAAACCAATTACAAGCTTAACTACCAAAGAACTGGCATTCACCGCCCTTGCAACCATTAGCCTTGCGCTTGTGCTTGGCCTGGTATTAGATAAATTTACACCTACCAATGTGCCCTATATAGATGGCTGCTGCACGGCTATAAGTTTTGTTGCACAATTATTGATGACGCGTAAAGTGCTGCAAAACTGGGCTATGTGGGTGTTTGTAGATGCCTGCTACGTGCCGCTTTACCTATACAAGAGCCTTTATCTTACGGCTTTGCTTTATGTGGTTTTGCTTATTATTGCATATAAAGGGCATATCGATTGGAATAAGCAATATAAAAATCCCCGCATTTCCCTGAAGGGGGAGCAGAATTTAGAATAGCTAATGGAAAAATCCGAGATCGAACATCCGACATCCGATATCATAAAAATAGCCGTGGTTGGGCCCGAATCTACGGGGAAATCTACCATGTCGAAGTTTTTGGCGCAACACTACAAAACCGCCTGGGTGCCCGAGTTTGCCCGCGGCTATTGCGAAAAACTTACCGCCCCGCCCACCTGGCAGGATGAGATAAACATGTTTGAGGGCCAGCTGGCCCTGGAGGCAGAAATACTGCCGCAGGCCAACAAGCTGCTCATCTGCGATACCACGTTCATCACCGTAAAAATCTGGAGCGATTATTCTTTCGGCAAATCTCCGCTGGTGGTGCTTGAAGAATTGCCCAAACATCCTTACGACCTGTACTTGCTGTTGGCTATCGACCTCCCGTGGGAAGATGATCCCCTGCGCGATTTCCCGCACATGCGCGAGCACTTTATGGATGTATGGTACAAGGAACTTACAGAACTGCATGCCAATTATGTTTTGATAACCGGCACAGGAGAAGACAGGTATGATAATGCTGTTGAGGCTATAGATAATTACCTTGCAAACACGATTTAGACACGACCAGACAGGATTTAAGGATTAAGCGATTTGACAGGATTATTTGCGGGGATATTTTAACAGGATTTAAGGATTAATGGATTTGATAGGATTATCTGCGCCTCATCATCCCTACCATTTTAATCCTGCTTAATCTTTCAATCCTTAAATCGTGTTAAAGTCGCCGGTAACGAATAAAATTCCTCTTTATTTTATCGTGTTAATCAAAAAATCGATAAATCGTGTATTTTTTTAATCTTGTATGCAACGTTGCAAAATACCCCGCGTCATTTAACTTGAAACCTCACAAAATTAATTGGAAGCTGTATTTGTAGATAAGCATTATCAACTGGTAGTTGAGTGTAAGCAGGGAAGCAAGAAAGCCTGTTTCGAGTTGTACAAACTATATTCTAAAGCGATGCTGAACATTGCCTTTAGGATAGTGGGCAACATTGGCGAGGCCGAAGACGTGCTGCAGGAAGCTTTTACCGATGCGTTTAACCGGCTGAAAGATTTTAGGCAGGAGACCACCTTCGGGCTTTGGCTAAAACAGATCGTGGTGCACCGCTCTATAAACCTGCTGCGCAAGCGCAAGCTGGAACTGGTAGAGATAGAAGACGGCCATTTGGATAACGTAGCCGACGAAGAGCCCTGGAACGACGACGATGTACAATATAAGGTGGCACAGGTAAAGGATGCCATGAAAGAGTTGCCCGATGGCTACCGGGTGGTATTATCGCTCTACTTATTAGAGGGGTATGATCACGAAGAAATTGGCCAGGTATTAGGCATCACAGAAAACACCTCGAGGACGCAGTTCCTGAGGGCAAAAAGGAAATTGAACGAGATACTAATTAGGAAAGGAATAACAAAATGAGCAAGCGTTTGGAAGATTTTATCGGCGATAACAGGGAAGAATTTGATGACCTGGTACCCCGCGCCGGTATATGGGACAACATCTCAAAAGAACTGGATGCCTGGGAGGCTGAGCAACTGCCAAAAAAGCGGGAAGCCAAAACATTCTCCCTTGGCTTCGTGCTAAGGGTAGCCGCCATGATAATAGTGGTTATGGGTATAGGTTTCGGCGTATATGTGCAAAGCCAAAAAAACAGCAACGGCCAAACCGCCGAGGTGGACCTAAAGAGCATTAACCCAACCTATGCCAAACAGCAGGCGCAATACGCATCGCTGATAGAAACCAGGAAAATAGAGCTGAAGCAGGTAGCCAAATTCGATCCGCAGCTTTACAACGAGTTTAGCAACGAACTGGCCAAAATGCAGGCCAACTATAAAAAACTAAGTACAGATTTAGCCACCAGCCCTAACCAGGAACGTGTTTTACGTGCAATGATCCGGAACTTGCAGGTACAATCGGAGGTGCTTAATCAGCAATTGAGTGTGATAGAACAATTTAACCAAAGCAAAAAGCAACAACAAAATGGAACTAAAGATATTTAACAGCCGGATGTTTGCATTAATTGCAGGCATTGCCTTAAGCACAGTAGCTTTTGCGCAGTCAACATCGGCTATGCCGCAAACCGCTACGCCGCAAACCGAACAGATCGGCGATAAGGGCTTCCAAAAACAGATGGCCGACCTGCAAAAGCAAATGAGCAAACTGCAGAAACAAATGACCAAACTGCGTATGGATAAAAGCCAGCAGAAACTGGCCATGGCCTCTAAAAAATTCAACAAACAGTTCAAAATGAAGTTTAAAAACTTCGGTAAGGACTTTAAAGAATTTGGTAAGGATTTTGGGAAAGATTTCGGCAAGAACTTCAGCGTAGATTTCGGTAAGAATTTCTCAGGTAGCTTTATGGGCATGGTGCCCGATTCGGGCAGCTATCGCAACATGAGCTTTAGTACCGATAGCAGCGGATACAGCAGCACGGTGAACACCGGCGACCAGGTAGAAAAGATAAAAAACTACAGCAAAACCTACAGCGTAGACGCCAACGATGTTTTGCAGATAAACAACAGCTTCGGCAAAATTACGGTGAATACCTGGGCCAAAAACGAGTTTAAGGTAGATGTGCAGATGAAATTCGGCTCGGATGATGCAGATGCGGTAAACGACATGATAAACGGATCGAGCATCGAGGATAGCAAGGTGGGCTCTATGGTGTCGTTCCGCACAAAATTGTACGATAATGGTGGTAACCGTAGCAGCAGGCACCAAAGCATCGAAATAAACTATACTGTGTACATGCCTGCCGGCAACTCTATCGATATCGATAATAAGTTTGGTGCGGTTATCCTGCCGGATCTTTCGGGCAAGGTGTTTGCAAAAGTATCTTACGGCAGCTTAGTTGCCGGGCAACTATCAAACGCTCAAAACGAGATTGACCTGCGGTTTGGAGATGGAAACTCTTCTGTTAGCTCTTTTAATAGCGGAAAGATCAGCGTGTCGTTTACCAAGTTAAAATTGGGGGCTGCAAACAATGTAGATGCCAAGATCAAATTTGGAGGCATCAGTATCGACAGGCTTAAAGGCTCGGCAGACGTAACCGTGAAATATGGCGACGGGTTCAGGATAGGCACGATAGATAAAACCGTGAAAGCCATTAATGTAGATGCGCAGTTCACCAAAATAAGTTTCGATTTTAAACAGCTGGAAAACTTTAACTTTGACGTAACTACCAAATTCGGAAGCTTCAACTACGATGACGACAGGGTAAAGGTAACCTCAAAATCGCCATCTGATGAGGACAGGGGCTGGTCATCAACCAAAAGCTACAAAGGCTACGTTGGCAGCAACGGTTCATCAAACAAAATCGTCATCAACGCAAGTTATACCGGGGTAAGCTTTAATTAACAGCCCTTTTAAATACGCAAAACGCCCTGCCCACTCTATTGCCGGCAGGGCGTTTTGCGTTGGAATTTCCTGGAAAACCACAGCTAATCCGATGCGATTTATTAGAAAAAGCTGGAAATTTTTGCGACCTCAAAAGCACCTTATTTAGGCGAAAACAGACATTCCATGCAAATTTGGCCCTTTGATGCCTGCAAAGAAAAAGCCATAAAAAAGCATTAAAAACTCCGAAAAACGCAGAAAAACACAGATTTTTTAAGGCGTTTTAGCAAATTTAAGCCAGCGTCGAGGGGGAAAATCGGCATGTATGTTTTCCCGGGGCCTGCCCGATTTCACTCGGTTTTGTCCAACATTTCTATAAAATAAAACTGGACAAAAATCATAGAGGGTTTAAATATTCTTCCCGTCAATTATCTTAAAGAAATCTTCGCGGTAGGTATCGCCAACGGGTATTACCTTGTCGCCTATGAAGATGCGGCTGCGTTCTATGCTGTCGATTTTGTTTAGCGCAACAATGTATGATTTATGTACGCGCATAAAATGGCGTTCGGGCAGCGCATCTTCCATTTTTTTCATGCCTTGTAGCGTAATAATGCGCTCGGCCGGGGTGAAGATGGAGATGTAATCCTTAAGCCCTTCTATAAACAAGATATCGTGCAGGTACACCTTCTGTATCTTATGCTCGGTTTTCACGAAGATGAAATCGCTCATGAAGTCGTCCTGCTTGGTGGGTTCTGGTGCTGCTGCGGGCTTTGCGGCCGGGGCAATCACCGTTTGCGCCTTCTGTACCGATTTAAAAAACCTGTCGAAAGCGATGGGCTTCAGCAGGTAATCTATCACATCCAGCTCATAACCTTCTAGCGCGTATTGCGGGTAGGCAGTGCACAGTATTACCTTTGTTTTGCCGTTGGATATTTTGAGGAATTGTATGCCGGTAAGCTCGGGCATCTGCACATCCAAAAAAACCAGGTCAATGCCGCCATCCTGCACCATGGTTAGGGCCTCTATAGGGTTGGTTGTGGCCTTTATCAATTTCAGGAAAGGTATTTTGGAGATATAATCTTCGAGTATATGGAGGGCCAGGGGCTCATCGTCAACTACAAGGCATCTGATCATGGTTATAAAACTAAGGATAATTGTACAGTGTAGGTGTCTGCTTCGTCGCGTATTTCTAAATTATATTTATAGGGGTACAACAAATCAAGCCGCCGCCTTACGTTGATAAGGCCAATGCCGCCTGATGCGTCGCGGTTATGCGAGTGCTTCTTGTTCTGCACAAAGAAATATAGGTGGCTGTCGCTCAGATTTATCTTCAGTACTATGGGCGATGCCGGGTCGTTTGCTACCCCATGCTTAAAGGCGTTCTCTATAAAAGATATCAGCAGTAGCGGCACGATATGCTGATTGGTAACCTCGCCATGTACCTCGTAATTGATGAAAGCCTTATTGCCGAAACGTATCTTCTGCAAATCGATATAGTTTTGCAGGTATTGCAGTTCTTTGCTTAGCTCTACCTTATTATCGTTGCACTCGTAAAGCATGTACCGCATAATCTCGGATAGCTTAAGGATGGCCTCGGGCGTGGTATCTGATTTCTGGTAGGCCAGCGAATAAATGCTGTTGAGCGAGTTGAACAGGAAATGCGGGTTTATCTGCGATTTAAGAAAGGATAGCTCGGCGCTGAGGCGCTGGTTCTCCAGGTCGCGCTGGATACGCTCGTTCAGGAACCAGTCTACTGAAAACCGGAATACCGTGCTGAGGAATATAAAGATGATGCTGGCGAACACAGTGCTCTCGAAGTACTGCCAAAAGCTTATCTCCTTTTTCATGCGAACCAGAATAATAGGCTTAAACAGCAATGCCAACCCATACTTGGCAACACCGAAAACAACAACCGCCACTATAACGGTGACCACGAATTGCCAATACTTCTTTTTATCTAAAAAGCGGGGGATAAAATCGAGGTAGTTAAGGTAGAACAGCCCTATGTTTACCCCGCCAAAGATTACAAAAATCACGAATAAGTTATACAGCGTGCTTTTTCCACCGCTATACACCACAAACATGAAGAACGAGATCACACTCACCCAAAAAAACGCATGCCAGAATATTTGCCAGTTCTTTTTCATGCCATATAAACAGTTTCCACTGTGCCTAAAGTAGCATTTTGATGCCAAAAACGCCCGCGGATTACAACCGCAAGCGCATTTTTTCGACGAACGGGCATTTATGACCGATGAACGGGCCGCGGGCCGTAAAAAGGCGTTCATCTACAATTCTTGCCTGTTGGTCTAATTGATTTTAGCAGGCAAGTTATTTAGTATTCCTTTGTACTATCAAAACAATCACGACAATGAAAAAGTTAGTTTCAAATTCAAACCCATTCATCTTATTATTAGCACCAGTGCTTTTTGCCATAGTGATGGGGGTTAGCTACCAGTTTGAACAAAAAACACAAGAATTTACAGCCGCGCATGCATCTGCCGCACAAGCCAAATCGCTTTTCGTAAAAGGCATAAGCTTAGTAAAAACAGTTGTATCTGTAAGCAAAGAGAACGTATGGTAATTCGTACCGAGGCGTTATCGTTCAGCTTTGGCAGCCAGCAGGTTGTTAAATCGTTATCGTTACAAGTTCCGGAAGGAAGTATATACGGGTTTTTAGGCCCAAACGGCGCCGGGAAGACCACCACCATCAAAATGCTGCTTAATCTGTTAAAGACAGACGAGGGCAGCATTTTTGTTTTCGAGAAAGAGCTGCAAACCAACCGCATAGCCATATTATCAGAAATTGGTTCGTTGATAGAGCAACCCGCTATATACGCTCACATGACGGGCCGCGAAAACCTGCTTAACCGCGCTATGTTGTTGGGCGTAAGCGATGCCCGCGTAGATGAGATGCTGGCGCTGGTAAAGCTAAGCAATGCCGCCGGCAAAAAGGCCGGCCAGTATTCGCTTGGGATGAAACAACGCCTGGGTATTGCGCTGGCACTATTAAGTAACCCTAAGCTTTTGATACTGGATGAGCCCACCAATGGTCTCGACCCGAACGGTATCATCGAAATACGCGAATTGCTGGTGCGTTTAACACGCGAACACAAAACAACAGTATTCATCAGCAGCCACCTGCTGGCCGAGATAGAGAAGATGGCCACGCACGTAGGTATCATCAACAATGGCGAACTGCTTTTCCAGGGAGATATCAAGGATTTGGAAGCCATAAGCCAGCCCATGATTTACATTGAAACCGATAACGTGGTTGATGCAGCAAACCTGCTGAAACGCAACCGTTACGAGGTAGCAAACGTGAACAACGATAGCCTCACCGTACCATTTATATCTAAACAGCAAATGGGTACCGTAAACGGGCTACTTAACCAAAACGGCATCACGGTTTTCGCCATCAACAAACAACATAAAGACCTGGAGAACCTGTTCCTGTCTATAACCAAAAGCAATTAACCAGAAAAGACATGAAAGGATTTTTACTATCGTTCCGGTCGGAGTTTTACAAGAGCCGCAAAACCGCCGGTTTCTGGGGAGCCATTATACTGCCATTTTTGATAAGCCTGTTGGCTTTATCTATCTTTTACTTCAAGAGCGAGAAATTCGTGGCGATGCCCGGCATGATGCTGTGGCTGCAATTCGCGTTGGTAAGCCTGGGCGTAATGGGCACCCTGCTGTTACCGATGTACACCATATTTATTGCCTATTCTGTAAACAACTTAGAGCATAAGGCCGATACCTGGAAAACGCTGTTCAGCCTGCCTATTTCGCGCTGGTCGGTTTACGGGGCAAAGTTTGCTTACGCGGTTTTCCTGATTTTATTGTGCCTGGCCTTGTTCGTGCTGTTCACTATCGGCTTCGGCAATCTGCTAAGCCTGCTGAAACCCGAGCTTAAATTCAATACTTACCATCTGGAATGGGTGCTTACGCAGGTGTACTTCAAGCTGTTCCTTTCGTCGTTAGGCATCCTTTCTATTCAGTTTTTGATGAGCCTCCTCTGGAGCGATTTTTTGAAGCCGATGGGCATTGGTTTCATACTTACCATTGTTGGTATCACAGCAGCTTCCAAAGATTGGGAGTATGCTTATACTCTGCCCTATGCGCACCCTATGGTAGCCTTAAGTAGTATGTTCAAAAACAAAAGGGGGCCCGCCCAGGACATTGCGATAGATATATTCACTAAAGACGTATTCGTTGCGGTGGCCGTATCGGTAGTGGTTTTTATAGCGGGGTACTTCATCGTACAAAGGAAGAGCGTGAAATAGGGATTCCAATAAACAATTAAATATTTAGGGCGCGAGTTATCGCGCCTTTTTTGTTGCCGAAATTTTTACCTTTAGTGAACCTGTTATCATCCTATCCGCAACAATGAAACGTATCCATACAACTCTGCTGGCACTGGCATGTACTGCACTGTGCTTAACCGCGCCTGCGCAAAATATCAACCCCGTGCTGTTAGCAAACCCATGGAAAGCCTCCTGGATAACTGTGCCCAGCCAGCCGGCGCAGGGCTACGGCGTTTATTATTTCAGCAAGTCTGTGGATTTGCCCACCAAGCCGGCGAAGTTCGTGGTGCATGTATCGGCAGATAACCGGTATAAACTATACGTAAACCATACGCTCGTATCCCTTGGACCCGCCCGTGGCGATACTTATTACTGGAACTACGAAACTGTGGATATTGCCCCATACTTAATCGGCGGCAAAAACACCATCGCGGCCGAAGTGTGGAACGATGGCGAATACCGCCCCGAAGCGCAGATATCGCAGCAAACCGCCTTTATTTTGCAAGGCGATACCGGCATAGAAGAAGTATTGAACACCGATAACAGCTGGAAATGCATCCGCAACGATGCCTATAAACCTGTATTAGGTGTAGGCTATAGCACCTATTACGTTGCCGGCCCCGGCGAACTGGTGGATATGCACAAATCCGTCAAAAACTGGCAGGATAGCGATAATGGTTGGCTCAACGCCCAAAAAATAGACAGGGGAAACCCCAAAGGCATCACCAATGCTTTCGGCTGGATGCTGGTACCCTCATCCTTACCGCAAATGGAATTGAAACAACAACGGTTGATGGCAGTGCGCAAGGCGAGCGGTGTTAACGTCCCCGCGACTTTCCTCTCAGGTACCGCGCCGCTTACCATTCCGGCCAATACCAAAGCTTCGCTGCTGTTAGACCAGTCCTTCCTTACCAACGCCTACCTCAGCCTAAATTTTAGCGGGGGTGATAATGCCGGTATCTCCTTCACCTATTGCGAATCGCCTATGAAAAACGTGGGCAATACCTATCAAATCGTAAAACCTAACCGCAACGATGTGGATGGCTACAAATTCGTTGGCCGAAAGGATAGCATCATTTCTAATGGCTCGGTTAGCCAAAGCTTCACTACGCTGGCTTTCCGCACCTATCGCTACATTTTGGTGAATATCTCTACTAAAGATGAGCCGCTGACCATTAACGATATCTACGGCACCTTTACCGGCTATCCCTTTAAATTCAAGGCCAAATTGAACGCCGGCAATCCAGAACTGCAGCAAATGCTGGATATCGGTTTTCGCACCGCCCGCTCCTGCGCCGTGGAAACCTATTTCGATTGCCCCTATTACGAGCAGCTGCAATACATAGGCGACGGGCGCATACAGGCCCTCGTTTCCTATTACAATACCGGCGACGACCGGCTGGCCCGCAACGCCCTCAACCAAATGGACCATTCGCGCCTGGCGGAGGGAATTACGCTGAGCAGGCACCCATCGTTTAGTCCGCAAATTATATCTACCTTCTCGCTCTGGTACATCAGCATGCTGCACGATTATTGGATGTACCGCAACGACGAGGCCTTCGTAAAAGAAAAACTCGATGGTACGCGGCAGGTGCTGGCTTTCTTCGCCCGGTATCAACAGGCAGATGGCTCGCTTAAAAACCCACCCTACTGGCGTTTTGTAGATTGGGTGGGCACCAAAGGCTGGGATTTTGGCCAGCCGCCTAAGGATGCCAACGGCAACTCGGCTATGCTGGATATGCAACTGCTATGGACCTACCAGCAGGCAGCCGAAATGGAGGCCAAAATAGGCATGCCGGTGTATGCGCAACAATACCGCGCCGCCGCTGCTAAATTAAAGGCAACGATTCAACGCAAGTATTGGGATACAACCAAAGGTTTTTACGCCGATGCAGGCGACAAGCTCACTTACTCGCAACATACCAATGCGTTGGCTATCCTGAGCGGTGTAGCGGGCGCAAACACTGCTCCCCTGGCAAAAAAAATAGCGACCGACAGCAACCTGGTGAAATGCACCATTTACTTTAAATACTACCTACACCAGGCATTGGTAAAAGGCGGTCTGGGGAATGATTACATGGATTGGCTGGATGTTTGGCGCGACAACATCAAGATGGGCCTGACTACCTGGGCGGAAATATCCGACCTGGAGCATAACCGCAGCGATTGCCACGCCTGGGGAGCCAGTCCCAATATCGAGTTCTTCCGAACGGTGCTGGGGATAGATAGCTATGCCCCGGGCTTCAGCAAAATAAAGATAGAGCCGCACCTGGGTAAAATGGTGAATGCCGGCGGAGAGATACCGCACCCCAACGGCGTGGTTGCTGTTGATTACGTCAAAAAGGGCAGTAAATGGGCCATTACGATAAATTTACCGATGCGTACAGATGGCTTATTGATATGGAAAGGTAAAAGCTATCCGCTGAAGGGCGGCAAGAATAGCTTTAGTATTTAATATCCCCGTTATGGAATCTTTGCGGTATTTGTGTTTTAATTTTACGCCAAAGAACACAGATTTAATTCGTTTACCCGGCATTACAGGTGGAAGAAAAACAAGCGCAGCCCCGACGTAAGATTATCCATATAGATATGGATGCCTTTTACGCGTCGGTAGAGCAGCGCGACAATCCCGAATACCGCGGCAAGCCCCTGGTGGTTGGTGGCTCGCCCGATGCTCGCGGCGTAGTGGCTACGGCAAGTTACGAGGCGCGTAAATTCGGCGTGCGTTCGGCTATGTCGAGCAGAAGGGCTTTGCAGCTTTGCCCGCATGCCATCTTCGTAAGGCCCAGGTTCGCGGCGTATAAAGAGGTATCGCAGCATATCCGTGAGATATTTAGCCGGTACACCGATTTGATAGAGCCGCTTTCCCTGGATGAGGCCTACCTGGATGTCACCGAAGATAAACTTGGCATAGGCTCGGCTATAGATATTGCCAAAGCCATAAAACAAGCCATAAAAGATGAGCTTGGCCTCACTGCTTCAGCGGGCGTATCGGTAAATAAATTCGTGGCCAAAATAGCCTCTGATATGCAAAAGCCGGATGGCCTTACGTTCATCGGCCCCTCGTCGCTGGCATCGTTCATAGAAAAATTACCGGTCGAGAAATTCTGGGGTGTGGGCAAGGTAACGGCCGATAAGATGAAAAAACTGGGCCTGTTTACCGGGGCCGACCTTAAGCAGCTTACCCTGGAGCATATAATCCGTCACTTTGGCAAGGCTGGGGCCTTTTATTATAATATAGTAAGAGGCATTGATGAGCGCGAAGTGCAGCCTCACCGCGAAACCAAATCTGTAAGCGCCGAAGACACTTTCCTGTACGACCTTAGCGCATTAGATGAAATGGAAGCCGAGCTGGACAAGATTGCCCTGTTGGTACATCAGCGGCTTGTAAAGCACGAACTGAAGGGCCGCACCATAACGCTGAAAGTAAAATACAGCGATTTCAGGCAGATAACGCGCAGCCAATCATTCCCGGATGGGCTGGATGATTTGCACACCATTGCTACTACATCCAAAAGCCTGCTGCGCGCCACGGATGTGGATGATAGCAGCGTGCGGTTGCTGGGTATAACGGTTTCTAACTTTTCCGCCCCGGAAATAAGAGAAAAGGGCCCCTCCGGCCAGCTCGAATTATTTTAAAGTACTTTTCTGTTCCCATATCTTTTCGCCTGTGATTTTTTGATAAAACGGGCAGATATAATGCGCTTTTGTCAATATATCCTACGGTTTGCGTAGTTATTTTAGTAAAAATGGCAACGAATGATGCTTTTTAAAAAGAAATAATAAAAAATTGTCATTTTTTTTGTCATTTTCATTTTATTATTCTACTTTTAGATTATGCCTCTAAGGAAATATAGACATATTTTAACTTTTTTCTTGCTATTCGAGGCATTTTTTCTGCTTTCTCTTCCTTTTTTCGAACAAAAGGAAACATCTTCTATAGATTCTCTTACAAATTACAGGCAAAACCAAGAGAGGCGAAGTATCAGCGCAGCTTTTTACCTTAAAAGCCGTGTAAGGAGTTTCCAAACCAACAAAATCCGTTTCCAGTCTTTATCCGGCGACGCGATTACCATTTTAAATTCAGGTTTCTTATACCTGAAAAGCGATTACCATTGGCATGATTTAGCTATTGAGCGGCTAACCAAGCTAATGTTGTTCCCGTACCACTCCTTTTGGTAAGGTTAAATTTGGAGCAAAAAACTGCCGCTATTCCTGATTGATATTTACCGATAACCCCTTCGTATATGAAAGGGCCCGAAAGGAAGTACCAAGGAATGGCATGCCGTTATTGTTTCCACTCTTGTTTAACGCCCACCACCAGGGCGCCCCGACTATTTTAATTTAATCACTTATCACGACAACAAAATGAAAAAAATTGTACCATTCGGCATACTCGTAATCGTAGTTATCCTGGCCTTTATGTTCCCGGGCAACGTAGCTGCCGCTAAACCCGCAACAACCTACGTTGGTGCCGATATTGCCTGGTTGCTTATCTCTACCGCGCTTGTATTATTAATGACACCGGGTCTTGCCTTCTTTTACGGCGGCATGGTGCGCAAGAAAAACGTAATTTCTACTATGCTGCAAAGCTTTGTTTGTATGGGCCTTATCACTATCATCTGGGTAGTATTCGGTTTCAGCATGGCTTTCGGCGATGATGTTAAGGGATGGGGTATCATTGGCGACCCTAAATCATTCTTCATGATGCAGAACACGCTTGGCGTGGCATGGGCAGCAGCACCCGGCATCCCGGTTATCCTGTTCGCCATGTTCCAGTTAAAATTCGCGGTTATTACACCTGCGTTAATTACCGGTGCATTTGCAGAACGTATCCGCTTTAACTCTTACCTTATCTTCATTACGCTTTTCATCGTTATTATCTACATCCCGTTAGCGCACGCTACCTGGCACCCGGATGGTATTTTCTTTAAATACGGCGTGTTAGACTTTGCCGGCGGTACCGTGGTACACATGAGCGCTGGTTGGGCAGCTTTGGCTTCGGCTCTTTACCTTAAGCAACGTAATAAAGTAGAAGAAGCGCACACTCCTGCGCGTATCAGCTACGTAATATTAGGTACAGGTTTGCTTTGGTTCGGTTGGTTCGGTTTCAATGCAGGTTCTGCATTAGGTTCGGGCGAACTGGCTGCTACAGCTTTGGCAACTACAACAACAGCTTCGGCTGCTGCGGCCATGTCATGGATATTTTTTGATATTTTGAGAGGCAAAAAGCCTTCTGCAATGGGTGCTTGTATTGGTGCGGTAGTAGGTTTGGTTGCTGTAACCCCAGCTGCCGGCTTCATCACCGTATCAAGCTCATTAATAGTAGGTATTGTTGCTGCTGTGGTAAGTAATTTGGTAGTTATATGGCGCTCTAAAACAAACATCGATGATACGCTGGATGTTTTCCCTTGCCATGGTGTTGGTGGTATGGTAGGTATGCTGATGACCGGTATCTTCGCAACCAAAAGCGTTAACAGCTTTGGTGCAGAAGGTTTGGCCTACGGCGAAACCGCCTTATTTGTTAAACATGTGGTGGCTTTAGTATCGGTATCGGCATTTGCTTTCTTCGGGTCTCTTCTGTTATTGAAGGTAACCGATATGATAAGCAAGTTGCGTGTATCTGAAGCCGACGAACTAGCTGGTCTGGATATGAGCCAGCACGACGAAGAGCTATAACCATACATCGAACGTGTTTATAAAAAGGGGGCGCTATTGCGCCCCTTTTTTGTTTATAGCGTTCTGGATTTAACCGCAAAGCGCGCAAAGATTTGCGATTTCGTGGGCACCAAACGCACAAAGCTATTTATTAGAGATAATCGGTAGCAGTTGGGTTTGGACCTTAAGCCTTATAATCGGCAATGCTGAGCTTGTTTTTGCAGAAGCTGTATTCGTGCTCCTGGTTAGAGCAGATGATGGTGAGGCGGCCAGTGCTGTATTGCTCTATGAGGCCCAGGTACCAATCGATGCCCTGGGTATCGAGGTTGGAGGTTGGTTCGTCAAGCATCAGCATGGGGGTATCCGAGCAGAACGCAAGGGCCAGTTTAAGCCGCTGTTTCATGCCAGATGAAAAATATTTGACAAGCTTGTTGCGACTGCCCGCCAGGCCCAGCGTATCAGCAACGGCCTGTTTATCAAGCCCCGGTTTGTAGTTTTTGAATTTAAAATGGAAATCGATGATTTCGCTCAGGCTGAAATCTTCTATCAACTCCAGGTAGGGCGCGGCAAGGCTAAGGTAAGTGAATACATTTTCTGCCTCCACGGACTTGTCGTTGTAGGTGTAAGCCAAATCTCCGGCAGATGGTGCCAAACTTCCGTTCAACACCTGCAGCAAGGTTGATTTCCCCGAACCATTAGCGCCCAGAATGGCGTAACTTTCCCTATCGGCAAAAGTATAATCAATCCCCTTGAATATCCATTCGCGGTTAAACCTGCGGCCTATGTTTTTGAGCGAGATGTTCATTTGTTGGTTTATAGTTCATGGGTGATAGTTCATAGTAAGCTCCTTTTTCTTCTCTGCCATGAACCATCAACTATGAACCATCCGCTATTTAGATACTCCCAAAACCCTTCATGATACCACGCTGTGAGTTTTGTACGAAGTTGATTATCTCGTCGCGCTCAACGGTTGGGTTAAACTCGGCTTCGATGATGTCCAAAGCCTTGGTCATGTTGTATTTTTTGAGGAAAATGATACGGTATATCTCCTGTATCTCGTTGATGGTAGCTGCCGAAAATCCCCTGCGGCGTAAGCCAACCGAGTTGATGCCGATATAAGATAATGGCTCGCGGCCGGCTTTGGTGAAAGGCGGCACATCTTTACGTACCAGCGATCCGCCCGATATCATACTGTGCGCGCCGATCTCTACGAATTGATGCACGGCAGAGGTGCCACCAATGAACGCGTAATCGTACACATTAATGTGGCCCGCCAGTTGTACGGCATTGGCTATGATAACGTTATCGCCTATAACGCAATCGTGCGCTACGTGCACATAAGCCATCAATAGGCAGTTGCTGCCTATGGTGGTGGTGTTTTTATCTAAGGCGGTGCCGCGGTTAAGAGTTACGCATTCACGGATAACGGTGTTATCGCCAACGGTAACGGTGCTTGGCTCGCCTTTGTATTTCAAATCCTGTGGTGGGGCAGATACAACCGCGCCCGGGAAAATACGACAGTTTTTGCCGATGCGTGCGCCATCCATTATCACCGAATTGGAACCCACCCAGGTACCTTCGCCAATCTCCACGTCTTTATGGATGGTTACGAAAGGCTCAATAACTACGTTGTCTGCAATTTTGGCCTGGGGGTGTATATATGCTAAGGGCTGTATCATGCTTCTATTTATATTTTACTATTTGTGCCATTAGCTCGGCCTCTACCACAATCTTTTCGCCAACCATGCCTATGCCTTTCATCTGCGCAATACCGCGGCGTATGGGCGCAACCAGGTCGCAACGGAATATTAACGTACTACCAGGCAAAACCTTGTCTTTAAACCTGGCGTTTTCTATCTTCAGGAACAGCGTAAGCCAGTTCTCCGGGTCGGGTACGGTGTTCAGCACCAAAATACCGCCTGTTTGTGCCATGGCCTCTATCTGCAAAACCCCCGGCATTACGGGCGCTCCCGGGAAATGGCCAACAAAAAACGGCTCGTTCATGGTAACGGCTTTTAAACCTACCACATGCGTCTTTGATAGCTCTAATATCTTATCTATCAACAACAATGGCGGGCGGTGAGGCAGTATATTCATTATCTGCACCGTATCGTAAACGGGTGTCATGTTTGGATCGTACACCTTTACATGTTTGCGGCTGCGCTCTTTTTTAATAAGCGTTTTTATCTTTTTAGCAAAGGCAACGTTTGCGGCGTGGCCCGGCCTTGCGGCCATAATATGCCCTTTCAACGGAACACCAACCAGTGCCAAATCGCCTATCATATCAAGCAGCTTATGGCGTGCCGGCTCGTTCTGGTGGCGCAGTTCTATGTTGTTCAATATCCCCTGCGGTGCTACGCTGATATCCTTGCGGTTGAACAGTTTGGCCAGGTGGGCAAGCTCTTCTTCGTCTACATCTTTATCAACAACCACAATGGCGTTGTTCAGGTCTCCGCCTTTTATCAGGTCGTGCTTAAGCAAAGCCTCTAATTCGTGCAAAAAGCAGAAAGTGCGGCTGGATGCTATTTCCTTTTTAAACTCACTGATAGCCGATATAGTAGCATGCTGGCTACCTAAAACCTGCGAGTTATAATCAACCATACAAGTAAACCTATAATCGGTATCTAAAGGCATAGCCACCATTTCTACCTTGCGGTCGGGTTCGGTGTAGTGTATATTGTAAGGTATGTGGTAATACTCGCGGTCGGCCTCCTGCTCGGTAAAGCCTGTGGCCTCTATGGCATCTATGAATTGTATCGAACTACCGTCCATTATCGGCATTTCGGGGCCGCTAATATCTATCAGCACGTTATCTATCTCCAAACCAACCATTGCAGCCAGCACGTGCTCCACAGTGCTTACACTTGCGCCGTTTTGGGTGAGCGTGGTGCCGCGCGAGGTATCAGTTACGTTGTCGCAATCGGCATCGATGATGGGTTGCCCGGGTAAATCTACCCTGCGGAATTTGTAACCGTGTTTCTCCGGCGCGGGGTTAAAGGTAAGCGTAACAAACTCGCCGGTGTGCAGCCCTGTGCCCGAAACAGAAACAGGCTCTTTAATAGTTCTTTGTTTTACATTCATCTTATGTAGTTCATTGGTTCATTGGATCATTGGTTCATTGGTTGTTTTGGTCGATAGTCCGGTTGCCACATTGGCACTAATGAACTAATGATCCAGTGAACTAATGAACCAGAAAAACTAATGAACGTTCTTCCTTAATTCCGTAATTATCTTTTCTAATTCTAAAACTCTCTTTTCTAATTCGGGCAGGCGGCTTACCACTACATTCGACCGCATATTGTCGCCGTATAACAAAGCCGGCGAACCGCCCCATTTTTGCCCTTCTCGCTTTATAGGGCGGCTAACACCCGATTGCGCCTGCACCTGCGTGCCCTTTGCTATGCTGATATGGCCTACAACACCCACCTGCCCGCCAAGCATCACATTGTTCTCTAATTTGGTGCTGCCGGCAATACCGGTTTGGGCGGCGATAACCGTGTTTTCCCCAATCTCCACATTATGGGCTATCTGTACCAGGTTATCCAGCTTGGTACCCTTATGTATAATGGTAGAGCCCATAGTGGCCCTATCGATAGTGGTATTAGAGCCTATCTCCACATCATCCTCAATAATTACATTACCTATCTGCGGTATTTTGTTGTAGGTGCCATCCGGTTTTGGCGCAAAGCCGAAACCATCGCTGCCGATTATTGAGCCCGAGTGGATAATAACATTGTTGCCTATAACACAATCAAAATAAACCGTAACACCAGGGAATAAAGTAACATTATCGCCAAGGGTTACATTATCTGCAATGTAGCAATTTGGGTACACTTTACAGTTATTTCCCAATTTTACATTTTGGCTGATATAGGCGAAAGCACCTACGTACGCATCCTGGCCAATTTGTGCCGAGGGGTGGATGAATGAGGGTTGCTCTATGCCTTTTTTATTTAATTTAAGCGTGTTGTATTGTTCCAGCAGCAGGGTAAAAGCGCTGTAGGCATTCTCCACCCGTATTAGCGATGCCCTTACCGGCCCGGTTATTTGCTGGCTGTTATTAATGATAACAATAGATGCATTTGTAGTGTACAAATACTGCTCATATTTTGGATTGGCCAAAAAGGATAACGAACCTTGTTGCGCCTCTTCTATTTTAGCGAGCTGGCTAACGGCCGCAAGCGGGTCGCCTTCAACAGTTCCGTTTAGCATAAAGGCTATGTCCTTAGCGGTAAATTGCATCCTGCAAATTTATGTTTATTTTACGTTTTGTTTATGCCCTATTAACATTACCCATTTTTTATGAACTCGAGTTTTAAGGAATTAAGCGAATTAACAGAATTGCTTTTGGATTGGCATTTTAATTCTGCCCATTCCTTAAATTCGTTTAATTCGAGTTCAGACAAGCCCTTTACTGTAGCAAAGTATATATTTTTTTACGGTTTTGGTTAATGCCTCAAGGTTGCTGTTGTCGCTGGCCAGGGCAATATCCGTTATTGCACCGTTCTTCATCAATATTTGTATGTTGCCATCACCTTTGTTGTAGGCGTTGTTGCGTATTACGTCGGTAAAAACAAAATAGCCAGCTTCCTCCTCGGTAATATTATTATACATGGCCGCAGCCTTGCGCCTTAGCCCGGCTACAAACTCCTCATCGGGCGGGGTAGATGCCATATCCACATGGAAAAGCTTGCGCTGAATAAAGTTATTGCACAGGGTACTCAGCACCAAATCGCTGCTATCGGCCCACACCTTTACGGCAGCCATTACATCGGTATCGTCCAGTTTCGCAAAAATATCCAGGTGTATGCTTTCGCCGGCAAAGGCCTCGCGGGGGATAATGTTATCTAAAAAGTGGCTAAGCGCGGGGGTGATATTGAACTTTTGACCCAAAAGCGCCAGTTCGCGGCTGCGGTTGAATATCTTGCAAAGCAACTGTTCTGCCGCTATAACGGTTTTGTGCAGGTACACCTGCCAGTACATCAGGCGGCGGGCTATCAGGAATTTCTCTATCGAATAGATGCCCTTTTCCTCTACGGTAACGTTATCGTCTTTCACGTTCAGCATCTTGATGATACGGTCAGAACTGATAACCCCTTCAGATACGCCGGTGAAGAAACTGTCGCGGTTAAGGTAATCCATCCTATCCATATCCAGTTGGCTGGATACCAGTTGATGCATGAATTTTTTATGATAAGTACCCTTGAATATCTCTATCGCCAGCGAAAGCTGCCCGTCGAATTGCCGGTTCAGCTTATCCATCAGCAAAATGGAGATATGTTCGTGGTCGATGCCCTCTATGATGGTTTGCTCCAGCGCATGCGAGAAAGGGCCGTGGCCAATATCGTGCAGCAGGATGGCTATCAGCAGGCCCTCTTTTTCTTCCGCAGTGATGGTGCAGCCTTTATTGCAAAGGGTTTCTATAGCGGTACCCATAAGGTGCATGGCCCCAATAGCATGATGGAAACGGGTATGCAATGCACCGGGGTACACCAAATGCGTCATGCCCAGTTGCTTGATATACCTGAGCCGCTGGAAGTAAGGGTGTTCGATGAGGTCGAAAACCAGATCGCTCGGTATGCTGATGAACCCGTACACGGGGTCGTTTATAATCTTCTTTTTGTTCAATGCGGCGTTATAGTATGCAAAAGTGCCTAATTATGACAAAACAAGCACCATGCTAGTGTTAATATATGTTAAACCTTTGTATAATTTTACAACAAATTATACTACCCCGGGGTTATAGAGGGGTAAAATTAGATATATTATGCAAGATACCTCCATATTGTGGGCCGACGACGAGATTGACTTGTTGAAGCCGCATATCATGTTCTTGACCGAAAAGGGCTACAAAGTTACCACCGTAACCAATGGCCACGACGCTTTAGACGAATTCAAAAAACAATACTTCGACCTGGTTTTCCTGGATGAAAATATGCCCGGCCTAACCGGGCTGGAGACCTTACAGCAAATAAAGAATATCCGCAGCGATGTGCCTATTGTTTTGATAACTAAGAACGAGGAAGAGTACCTGATGGAGGATGCCATTGGCTCTAAGATCGACGATTACCTCATTAAGCCGGTGCACCCCAAGCAGATACAGCTGACCATCAAAAAACTTACTGAGAACAAGCGCCTGGTAACCGAGAAAACCACCATGGCCTACCAGATGGATTTCCGCACGCTGGGCATGACGCTGAACGATAACCTGAGCCACCAGGAATGGGTAGATGTGTACAAGAAACTTATATACTGGGAGCTGGAGCTGGAAACCCTGGAGGATGCCGGGATGCACGAGATACTAACCCTGCAAAAAGCAGAGGCCAATGTGCAGTTCTGCAAATTCGTAGAGCGCAACTACCTCGATTGGATTAAAAACCCCGATACCGCACCTACCTCGTCGCCGCAGTTGTTCAAAAAGAAAGTATTCCCTAAGCTTGATGGCAACGGGCCGGTTTTCTTTATATTGATTGATAACCTACGTTACGATCAGTTCAAGATCATCAACCCCATCATATCAGAGTACTTCAGGCTGGAAGAAGAAGATACTTACTACAGTATTTTACCAACCGCCACACAGTACGCGCGCAATGCCATATTCTCGGGCCTGATGCCGTTGGATATGGAGAAACGCTACCCCGGCATGTGGCAGAACGATGAGGACGAAGGCGGCAAGAACCTGTTTGAGGCAGATTTTATTGCCGACCAGCTAAAACGCGTGTTAAGGCGCGACATAAAGCACTCATACCATAAGATATTGAATATAGACGAAGGCCGCGCGCTGAACGAATCTGTAAACAACCTGATGCAAAACGATTTGAACGTGGTGGTTTACAACTTTGTAGATATGCTGAGCCACGCCCGCACCGATATGCAGATGATACGTGAACTGGCCAGCGACGACGCTGCTTATCGCTCGTTGACTTTATCCTGGTTCGAGCATTCGCCGCTGTTCGATCTGCTGAAGTTTTTGGCATCTAAACAGGTGAGGGTTATCATCACAACGGATCATGGTACCATCAAGGTAAAGAACCCGAGCAAAATCATCGGCGACCGTAACACCAACACTAACCTGCGCTATAAACAAGGCAAAAACCTTAATTACAACGCCAAGGAGGTGTTCCATATACGCAACCCGCACGATGCCATGCTGCCCAAGTTGCATGTAAGCAGCAGCTTTGTGTTTGCCAAAGGCGATAGCTATTTCGTTTATCCGAATAACTATAACCACTTTGTTAATTTTTATAACGAGACCTTCCAGCATGGTGGCATCTCGCTGGAAGAAATGATTATCCCGATAGTAACTTACGGGCCTAAATAGGAAATAAGTAACCACATTCCCCAAGCGTCATTGCGAGGAACAGCTATTTAGCGTCACCTAAATCCTCTCCAAAGGAGAGGACTTTAACAGAGAACCCTCTCCTTTGGAGAGGGCAGGGTGAGGCTTCGGGATTGCTTCGTTCCTCGCAATGACGGTTTAAAGAGAAAGTAATGGATATCCACATCAACACCCTCGAAGAACTGGCAGGCGCAGCGCCCGGGATACTGCAATACGCCGGCATCAATAAGATATTTTTGTTTTATGGCGATATGGGTGCGGGCAAAACTACGCTTATCAAAACGCTTTGTGCATCGCTGGGCGTAACAGATGAGGTTACCAGCCCCACCTTTTCTATCGTAAACGAATATGCCGGCACCGATGGCCCCGTTTACCATTTCGATTTTTATCGCCTGAAAGAACAGGGCGAAGCGCTGGATATGGGCTATGAAGAGTATTTCTTTTCCGACAATTACTGCTTTATAGAGTGGCCCGAGAAAATTGCCGGGCTGATACCCGACCAATATACCGGCATCCGCATAGCCGTTACCGAAGAAGGCGCGCGGCAGATAACTGTGGAAAACATTTGATGCTTTAACCCGTTGTTTTTCTTATCTTCATCATCCGGAAAATAAGATAAAATGAGTTCAGGAAAATATAGCGGCTTTTCTGATGTTGCCCGCCAGGCACTGTTGCAACCCCAGGAATCGATGCTGGAGGTT
Source organism: Mucilaginibacter sp. P2_D11 (assembly GCF_056404435.1). NCBI lineage: Bacteria > Pseudomonadati > Bacteroidota > Sphingobacteriia > Sphingobacteriales > Sphingobacteriaceae > Mucilaginibacter > Mucilaginibacter sp. P2_D11. The sequence goes on from NZ_JBFUEA010000002.1 coordinate 317,185, forward strand.
AAAAGCAAAAAGAACAAACTGTACATCGGCATCCCCAAGGAAATTTCGTTCCAGGAGAACCGCATTCCGCTTACCCCGCTTTCGGTAGCGTTGCTGGTAAACAACGGCCACGATGTGCTTTTAGAGAGCAATGCCGGCCAGGCAGCCAACTTTTCTGATAATAACTACAGCGAACAGGGTGCCCAGATTGTGTACGATACCAAACGCGTTTACGAAGCCGATATCATCATCAAGATAGCGCCGCCTACTATCGCTGAGATTGCTATGATGAGGCCGGGGCAATTATTAATCTCTGCTTTACAGGTTTCTACACTGCAGCCCGAATGCCTGCACGCTTTATTAGCCAAAAAAATCACCGCCATTTGTTTCGAGAATATTGAAGACGAGGGCGGCACGCTTACCGTAGTACGTGCGATGAGCGAGATAGTGGGTGCTACATCCATCCTGATAGCGGCCGAATACCTGAGCAATATCTTCGGCGGCAAAGGGCTAATGTTGGGTGGCATAACCGGCGTACCACCAACCGAGATCGTGATTTTGGGCGCGGGCACTGTTGGCGAATATGCTGCGCGCACGGCTATTTCGCTGGGTGCCGAGGTCAAAGTTTTCGATCCATCTATCTATAAACTGCGTCGTTTGCAGAATAATATCGGCAGCCGCATATTTACTTCGGTGATACAGCCAATCGTATTGGAGAAAGCTGTTACGGGATGTGATGTAGTTATTGGCGCCATGCGTGCCGACGATGGCCGTAGCCCTTGCCTGGTATCTGAAGCTACTGTGAGCAAAATGAAACCCAATTCGGTTATCATAGATGTAAGCATAGACCAGGGAGGCTGCTTCGAAACATCAGAAGTGACCAACCACACCAACCCGGTGTTCAGGAAATATGACGTTATACACTACTGTGTGCCAAATATCGCCTCACGCGTGGCGCGCACGGCTACCTATGCACTTACCAATATTTTCGCGCCTATATTATTGGATATAGGTGAGCAGGGCGGCCTAAAGAATGTTATCTGGAAAAAATCGGGCATACGCAATGCGGTGTATATTTACCAGGGCCACCTCACCAACAAGCATATGGGCGAACGCTTTGGCATCCCCTGTAAAGATTTGGATTTGCTTGTTGCCGCAAACCACTAATTTATATGTTTGGGTTTTCATCGCCGAAAAAAAACGGTTTAAAAGCAGCACAAAAAAGCTTACGAAGGTTTGCAGGATTCGCGAAATTATTGGATAATTAACAGAAGTCGGCGGATTGAAAACCCCAAGGGGGTGCACTGAATACCAGGGTGTTTTGTGGCAACAGGCAGGCTTCTTTGGTTTGAAAGCAGTAGGCTCTGGCGTTATTTATAAGGCACTACGCCGGTTTTATTGGTTATGTCGCGTATCACGTTATCCAGTTCGTCGGCAGATAGTTTGAGGTAATTTAATATTTCCGTCCGGGCTTCCTCGCTGTCCCGGGCATCATCAAGCAGCGGTAAAAGGCCCATAATACGGGCAAGCGGCGCCCTTATCACATGCGATTGCAGCCAGGATATCTCCTTCAGTTTTTCGTTCTGTTGCTCTATGGCCTCTATGTAATGCAGCCTGTCGGTTATATCATTGGCAACTATCATCCGGGCATTTCTCCCTTTGTAATTAATGTCGCTGCTTTTTATATCTACCAGAATAATTTCGCCGTTTTTCTTTTTGTGCCGTATGCTGCCCGCTGCATTAAACTGCGCGGTGTTGTTATATTCGTCTAAAATTACATCCAGCGCGGGTATATCTTCCGGCGGCCTGATGTCTTTTATGGTCATGGATAAAAACTCCTCGTACGAGTAGCCGTAATGTTGTATTGCCTCATTGTTTACATCTAAAAACTTAAGGGTGTCGAGGTCGAATACCCATTTTGGCAGGGGGCTTAACTGAAACAGCTCGCTGTATCGCTTTTCTGAATCCATTAAAAGGGAATCCGTTATCTTACGGGTGGTTATATCCTTAAAATATACCGAAAGCCCGTTGATTGATGGATATGCACTTATTTCGTACCATTTTTTTAATGGGGGGTAGTAGTCTTCAAAATGTACGGCGCATCCTGTGTCAATTGCTTTATGATATTGCTGATAGGATGCCGAATCGATGGAATCGGCAAAAACTTGCCAAAGGTTTTGGTTAAGCATTTCGCTTTTGGGCTTGCCCAACACCTTCTCGGCCATATTGTTCCAATAATTCACCACCCAGTTTTTGTCGACCGCGAAAAAAGCATCACCTATGCTCTCCAGTATAATGTTACGTTCTTCCAGTGCTGTTTTGGCAGTTATTTCTGCCCTCACCCTTGCATCAATATCCTGGAAACTCCCGTAAACCCTCTGGCATTTACCATCAACAAATTCGGGCTCGCCCACTACACGTACCCAGCGGGTGTTGCCTTTGGCGGTAACAATTTGTAGTTCAACATCTATAGCGGCACCCTCGTTTATAGCGGCATCTATCGAGCGTACGATGGTATCCCTGTCATGCCCCTCGCGATAAAAACTGATGCCGGTTTGTGTGTTGGGTTGATAATCAGGGGTAACCTCATGTATGCGCCGCGTTATTTTCGACCAATACATCGTGCCTTTCGCTACATCTATTTCCCAGCCGCCAACCTGGGCCAGGCTGGTAACTTTATCCAGCAAGGTTTTAAGCCTTTTTTTATCAGTAATATCTTTTCCAACGGCAAATATCAGCCCTTCCTCGGCGGAGTTGCTGGCCGTCCAGGATAACCATATCACCCTGCCTGATCGGGTTACGAACCGGTTTTCGAAGTACAGCGTTTGTTTCTGGCCAATAAAGCTTTGCATCCGCGCCCTGCTGGTTTCCAACTCGTCTGGGTGCAGGAAATCGCCAAGCCTTTTAGCAAGTATCTCTTCTTCGGTATATTCCAGCAGCGTGCTCATGGCCGGGTTTACCCTTTTAAAATGGTAATCGGTGCCAATGATGCAGAGGATATCCGGGGCAGAGATAAATACCTGGTTCAACTCTTGCTCCAACTGCTTACGTTTTATTTCGGCACCAAAATGCGTGCTGAACGCCGAGAACACGGTAATGAGGTTAGCATCGGCTTTTTCGCCGGCACCCAGGCCCAAAAGCAATGCGCCTATAGTTTCTTTACCTGAAATTAAGGGTATTGCATAAGCTTTCTTCAGCCCGGCTTCTTTGGCGGCATCGTGCCGCAAGAAATCTTCGCGCTCGTCCAGCCTGTCCCAAAATTGTATCTGGTTAGTTTTCCAGGTTGCACCGGGCAGGCCCTCGCCCTTTACGAAACTTTTGATATGCCGGGTGTCATGATAAAATACAGCCATCTCCGGCATTGGCTCCAGATGCGATGCCAGGCTTATCTTATTTTTATCGGCGCCAATGAGCCATACCTCGGCGAACTTAAAATGGCCGTAGTCTACCAGGTGCTGCAGTAATTTCTCAAGCAAGGGCTGCAGCGCGGTAGCCTCGTTAAACAACATGCTGACGCTGGTCAGCAGCGCAGCCTGCAATTCCTGGTTGCGGCGTTTTGTCACATCGCGCTGTACGGATATCCAATGCGTGTAAAATCCCTTTTCGTCCGCAACAGGGGTTAGGGTGAAGTTAACCCAAAACTCTTCGCCGTTTTTTTTATAATTCAACAGGGTGGCTTCGCAGGGTTGCCATAGGCGCATCGCCTCGCTCAGTCGGATAATTTCGGCCTTATCCGTTTTGGCGCCTTGTAAAATACGGGGCGTTTTGCCTACCACCTCTTCGGCGGCGTAGCCGGTCATGCTGGTAAACGCCTCGTTTGCATATAAAATAAGCGCGCCGGCGTCATCGGCAGGCTCGGCTTCTGTTATCAAAACGGCCTCACTGGTGTTGGTGATTACCGATTCTAAGAGCTTTAGGTGCTGCTCTTCCTTTTTCTGTTTGGTAATATCCCGTATAAACATGGATATGCCCCCTGCAGAGGGGTAAACCCGGTTTTCCAGCCAGCGTTGCGAGACTGGGAAAAAATCCTCATTGCAAACATATATTTTTTTGGTAAAGGCGGTTTGTATGGCATCATACGTTGCTGTGCCAATGGTCTCCGGATAAACATCCCAAATGTGTTTCCCAATAAGCGATTCCAGGTTTCGCCGCATCATTTTCAATACCTGTTTATTCACATATGTATAGCACAAGTTTTCGTCTAGCGCAATAAAGCCGTCTCTCATGGTTTCCAGCAGCCCGCTTATTTGATCGGTTTGTTGCCTGAATTCCGATTCGATTTTTTTTTGTGCGGTGATGTCGGCAAAATTGCAAACTATTGCCTCAATGCCGGGTTCGTTAAACATGTTGGTAAAGGTGCATTGCAGCCAAACGTAATGGCCACGGGCATGTTTTAACCTGAAACTGCAGTTTTGAGGGGTTCCGGTATCTGAAACGCTATGTATTAAAATATAAACGTATGCCTTGTCGTCTGGGTGTATCAGATCTACGATTGGTCTATCGGGTAAATCGGTATCGCCCCAACCGTTGATTTTTCGCGCCGAACAGCTACCATAGGTCACCACAAGCAACTCATCCAGCAGCATGAGCCCGAAGTAACTATTTTCCAATAGTTTTTCTATGCGGGTATCAATCCCTAACAGCTTTTGGTTTATCATGTGGTAGTTCGGTGGGTATCGGCAAAAAATTAATATAACCTAACCCCGGGGCTTAGTGGTCTATAATTCGTTTCGAAATTTAGTAAAGTTAATTTAGGGTTCCGGTTTTAGGGCATCGCGTACTTTAAAGGTAAAACCAAGCCAAAAATCACTTGCGATTGCGGCAGGGCGCGACGGATAAAAACTACGGGTTCTGGATGTTGTACGTAGTGGCCGATGGAAAGTTATTTAAATTATTCGCTAAAGGGGTATTTTATTAATGGTTTTTATGCTTTATGGGTTATGCGAGCCATTGTTTTGTAGTCGGCTAGGTTGTTGTGCGCGAAGCAGTAAGCACATATATTTTCAAATGTACATCGACTATAAATATTAATACAGCACTGTTACATTTTGCATGTTTGTGCGGTAATATGATTATATTAGGTACTTCAATAACCCCTGTTATGAAACCCGCTAAACCACTATCCACGCTACTGCTTTGTGCCCTTATCTTTGGCACCACCGCATCGCTGAAATCTGATAAATGGGAGGTATTATTCAATGGCAGGGACCTCAGCGGATGGGATACCTATATCGGACCCGACCTGGATGATAAAGGTAATTTTATTACCCGCACTCCTATAGGCTTAAACAGCGACCCCAAACAAGTATTCACAATAGTAAAACAGGATGGCGATAGGGTTATACGCGTATCGGGCGAGAATTGGGGTGCTATCTCCACAAAAAAGGAGTATGCCAATTACCACCTGCAGCTGCAATTTAAATGGGGCGCGCTTACCTGGGGGCAAAAAAAAGGGCAGAAGATGGATAGCGGCCTTTTATATCATTCGGTTGGGAAATACGGTGCCGATTACGGTGCCTGGATGCGATCGCAGGAGTTCCAGATAGAGCAGGGCAACTGCGGCGATTACTGGGGCGTAGCGGGCGGCATGGCCGATATACCTGTTATACGCCGTTACCAGAAGGATTATATTTATAATGTTGGCGGCATTGTGAACAACTTTGGCGAAGGTAGCCCGCAAGGCCGGCATTGCATTAAAGGCGGCGATGCCGAAAACCCCAAAGGCGAATGGAACACGCTTGATTTATATTGCAACGGCGATACCAGCATCCACGTAATAAACGATAAAGTGATGATGGTACTATACCACAGCAGGCAGATGGAGAACGGGCAACCGCAGCCGCTTACCAAAGGCAAATTGCAAATACAATCTGAAGGGGCCGAGGTGTTTTTTAAAGAAATACAGATACAGCCCATCACCCAACTGCCGGTAGAGCTGGTTAAGCAATAAGGTTGGCGTTCTTGTCTTCTTCAATTTCTTCGTAGCTATAATTGTGGGCGGGGTAGGGCACAACGAAAGTCTGTTCAACTCGTTCAGATGATTTGAAATAGGCTATCCAGATACCGGAATAGATAATTTTTCTGATCATGGACAAGGCCGTGCTATCCAACACACCTCCGTTTACAATTATCACCAGGAAATAGTCGCTTACTGCAAATAATGCCACAAATGCATAAAACCCGATAATATAACGGGGCAACACATCGCGCCGGTTTACAAGCAAAACAAAGCAAAAAGCAGCAAACGCTATTAAAATTACATTGCCGGCAACCTCAAATAAAAACAAAGCTTTAAAAGCAATGTCGCTGGAGTTGCTGGGGTGGGCGTTCCATTTGCTTAAATCGAGGGATCCACTATCGGCCATGGTGTAGGCTACAGCGAATGGTGTAATAGCCAACCCGATAGCAATAAGAATAAGCCAGCCCCCTACCGGTATAAAGTTTGCGCCTCTTTCAAAAACCACAGCGCGGGTTTCGGTACGGTAAAGCTTTATGGCCAGCCATGCAAGGGTTGCTGCCAGCACAAGTACAAATATCATCAAACTATAGTTGAGTTGGAAGGGTACCCGGCTAATATCGGGCGTATAAGTGAAGCTGTACCCCAGTTCATTATCTGCTATTTGTTTTACATCTGTACGTGCCTCATCAAGCTTATCAGGCGCTATGAAATCTTTCAGCGTACGGAAATTATAATCGAGCGTAAGCGTATCGCCCCGCACCAAGGTGCTCGAATTGAAGCCATAGGCATCGCGTTGTATGCTGCTGCTGCTTTCAGCTATATCCCAGCCGCTTTTCATTATTACATGTACTAAGTGTTCAATATTCACCGGGTAACCAATAGCCGCAGGCATTTGCACCTTGCCGCTAATGGCCGGAAGTTGATCGTTTATAGCACCCGCATAAAAAGAAGCCGTGTACCTGCCGGGTTCTTTGTCGGCCTTAAAAAAGCCGGGGATGCGGTAATACTCTATCGTAATAAGCTCGTTTTTTATTACATCATCCTTAACGGTAATTGAGTCTGCCGCAAACTCTATCTTGGGGTAACTTTTGGCGTAATAATCCAGGTAGTTTTTTTCTGTTTCGGCTATGCTGCCGCTTGCCAGCCTGTCGCGCATACGGTCGGCTTCGGCAAGCGTATAGGTAGTTGTCACCTCCAGCAAAGTGCTCTCTTTCTGGCCCGCAGGCACTTTGTAGGTTTCGACAACCATCATCTTGCCTGCCTTAGTTGGCGTAATAGCCGTCAAAGCGGTATTGCCGGCCATTAATACCAGGCCTTTACCATAATTGGGGAAGTATAAGTTAGTGCCGCTGCCGCGCTGGTAGGCTATAGTAGCATCTACATAAACCGGCTTATTGTTGAGGGTAGCCACACAAACCGCATGATCGAAAACGGTTGGCGAGGGAATATATGCATCAATCTTAGCTTCGGCATCAGTGTTAATCAATACCATATGTGCATCAATGCCGTTGGCCATCAAAACCGAAGCCAGCAGCAGGGCCTTATCCTTGCAATCGCCGTAGCGCTGATTGTACACCTTTTCGGGGGTATTAGCCCTGTGCGAATATTCGCCCAGCTCTATACCCATATAACGTATCTCATCCTGCACCATCTGCACCGCGCTGCGGAAATACTTCTCCTTGTCGCCTGCGGCATCGGCCTTTAGCTTAGCCACCCGGGTTGCCAGGTTACCCTTCAGGCTGGTGGCTATGGGGTTTACCTTGAGGGCCCAATCTATCACTTCCTGCCAGCTGCTGTAATCGCTTACCTGTATGTAGCTGTAGTTATTGAACCAACTGGGCGTGCCGCTGGCATCGGGTGGAGGCATCGCCTGCAAAAGATTCCATTCGTAGCATTTTAGGCCATTCTTATCTGTAGGACGGGTAAGTGCAGCGTTGCCGAATGCTTTGAAATTCAGTTTGCGGGCGGGCGATACCAGCAGGGCTTTGTAAAGCTGCGCATAAGGCTGCATGCCCTGCATGTAAAGCCGATCGGTGTATTTGTTGCCGAATATAGGGTTGCGGCCGGTGATGGTGTAGGCATATTCTATACGGTCGCCTTTGCGGATATCATCTAAAATACAAAGCGCCGAAAAGCTGCCCTGGTAGATAAATTTGGATAGGTCCTTTTCATCGGCAATTACCTTAAACGATTTTGGGCCGAGGCGACTTTCGGCTTTTCCGTTTCGCCAAACGGTGATGTCGTGAACGTCCAGCCGTTCGTAAGATGGGTCGAAAGAGATAGAAATTTCCGAGCCGTTTTGTATGCCTGCTTCGGATACGATCTCGCGTATCACATGCTTGTAGTCGGCTTGTTTCTCTACTTGTATCTGCTCCTCAAAAAGCTGGTAAAAGAAGCCGCCGGTAACTTGCCGGGCGGGGAGTTTTTTATCAGAAAGTTTGAAGGTATTGAGCCAGGCAGGCCTTGCCGAAATATGCACGACAGGAGCACCTGCACGCGCAGCGGGCAGACCCAAAATAAGCAGTAAACCGCTCATGGCGGCAATTAATAAGGGGACAAATAGTTTACGCATACCAGCCATGAAAATAACAAATCTTAAATTATTTACCAATAGTTTAAAAATTAAATGATTGTTATATAATGCTGGCAACAAACGCTCGCCAAAAAAATAATGATGGCATAATGCGCTAAGCACTTGCTATTTAAAAATTAAATTTATACCATTGTGTAATATTGACACATAGTCTTTTTTGTGCCGATTAAATAAACCAATAATAAATAGAAATTTCACGGCTAAGATATTTAACCGCAGTGGGCGCGGAGTTTTCGCAGAGGTGCACAGAGCCATTTTTGGCGTTTATAAACCCATGCTAAAACTTTAACAAGATGGGAAATCTCTGCGCAACTCTGTTTTTCTCTGTGAATCTCTGTGGTTAAAAAAAAATAACACACCTCAATATATGAAAAGAAAATACCTCCTGCTGATTGGCTTGCTACCGGCCCTTGCATCGGCACAAACAAAATACACCGAGAGCAAAAACGGCGACGTAGTTACGGTTACTAATACCGGCGGCCAAAAGCTGGGCTACTCGGCAACATCGGGCGTAAAAATACTGACGGTTGACGGCCTGGCGTTTAAAGACCTCAACAAAAACGGCAAACTGGATAAATACGAAGACTGGCGCCTGCCCGTAGATGTACGCGCTAAGGACCTCGCCGGCAAAATGAGCGTAGAGCAAATTGCCGGGCTGATGCTGTACAGTCGCCACCAAATGATACCATCTATCCCGGTAGGGCCCTTCGCGGGTACTTATAATGGGAAAAATTTGGCCGAAAGCGGCCTTAACGCCTGGGATTTATCAGACCAGCAAAAGAAGTTTTTAACAAACGATAACGTACGCCACGTGCTCATCACCTCGGTGCAAAGCCCCGAAGTTGCCGCCAGGTGGAATAATAATGCACAAGCATTGGTAGAAGGCATTGGCCTGGGTATCCCGAACAATAATAGTTCCGACCCGCGCCACGGTACGGTAGCCAACGCCGAATTCAATGCCGGCGCAGGGGGCAATATCTCTATGTGGCCCGGCTCACTGGGCATGGCTGCTACGTTCGACCCATCGGTTACCCAGGGCTTCGGGCATATTGCCGCGCAGGAATACCGTGCGCTGGGCATCGCCACCGCCCTATCGCCGCAGGTTGATATAGCTACCGACCCACGTTGGAACCGCTTTAGCGGCACCTTTGGCGAAGACCCCGCACTGGCTGCCGATATGGCGAGGGCTTATATCGATGGTTTCCAAACTTCTACCGGCGATAAAGAAATTAAAAATGGCTGGGGCTTTAACAGCGTGAACGCCATGGTTAAACACTGGCCCGGCGGCGGCGCAGGTGAAGGCGGGCGCGATGCGCATTACGGCTTCGGCAAATATGCCGTGTACCCGGGCAACAACTTCCAGCAGCATTTGATCCCTTTTACCCAAGGCGCGTTTAAGCTGAACGGCAAAACCGGCGCAGCCGCAGCCGTGATGCCTTACTACACCATCAGCTGGAAGCAGGATACCAAAAATCACGAGGACGTAGCCAATAACTATAACAAATACATTATTACCGATTTGTTGCGCAACAAATACAAATACGATGGCGTGGTATGTACCGACTGGCTGGTAACCGGCGACGAAACCGTTATCAACAGCTTCCTTTCAGGTAAATCATGGGGGATGGAAAAAGCGACCATTGCCCAGCGCCATTACAAGATACTAATGGCCGGCGTAGACCAGTTTGGCGGCAATAACGATATGGTGCCCGTAATAGATGCCTACCAAATGGGCGTTAAAGAACATGGCGAGGCCTTTATGCGTGCCCGTTTCGAGCAATCGGCGGTGCGTTTGCTGCGGGGGATTTTCCGTACCGGCTTGTTCGAAAACCCATACCTGGATGTTGATCTTACCAAAAAAACCGTAGGGAACCCTGAATTTATGGCGGCTGGTTACCAGGCACAGCTAAAATCTATCGTGATGCTGAAGAACAAAGGTGGCGTATTGCCCCTGCAAACCGGCAAAACCGTTTATGTGCCCAAAAAATTCACCCCTGCAGGTAAGAACTTCCTGGGTATGCCTTATCCCGAAAAAACCGAATACCCGGTAAATATGGAAACGGTAAAGAAATATTTCAAGGTGACCGACAATCCCGACTCTGCCGATTATGCGCTGGTGTTTATTGCCAGCCCGATTGGCCATGGCGGCTATAATGCCGATGATGTGACAGCAGGCGGCAATGGCTACCTGCCCGTATCATTACAATACGGCACTTATACCGCCACAACCGCACGCGATACCAGCATCGCCGGCGGCGACCCGCTGGAGAACTTTACCAACCGCACTTACAAAGGCAAATCGGAAACCTCTACCAACGTAACCGATTTGGCGATGGTGACTGATACCTATGCCAAAATGAAAGGCAAACCGGTAATCGTATCGATAAATGTCAACAACCCAATGGTATTTACCGAACTGGAGAAACAGGCCAGTGCCATCATTGCCGATTTTGGCGTGCAGGGCCAGGCCAGCCTGGATATCCTTACCGGCAAGGCAGAGCCATCAGCTTTGTTGCCTTTGCAAATGCCTTTGGATATGAAAACCGTGGAAGCCCAGTTTGAAGATGTGCCGCACGATATGAAAGTATATGTAGACAGTGAAGGCCACGCCTACGATTTCGGTTACGGCTTGAACTGGAAAGGTGTGATAAGAGATGCACGTACAGCAAAATATGTAAAGGGTGGGGCAAAGCCATAAAATAGCCTAACTTAGATTTGACAACTCTTAAAGAGTTGTCAAATCTTTATGCCGAAAGTAAAAGTTAAAAGTTGGCGGAGCGGGATGCAAAAAGTTGCATTTACCCTACTACAGCGAGAGTTGTTAAAAACGACTTTAAAAGAAGCGCAAAGAAATAAGCTCGATGTACTTGACGGTAAAGAGGTCGCTTTTGAAATTGATGACGCACCTTTAGCTAATGAATTTTTTCAGCGGGCAACAGCTCTTGGATTAAACTGCGAAATTGAATACTAACCAACACCATAATGAAACGCTTCCTCATCCTGCCGCTTATCCTGTTGTGCGCCATTGCCTCGGCACAAAACCCTTTCAGCACCGTAAAAACCGATGCCGGGCAAATATCGGGCACCGATAACAGCGATGCCAGCGTACATATATTCAAAGGCATCCCCTTCGCTGCGCCGCCTGTGGGTAACCTGAGGTGGAAAGCGCCGCAGCCAACTGCACATTGGAGCGGCGTTAAGGCCTGTACCGATTTTTCTAAGATGCCTATGCAGGGTAAACCCAATGAGTTTGGCGTTTACACCCGCGAATTTTTAATAAAGGATGAACCGCTGAGCGAGGATTGCCTGTACCTTAACGTATGGACCGGCGCAAAAACGCCATCGGAGAAACGCCCGGTTATCGTGTGGATTTACGGCGGCGGCTTTGTAAGCGGCGGCACCAACGTGCCCATTTACGATGGCGAAGCCCTGGCTAAAAAAGGCGTTATACTGGTGAGCATCAACTACCGTGTGGGTATCTTCGGCTTTTTTGCGCATCCGGAACTGACTAAAGAATGGCCTAACCATACTTCTGGCAATTACGGACTGATGGACCAGCTTGCAGCCCTTAAATGGGTGAAGAAGAACATAGCAGCTTTTGGCGGCGACCCGGATAATGTGACCATTGCGGGGCAGTCGGCAGGTTCTTATGGCGTAAACTACCTGGTGGCATCGCCATTGGCAAAAGGCCTGTTTAAAGGAGCCATTGCCGAAAGCGGCGCACACATGGTGCCTGGCCCGGGCAGCGGTGTAACTTTAGCGCAGGCAGAACAAGACGGGTTGAAAGCCGCCGGGGCACTGCACGCCGGCAGCCTGGCTGATTTACGGAAATTGCCTGCCGAGGAACTATTAAAGCAAAATAATTTCCGGCCGATAGTAGACGGTTACTTTTTGCCGCAGGTACCTGCTGATATCTTCGCGGCCAATAAAGAGAATCAGGTTCCGCTGCTTACCGGCTGGAATGAGGACGATGCCTTTATCGGTACCCTAAAAAACGCAGTAGATTACACCGCCGGCATACAAAAGCGCTTTGGAGACAAAGCTGCCGAATTCCTGAAACTTTACCCCGGCAATACCGACGCGGAGGCCCAACGGTCGCAGATAAATATGTCGCGCGATGGAATGTTCGGCGTGCAGAATTTTACCTGGGCCAATACGCAAAGCGCCAAAAACAAAGCCAAAGTTTACCTGTACCGCTTTACCCGCCGCATGCCGGCTACAGAGGACTTTAAGAAATATGGTGCGTTCCATACAGGCGAGGTAGGTTACGTATTCAATAATCTCAAGTTTTTAAACCGTCCCTTTGAGCCGGTAGACCAGCAACTGGCGGATATCATATCCTCCTACTGGGTAAACTTTGCCGAAAGCGGCAACCCCAATGGACCTGGCCTGCCCGCATGGCCGGCTTATAACAGCAATGGCAACCAAACTATGATATTGGGTGATAAGCCAGCCGCCGTTTCACTGCCCGATAAAGCCGCGCTTGAATTTATGGTAAATGATATGAGGAAATAACGGAATAGCATTCAAAAACAAAGCCTTTGCAGCCTCCGCACTTCTTTCTTTGTAGCTGCTTTATGGTAGGATTCTTCTATAACAAAGCAGCCTTTTTTGCGCAAAAATAACAGATTGGAACAACAGTGGCGGTGACACGATTTTGACACTTGCCTGAAATTTTTAACACGCTGATTGCCTGCGAATTGCAAAGCGTTCACGGTGTTCACGGCGCACACATGAACGCTGTGAACGCTATTTCTGGTTATTCGGCCTCTTCGCCATCGGCAACCTCCAGGATACCGCCCGGCTGTTTAAAATTGCTTTTTACGAAGTGGCACCAATCGCATTCCTTTCTGCCGCAACCCGTACTGAACTCATGGTTCATTATTTTTTGATAAACCGTTGTTATCTGCTGTGTAACCTGTTCAATATCCTGCGGACTGATGACTATCTTTTCTTTAAAATATTCATCGCTTACTGGTTCTATAAAATCGAATACCGTGTTTATTACTTCCCAATCGTTGGTGCGGTCGTTATCTACCAATATTTTGTAGAAGACGGCCTGCCGCCAGTAATCGCCGCCGTTGGGGGTCTCATCGGTGGGGCGCATTAGTTTATCTTTGGCATTGCGTACACGACCGGTTTTATAATCAACCACGGTAACGTTCTTGCCATCAAACTCCATCTTATCCAGGTTGCCTTTTATGGGCACGCCGCCAACTTCTATGTTTTTGATGCTGCGCTCGGTTTGGGCTATTTTGTTCCAGGTGGGCGCATTTAGTTCGTAATAGGGAGGCAGTATCTTTTCGCCGTAATCAACCCGTAGCTTAAAATCTGTTTTGGTGAATGAATCGCGGTTACGGTACATATACCATTTAAACTCCTGCACAAAATCTGCCGTGGGCATAAACTCGTTGCCGTAATCGGGCAGTTTGCGATAGGCTTTATTGAGCGCCCAGTGCACGGCCTGGCCAAAAGTAGCCGAGGGGCTTTTGCCCGATGGCACACGGATGAGGCATTGGAAGTAGAACCGAAGCGGGCAATCGAGGTAGTTGCTAAGGTGCGTAACTGATAGCGTATAGTTTTGCAGCAACTGGTTAATGTAGTTCCTATCCAGCAGTTCAACCACCGGCTTATCTGCTTCGCTAAATTGCGTGGCAAAGAAGCCCAGCATATCCGTGTCGCTTACCTTAGGGAAGCTTAATTGCAAATCGGTATCGGCCAGTATCTCGCCGATGAATTGCGAGGGTTCCTGGTCCTTACCCTTGGCATCCTTACCCGCGTAAGATATATGCAGATGTTGCTTGGCGCGCGTAATCGCCACATAAAACAAGCGGCGAGCCTCTTCTTTTTGGGCAATATCGTCAGATGCCGAACTGGTGAGGGTATCCGGGTAACTGAACCCATAATTGCGGCCTTTGCCGTCCCATGTTTTTTTATCGCAGCCGATGAAGAATACATGTTCGAACTCGAGGCCCTTGGAGCCGTGGGCGGTAAGGAAATTGATGCCATTGTCAGAGAAGATAACTTTGTTCAGTTCCAGCCGGATGCTGTTCTTCTTCATCAGTTCAATGGTGGCAATAAGGCCGGATAGTTTTAGTTCAGGGTCCTTGCGGCTCTCATCTTTCAGGAAATCGAAGAAACTGGTCAGCACCTGCATGTGCGTGCCCTTATCCTGCTGCTGCATAATGTATTTAAGGATGCCCATTTTGGTAACTACATCCTGAAAAAACTGCTGCAGCGTTACGCTCACCGCCGATTTCAACAGTTCGTCTATATCGCTCACCAGGAATTTCATGGCCTGGTTGGGTTGCTGGCCAAACAGGCTGCCTTGCTGGCTGATGCGCATCTCGTGGATATGGCGGCGCAGACTGGTCACGGGTTCGTTGTTACGGGCGGTGGCAAAGTTCTCCTTAAAAACAGCTACGCTGGCTTTGGCTATTTCTATGGGCGGTATGTCGAACAAATCGTAATGCAGTATCTCGAAGAGCAACTCATCGCCGCTATACGGAGAATCTAGCTCCATGGCCAGGTACCGTAGTATGTTCACAATCTTCTCGCCGAAGGGTACGGTAAGTACATCAATCTTGCGTTTGGTGTTTACGGCTATCTTTTGTGCCTCCAGGTAGGTAAGCAGTTCTTCTACCTGGCTGTGGTTGCGGTAAATCACGGCTATTTCGCCGGGCGCAGTACCACCATCTACTAAGTCCTTTATCTGCAAGGCTACGTTCACCAGTTCCTGCGCCGGGTTTTCGTATTCCTGTATTACCGGCTCAACTGCCAGGGTATCGAAACGGGGGTGCGATGCCTTCAGGTTTTTATCAAGCCGTAGCTGGGCGGTGAGCCGCTCGCGGTTGTTGTTAATGAGCGCTTTTGATATATCCAATATCTGCTGGTTGGACCGGTAATTGTGCTTAAGCACCACGGTGTGCAGGGCGCTAACGTAATCCCCGGCAAAATCGAGGATGTTCTTCATGTTTGCCCCCTGGAACTTGAAGATAGATTGGTCGTCATCGCCCACTACAAATACGTTGGGCGTTTCCCAGTAATTCAGCAAAAATTTCAGCAGGTCGTTCTGCGAGCCGCTGGTATCCTGGAATTCGTCTACTAAAATATACTGGTAGCGTTCCTGGTATTTGCGTAAAATCTCTTCGTTCTCTCGGAAAGCCTTTAGCACCCAAATGATCATGTCGTCATAATCGTACCGGCCGCGGGCTTTCATTTTGGCGGAGTAGTTGTCGTACTCGGCAACGGCTGCCAGCAGCTTAGCCATGGTTTCGTTGGCTTTGTCGATATCCTTTTGTTTCGGGTCGCCAATTTTGATGCCCGCCTTGGCGTTGGCCCGTTTGTAAATAAATTCTTCGCGGTTGGGCAAATCGTCCAAATATTCCTTCACGGCTTGCTCAATCATATCCCGGCTCCAGTTCTCGCGTTTCATGGTAGAGAACAATGTTTTCAGGCGCGGGGCATCGTAGTAAATATCCCCCGTAAAGCGTTTCAGCAAATGGTCCTTGCTAAACTCATCCACCAACTCGCGGAACAACATGGCCGACTCTAAATCAGATAATGATTCCAAATTCAGCTTGCCAAAATATTCCAGGTTCTCCTGTATAATCTCGTTGCAAAAGGCATGGAAGGTGTATATATTAATGCGATAAGCATCCGGCCCGATGAACTCGAACAGGCGCTTGCGCATAGCAACCGCGCCTGCATCTGTATAAGTAAGGCACAGTATCTCGTTGGGCTGGGCATCGGTATCGGTCAAAATCTTGCCTATACGGGCAGCCAGTATCTGGGTTTTGCCCGTGCCCGGCCCGGCCACTACCAGCACCGGGCCATCCATTTTATTTACGGCGGCCAGCTGCTCGGGGTTTAGTCCGGCCAGCGCTTCGCGGAATTTGGCGTTATATTTATTGACGGTAGGCTGTATCATGATTAATGTAAAATTACTAAAAATAATAGCGTGAAAGGTCGGCTAAAAATAATGTTGCAAACATTGGCTTTTACCGGCGGTAACGCTACTTTTATCTGCAATTAACCCTAACACATATCACAGATGGAAACACCTTACGGCGGCCGCGCAATAATCAACGATGATTTCGACCGGACAGAAATCATCATACCCGGTAAGAAGAATTTCTTTGTCTTATTGTTCCTCTGCGTTTGGATGACCGGCTGGTTTTTTGGTGAAACCACCGTGCTGGCTACCCTGGGGAAAGATGGCGGCCCCGATTTATTTTCGATGGTGTGGCTGGCCGGGTGGACGGTGGGCGGAATTTTTGCTGCAAGGACCATCCTTTTCATGCTATTGGGAAAAGAAATCGTTAAAGTAGGGCAGGGCATCATTTCTATACGCAACAAGGCCCTCTTCCTTAAATCGCCCAGGATATACGACCTTAATGAGGTGAAGCACATCCGCATGGAGGAAGAGTTTTCGATGTACAGCGGCTTCCAGAACAGGCAGAGAAGGCGGGGTGGGTTTTACAATCTCGACTCGGGCACCATTAGGTTTGATTACGGCTTAAAAACCGTAAAATTCGGCAACGACCTGGATGAAGCCGAAGCCCGGTATATCATAGAAGTATTGAAAAAGAAGCGCTTATTGACAGATAAAAATTTCTAACGGACGAATTTAAACAAAGCTATACCCGCTATTGATAACGACTTGATTCAGTTAACCGAAGAGCGGGTGCTTAAGCTTAAATTAAGTGAGTCCGACATTGAATATGGAAGGCTTATTTCACAAGATGAAGCGGATTTGGCCTGGAAAAAAAATTATAAATAATAGGCAGGGGTCACTCTTTTATTTTTTCAATAATAATAATCCCAAGTAATGCCGTGGCACCTTCATCGAAATATAATGTTTTATAAAAATTACGCTCTTTATCTGCCATATATACACTCGTTAACAATTCTACATGAGCCCTTCCCGACAGATTTTTGCTGAATTGCTGCCACCCATTAACCACAAAAAGAGCATCATTGGGCGTGGTGCTTAAAATATTGTACATGTGGAGCACCTGGCCTACAGAACGGGAATCTACCATCTTGGTGCTTTTATCTTCCGGATCTTCCAATTCGACAATTTCTCGTATTAACGGCAGTATTAACTTTGGTTGGATATAAAGGTCCTTTCTCGTTAAAAGATTTTAAGTACCCGTTTTAAAATATCGATGTCTTCTTCGATGTTTTTTCCGCGATATTGCTCAGGGTGTCTGTTAACCTCAAAATCTTTAAGGATAATCGAGCCGTCGTGCTGCTCAACGTTAACTTTATAAATGCAATTTCCTGTCCAACTGCGTTGCAACACCAACACATTATTCAGTACGAAAATATTCCACTTTTCATCCATGCTGCCAGCATATATTCCTTTTTCAAAGATGGCGTATTCGCCTTTAGTGAGTATTATCCCCAATTCAGCACGAGCATGATTTGATGGAAAGGAAGCTACAATGCTTTTTTTTTCTTCTAAATCCATAGGTATATATGTTGTTCGCAATAAATTTAAGATTCTCTAAAGCAAAAAAGGCAATGAGGTTACCCCATCGCCTTAATTTTAATGCTTTATCAAAAGTTTAGCCCTCGTGCGTAACCACTTTCAAAGCTTCTTTTATCTTCTCGGCCGTTGCAGCCAACTCTTCCTGGCTCGGGCTTAGTTTTGGGCGGGCAAAGTTCATATCATCAACCCGGTTCATAGGGATAAGGTGTATGTGCGCATGCGGCACTTCCAGCCCTATCACCGCTACACCCACTTTTTTGCATGGGATGGCTTTTTTAATGCCAATAGCTACGATTTTGGTGAAGATCTGCAGTTCGTTGTAGGTGATATCGTCCAGGTCGAAGATGTAATCTACTTCCTTTTTGGGGATAACCAGCACATGGCCCTCGGCCAGCGGGCTGATATCCAAAAACGCCAAAAAATCGTCGGTTTCGGCAACTTTATGGGCCGGTATTTCGCCTGCAATTATTTTTGAGAAGATAGTCATTTCTAAGTTGATTGGTGAGTAGTTGATTAAGAGAGTGGTTTTGGAATGCCTGGTTTTGGATGAGCAAAATTCACTGCTCGCCCAAGCAACCATTCACTATCGGCTTACTTCCAGTATCTCGAATTCTATTTTACCTGCGGGTACCGTTATCTCAATAGTTTCGCCTACTTTTTTGCCTAAAAGGCCTTTAGCTATAGGAGACGCAACCGAAATCTTGCCGGTTTTCATATCGGCTTCGCTTTCAGATACCAACTGGTAACTCATGGTAGCGCCGTTTTTTAAATTCTTTATTTTTACAATCGATAAAGCCAAAACCTTTGATACATCGAGTTTTGATTCATCAAGCAAGCGTGCATTCGCCAACGTTTCCGACATTTGGGCTATTTTAGCTTCATGTAAACCCTGCGCTTCTTTAGCGGCATCGTATTCTGCATTTTCAGAAAGATCGCCTTTATCGCGGGCCTCTGCAATTTGTTTGGATATATCAGATCTGCCGGTGGTTTTTAACCTTTGTAATTCTTCTTTTAATTTTTCTAAACCTTCTTTGGTGTAGTAAGAAACCTCTGCCATTGTACAGTATTATTAAATTTTATTTACGTTATGTGCCAAAAAAAACCGCCCTACTATTTATAGCAAAATAGAAGAGCGTGATGGCCTTAAAAACAAACAAGACTACGTCGGCCGGGCCTGCATAGTCTTGTTTAGTGTAAAACGAAGATAAGGTAATTAAGTTTTAATATCCAAATTTTATTGTCACCGATTCCACCGATTAGATAGATTCCTCCGATTTTTTGGCACCGATTAAAGATGATTAAGAAGGATTACACCGATTTTTTTGTCACCGATTGAAGATGATTAAAAGGATTACACCGATTGGGAATGTAGAGACGCAATATTTTGCGTCTCCCGTAGCACATTCGGAGATTTCGTACCGGGAACATACGTTCGTTCCGAGACGCAAAATTTTGCGTCTCTACATCGGCAACGCCAACGCAACCAGTTTCTCCGCCATTACTTCGCTTATTTTGCGGTAGCTGTCAAAGGTCCA
This sequence comes from Mucilaginibacter sp. P2_D11, assembly GCF_056404435.1. NCBI lineage: Bacteria > Pseudomonadati > Bacteroidota > Sphingobacteriia > Sphingobacteriales > Sphingobacteriaceae > Mucilaginibacter > Mucilaginibacter sp. P2_D11. Next base: position 336,747 of record NZ_JBFUEA010000002.1, read on the forward strand.
GCCGGCTACGTGGGGGCTAAGGATAACTTTCCCGGATTGGCGCAGCTCGTCGAACCAGGCTTGCTCACTCAGGGCCGGGAATTTCTCAATCTCCAGCACATCTAGTCCGGCACCGATGATTTTACCTTGCCTGATGGCGTTTAATACCGCGCTTGTTTTCACCACCTTGCCGCGCGAGGTATTGATGAGGAAAATAGGCTTCTTGAAATGGAACAGGTACTCATCGTCAACCAGTCCGTTGGTTTCGGCAGTCAGCGGGATGTGGAAGCTGAGCACATCGCTGTATCTTACGATTTCTTCCATGCTTACCTCGCGGGCATATTTATCGCTAAAGCCGGTTTTATATTTGTCATAAGCCAACACCCCCACCTGGAAGCCCGATAGCTTGCGCGCAAAGCTTTGGCCCATGTGGCCGTAGCCAATAATACCAACCGTTTTTCCTTTCAGCTCGTGGCCGCGGTTGGCTTCGCGCTGCCAGCTGCCCGCGCGTATCTGCGCATCGGCTATGTTGATGTTGTTCATTAGCGATAGCAGCAGGCCTATGGCATGCTCGCCCACTGCATCAGAATTGCCCTCGGGGGCGTTGATGAGGGTGATGTTTTGTTGGATGGCGTACGCTTCGTCGATATTATCCATACCCGCCCCGGCGCGACAAATAAAGCGCAGGTTGGGTGCGCCATCTATTATTGCCTTATCCACCCGGAATTTGGAGCGGATAACCAGGCCGTCGTAACGGTTCAATATGGCTACGGCTTCGCCGGTTGTGATGGTGGGTTGATAATCGCAGGCGTAACCGGCTGCTTCTACACGTTGTATAAAAGCCGGGTGTATATCATCAACGATGAGGATGTTGTTTTTCAATGCCTTAATTTTTGAGGAAGGCAAATTTATAAAATACGCAGGTATTATTCAGCGCAGGCCAAAGATGTGTTTATTGGATGACGGAAAGCGAAAGCTTCGAGGCTATTTGCCCACTTTGCGGTATATGCCTTTTAAGTTGCGGCCCATTTCGCGGTAGTCCAACCCGTAGCCAATCACAAAATCATTCGGCACCTGGAAAGCTACATATTTCAATTCCTCCACACTATAAATAACGGCATCGGGCTTAAACAGCAGCGATACCACAGTGATAGAGGCGGGTTTGCGAACCATTAGTTTTTCTATAAGATAGCGTATGGTGTTGCCGGTATCTATAATGTCTTCTATCAGGATAATGTCGCGACCCTCTATGTTGCCGGTAAGGTCGAAATCGTCGCGGATGGTTTGCGTGCTGGATACACCGCCGAAGTACGAAGCCAGCTTAGTAAAGGTAACCTGGCTGGGCAGCGTTATCTCTTTCACCAAATCGGCAATAAACATAAAACTGCCGTTCAATATGCCTACAAATATGGGCTCCTTACCTGCAAAGTCTTCGTTTAGCTGCTGCGCTAATTCACTAATGCGTTGTTGTATCTCCTCATATGATATCAGCGGCTCAAATTCCAGGTCGGCTATCTGTAGTTTCATCGTACTAAAATAAAATAAATATGTTTAAATGCATGTAAAATTATCATCACCCAAGTTAAAAAACAATATTGTGAAACAGCCTGTTAGGCCTGTATGGCGCGCAGCAATTGATTTAAACATTATCTTTGTGGCCGAATGACAGACCATTACGTCCACACCCTGCCCAACGGCATCCGCATATTATTCAAATATTCGCCATCGCCCATAACGCATTGCTGCTTTATAGTAAATGCCGGCTCGCGCGATGAGCTGCCTAAGCAGGAGGGCCTTGCGCATTTTATAGAGCATATGCTTTTTAAAGAAACCGAGCGCCGCAACACACCCCAGATACTTAACCGGCTGGAGTTGGTTGGCGCCGATCTTAACGCCTACACCACCAAAGAGTACACCTGCATACACGCTTCGCTGTTGAAACAACACCTGGAGCGCGCGGTAGACCTGTTCGAAGATATCCTGTTCCACTCTACGTTCCCCGAGGATGAGATGGAAAAAGAGCGCGGCGTAATACTGGACGAAATATCCAGCTACCTCGACCAGCCCGAAGAAGCGATACAAGATGATTTTGAGGAGTGCCTTTTCGCCGGGCACCCAATAGGCCAGAATATCCTGGGCACGCCAGAATCTGTAGCTGCTATCAACCGTGAGCATATCGCAGCATTTATGCAAGCCAATAACAACACCCATCAAATGGTGTTTGCGGTTTACGGCGATTATGAGTTTGGCAAACTGATAAAGCTTTGCGAGAAATACTTTGGGCTGGTGCCCGAGAACACCCATCAGAAACACCGCATAACGCCGCCCGCCACACCTGGTGGGTACCATGTGGTGCAGAAGCCCATATCGCAAACGCATTGCATTTTGGGCGGCCGGGCTTATCCATCGGCACATCAAAACAAATACGGCCTGCTGTTGCTGAACAACCTGCTTGGCGGCATGGGCATGAGCAACCGCCTAAACCTTGAAATTCGCGAGAAACACGGGATAGCATACACTATCGAGAGCAATTACACCTCGCTTACCGATACGGGCATCTTCTCCATCTATTTCGGCACGGACGCCGGCAAAGCCGATAAAGCCCTTAAGCTGGTACACAAAGAGTTGAAAAAACTGCGCGATAACAAGATAGGCACCGTGCAATTGAAGCAAGCCAAGGAGAAATTCATAGGCCAGATAGCCCTGGCCGAAGAGAGCCGCATGAGCCTCATTATCAGTATGGCCAAAAGCCTGCTCGATTTTAATCGCATTGATTCGCTGGAGGATATTTTCTATAAGATCAACGCTGTTACAGCCGAAAGCCTGCTTGAAATTAGCAACGAAATTTTTGATAATGACCGTATGATAACCTTATTATTTGAGCCTAAGTAATAAATCGCTTATTTTTGCAGGATGAAATATCCTATCGTAGCATACGGCGACCCGGTTTTGAGGCGTAAGGCCCCGGCTATTGAGCCTGATGAGTACCCACATATAAAAGAACTGGTTAGCAATATGTACGATACCATGTACGGCGCGCGCGGCGTTGGTCTGGCTGCCCCGCAAATAGGCATGAGCATGCGTTTATTCGTGGTGGATGTTTCGCCCTTCGATGATGAAGAGCCTGAGTTAGCGGGCTTTAAAAAGGCATTCATCAACGCCGAAATACTGGAAGAAACAGGCACCGAGTGGTCGTTCAACGAGGGGTGCCTCAGCATACCTGATATACGGGAGGATGTATCGCGCAAGCCGGTTATCCGCATGAGTTACTACGACGAGGACTGGAAACACCACGAAGCTACCTTTAAAGGTATGGCGGCCCGCGTTATACAGCACGAGTACGACCATATAGAAGGTAAGCTTTTTACCGATAAGCTAAGCCCCCTGCGCAAACGCCTGATTGAAAAAAAGCTGAACGATATCTCTAAAGGTGCCGTTGATGTTGATTACCGCATGAAATTCCCCGACGCCAAAAAGGGGCGGTAAGCGAAAACAGATTGCGGCAGCTGCCGGTTAATTTACGCTGTGAGCCAGGCAGCGAAATATGCTGCCTGCATTTCTGTACAATACTTTTGCCTAAACCTCCGGCCATCCCCCCTGCACGCTCATTAGCGAGTAAACCAGGTCATCCTTAAATCCTACGAGCTGCGGAGCCCTCTTGAGCACCGATAATAAATGATACGCGAAAAATCAGGGGGCGGAAAAAAACATTGAAAAATCAGCGAAAACAAAAACCTTATAAAACAGCAAAGCCCCTGATGGGCAGGGGCCTTTACTAACCAATTATAAACCTAAATTATGAGAAGAGCTGTAGGAGAAGGGGTCGAACCTTCACAGAGTGGTTATTCTTATTGCTAAGAGTTTCCCAATATCTCCGCCACCGCGACAAGGAGGTGTGTCTGCCAAAAATTTCACCATCCTACAGGATATAAACTAAACCTTGCGTTTAGCTTGCTGTTGGGGAAGGGTTCGAACCTTCACAGAGTGGTTAGCCCGCTTCGGGTTTTCCATTATCTCCGCCACCGCGACAAGGAGGTGTGTCTGCCAAAAATTTCACCACCCAACAATTTATTTTTTTAAAAGAACAATCAGCAATTCTCATTTGCTTAATACAAATTTAAAGGACTTTACCATTCCTTGCAAATATTTCAACAAAATATTTTTATTTTTACTTTAATTTTAATTAAACTTGTATTTGAATATAGATATTAAAATATATGCCTCACAGAAAACCCCAAAATTTAGAAATTGACAATCTGGATATACAAATTCTGTCGATTTTGATGAAAAATGCAACAACACCATATACGGAGATTGCAAAAGAGTTGATTGTTTCTGGCGGAACCATCCACGTTAGGATGAAAAAGCTGGAAGAATTGGGCGTGATAAAGGGTGCAAGCCTTGAAGTGAACCCGCAGAAGCTTGGGTATGACGTTACTGCGTTTTTAGGTATCTTTTTGGAAAAGGGCTCGCAGTACAACGAGGCGGTAAAACAGCTGAAAATGGTGCCCGAGATTGTGGAGCTGCACTACACCACAGGTAGCTGGAGTATCTTCGCCAAAATTGTTTGCCACGATACCAACCACCTGCGTGAGGTATTGAACGAGCAGATACAAAGCGTAAAGGGCATACAGCGTACCGAGACCTTTATTTCACTGGAAGAAAGCATCAAAAGGCAGATTACTTTGGAATAACGTTTACTTAAGTTTATCCGGTTGGCAGCGCCCCTCTGCCCTAAAATTTTGAAAATATCGAACAATGAAGCCTAATACTTCGCTGCTCGATATTTTTTTGCCCTAATGGAGCGTCATTGCCACGCTATCGCTCGCAAGGACGACGGGGCTGTTTACCACACCCTGCAAAGCAAGCCCTTCAAATATTCCCCTTCCGGGAAGGATGACCGCACAGGGTGATCTTCGGGCTGGTGAAACTGGTAAATGAACTGCACCTGCTTGCCTGCATCAAGCGCGGCCCAGGCCAGCACCTGTTTAAAGGTTTCCATATCCATAGCACCCGAGCAGGAGAAAGTGGCCAGCAGGCCACCGCTATTCAATAATTGCATGCCCAATCGGTTCAAATCTTTATAAGCCCGCGAAGCCCTATCCAATGCCGAGCGCGATGGCGCATACTTAGGCGGATCCAGCACAATGATATCGAATTTCTCTCCCTCGTCTCTAAATTTGCGCAACTGGGCGTTTACATCTGATTTGATGGCGCTATGCACCGATTCTCCAAAGCCATTCAGGCGGATATTTTCCGTTAAAGTTTCAATAGCCAGGGCCGAACTATCTACGCTGGTAACCGATGCTGCACCTTCGCGCAGGGCGTTCAGCGTAAAGCCGCCGGTATAGCTAAAGCAATCCAATATCTTCAGGCCTTCGGCGTAGCTAGCCAGCAGCTTGCGGTTATACCGCTGATCGCAGTAAAAGCCCGATTTTTGCCCTTCGGCGATGTTGATGCCGTAGGCGATGCCGTTTTCTTTTACCATCACCAGTTCGGGCGGTTGGCTGCCGGCAAGCAGCACGTTGGTGGTTTCCAGCCCTTCGTGCGCGCGCGATGTGGCATCGCTTTTATCGAATATGCTTAGCGGGTTAAGCAGGGCATTCAGTTCATCTATAATAACCGGCATGGCATCCTGCATGCCCGATGTAAGCACCTGTACAGCCAAATGGCCCGCGTATTTATCTACGATGAGGCCGGGCAGGTAATCAGACTCGCTGAAGATGAGGCGGCAGGTATCGGTGCTGCCATCGGCCAGGATATGGGCGCGCCCGGCAACAGCGGTGCGCACTTTTTCGCGGAACCAGGCATCGTCTACGGCCACCGTTTCGTCCCATTCCAGCAGGCGTACTGCCACGCGCGATTGGCTATTGTAAAACCCGTAAGCCAAAAAAGCATCCTGGCTGCTCAGCAGGCGTATGATCTCGCCATTGGCTGGTTTGCCTTTCACCTTTTCTATGGCGCCCGAAAACACCCAGGGGTGGCGGTGCAACACCGCTTTCTCTTTCCCCTTTTTTAATACCACATCAATCATGGGGCAAAGTTAAGAAACATAATATAGGGTGGGGAGAATAAAATGGAAGGCAAGATAGCTAAGCTGGCGTTTCTTCTTCGGGATAATGCAACAGCTCCCCGTGCCGGAAATAGTAAACGGCAGAAGTGGAAAATACATATGGCGATACGCTATCGCGGCGTATCGTATTTTCTTTGCGCTCAGCAGTCAAATCAAAAACAACTATAGTATCACCAGTAACAATACACACTTTCTCGTCGGTGAGGTAATGTGCTTCTACTATGCCAATATTATGATGAAGGTGTGTAGGGATGATTTTAGGTTCGAGTTGAGGCGACGCAAGGGAGTGTTCGAATATTACAATATTACCAGGAGAATTATACTGCAAGTAGCAAACCTTATCGCCCAATGAGTTGAATATTAAATGCATTGGATTGCCGTCGCCATAATCATCCAATGCGTAAACAATTTTCAGCGTATTCAAATCCGAAAGGTCTATAACGCGTGTAGAGGAAACGCCATAAGTTGGATTTTTACCGAAAAAACCAAATAGTTTTTTTTGCCGGTGGGTGGCGGGGTCCTCGATATATTCAAAGTCGCACTCTGCTGTTAATTGGATTTGTTCGTTATCCAATAGTTCTAACGAGTAAGCGGATTTGTTTTCGTAATTCCATACTAATACCGTTACATCGTAACCGGGATGATATTGATTCTGCATGTAGGTCAAAATCTGTCTATCGCCCAAAAGCCAAGAAGAACTCATTGGGCTTCTATCGCTTACTTCGAATTTATGTTCATGTATCAGCTCTCCTTTCAGGTTATAAAGCCGTAAAAAATTGCCAACGTAACGCGGCTTTCTTAGTTGGTCGGATTTTACATTCCAATCTAAAAAATCCGCAAAAACTCCTGCAACGAGAATAATTTCTTTCTCACAGTCCAATTCAAAGCCACAAAGCTGTTTGAGGGTTTTAAAGCCGGCAATATTGTCATCCTGCTTGTGAAGGTCGTCGCGTACCGGTTTATGAACGTAAAGCCACGAGTTTACAGTTTTGCATGCCAGGCCTTGTTTATCATGAATATCTATACAATACCTATCGTTTTTGATATGGAGGATAGCAAGTTTATCGCTTTTACTATCCCAGCATAGTTTTACAATATTGTAGTCATCCGTATCTATAGGGCGCATATCTGGTTTTTCTAACAAGATACAATAATTACGTCTCAGAAAATAATTCGAATTATAGCTATGAAGGAATTCCTTCGACAATTCTTGGCCTTTCAGAATCAGCCCTAAACAAAAAAGGCACCCCGCAATCCGGAGTACCCTTTCTTTATTATGTAATAACCTATTATTGTCCGCTTACAGCGTCATCGTCTGACGGTAAGCCAACTACTTTGTAAACGGTGTTGTTGTCCTCGTCCAATGCTTCCTGGAAGTAAGTACCATCCGGGGCAACGTAAAGTTTTTCGCCGTTTACCTTTATTTTGCGGCAATCTTGCGGCAACTGGTCAACCACATCACCAATTTTAAGCGGTGCATCGTTGCCCTGGTATGATTGATCGTCCTGGCCGTCGGCAGTATTCAGTTCGCCGTCTTTGCCGGCAACTTCGTACACCTGGGTGCCATCGTCTTTAGTAACTGCGCGGTAGTACACGCCATTGGCTTCGTAGTACTGCTCACCGTTGATAGTGATAGCTTCCGCGCCTGATGGCAAAGAGTTTACCTGTGCGCCCACTGGCGGCTCCACAACGGTATATTGGTTGTTATACTGGCGATAGTAAAGGCCATCGCTGTAGTAATATTGGTTATCGCCCCAATAGAAAGGGTAGTAACCGAATGGCAACACGCCTATGCTGAACCCGATGCGCGGGAAATAGTAAGAGTTATAATACCCACGGTAGTTATAGTAGCCACGGTTGAAATAACGCGGACCATAGTATGCGCGGCCCCATGTGCCGCCACGGTACACCCCGCCGCGATAAGTGCCGCCACGGTATGCATATGCGCCACGGCCATAGTTGCCGCCACGATTGCCGAAAGAGCCACGGCCGTAATTGCCACCACGGTAACCGTAGTTGCCGCCCGGCCTGTTGAAGCTACTATTTGGCCTGTTGAAGCCGCCGCCGTTTGGCCTGTTGTATTGGAAACCGCCGCCGTTTACGCGTGGGCTGCGGTTAAAGCCGCCGCCTTGCGAATAGCCGCCACGCTGTGGGGCCACGCCTACGCTGTTTGGCCTGTTGAAGCCACCACCGCCAGACGGGCGATTAAAGCTACCACCACCCGATGGACGGCTAAACCCACCACCAGATGGGCGACTGAAGCCTCCGCCGCCACGGCTAAACCCACCGCCCGACGAACCACCACCACCGCGACTAAAGCCGCCACCACCACCGCCGCCGCCTCTGCGTTGTGCAGCTGCAGGTAAAGCCAACGAGGCCAGTAAAAGGCCGCCGAAGGCTATCGAAAGGAATTTTTTATATGTCATCTTGTTTTGAATGATTGTTGTTGCCCGTTTTTACGCGGATATAATTACAGACTAAGATAACTATCAACGGTTTAATTGGTGTTAAATTATTTTTTGTGCCCGTAGAGGCGCAATATTTTGCGTCTGAGAGCGCCGCATAAAACCAAATGCGCTGTAATGAATAGCGAGAGACGCAAAATATTGCGTCTCTACGTTAATCTCACCGGCCACAGTAAATTATAGCCGTATCACCCAGAAGCTTACTTCTTCTTCAATTGCGATTTATCAATCACAACATAAATCGTATCGATGATATGGCCCTGGCGTTCAGGCTGGCTTTTGTTATTGAACAATGATGCCATATTTTTATCAAGCACTTCCACTTTTTCAATAAAATGGTTGGTTTCGCCACGGTTGTCGAACCAGTTTTTGCCCCGGGATTCGTGGTAGAGCAGTTTTACCTTCCAACCGTTTTGCGCAGCATCCAAAAGCGTCTTTACTACTTTAGGGTCCTCGTGGTCATTATCTATCGAAAAATCAAACGGCACGCTACTGTTCATGCCGGTTTGGGTTACATTAAGGTGCCCCTCGTACGATTTCCAGAAAACACCGGTGTTAGATACCTGCGTAATTACGCCAATGCGTTCGCCATTAGAGTAGTTTTCGGTACAGGATGCAAAAACGATTACGATGGCTGCAAGGAGTAAGATTTTTTTCATGTTGGTTATTTTAAAATTAGATGATTGGCGCAGTTATTTGTTACGCTAATACAGCTGGTTCAACGAGTGTTAAAGCTGCTCTGCTATGAAAAGGAAAGCCTGGCTAAATTGCAGCGTATAAAACCCATCGAGGGCAGTTTGATAAACCCCGTCGCTTACCTGGTTCAGCCCTTCGGTTTTTAAGCCGCTTGGCGCAGAAAGCAATTCCACCATCTCCCCCGCTGGTTTCCATTTTTTGAAGCCGCTAGTAACCGGAAATATCTTCCTCTCCCCGCAAAATATCACCAAGTTTATTTTATCCGCGTGTGCTTCAAAATCAGCCAGTACAAACTCATCGGTGATGATATTTACGGCGCCATAACCCGAAGCGATGAGGTAATCTAAAGCCGCTCTGATGATATCGCCGTTTCCGGTGGGGATTAATTTCACATCCGACTGCATCCCCGGTTCCGGCTCATCGGCTATTACGATGTCTATCTTAATGCCATAAGCGTTTATTTGCTCGGCAGTGGCTGGCGTGCAGATAACGGTTGGGCTCCACTCCAGCAGCTGGCCCAATAGTTCGGGGTCGAAGGTGTCTAACCCGAGGGCCAGTAGGGCAGGTTCCTGCTTTTCGCGTACGATGTGGTGCGACGACATTTTTATCAGATAGGTGTTATACAGGCAAAGGTAATCGAAATAAACAGCAATAAATTCGGCGCGACGACGGCCGCAGTTTATAAAAAACCGTCATGCTGAAATCTTTTCAGCACCCCATCATAAAAGTCACCGCTATGCGTGCCGCCTACTTGCCGTGTGGGGTGCCGAAATAAATTCGGCATGACGACGGGGGGTATTTTGTGAATAACCGTCATGCTGAAATCTTTTCAGCACTCCATCATAAAAGTAACCACTATGCTTAACCGCTATGCATGCCGCCCACCTGCCGTGTGGGGTGCCGAAATAAATTCGGCATGACGACGGGATGTTTTGTAAATAAATCGACCCTTAATTCAGTTTCTCAAACCTCGCTGCCCAACCGCCGCCGGAGGCCAGTTTTACCGTTAACTTATCTTTTGAAGTCAGCGTTACTTCCTTGCGCACATAATCGGTACCGTTACGGTCAGCATTTACGCCATCGCTAAAGATGATGGCTTTGTAGCTGCCTTCGCCCAGGAAAGACAGATCGATAGTTATTTCCCTGTCGTCCCAGTTGGTCATGGCGCCTAAGTACCAGGTAGTGCCTTTGCGGCGGGCAATGCTCACGAACTCGCCCACTTTGCCATCCAATGAAACGGTTTCATCGAAGGTGGTGGGTACCGATGCGATGTAATCCGTACTTTCCTGTTCTTTTTTGTAGGTGGTTGGGTTATCGGCCAGCATTTGCAAAGGCGCCTCGAAGATAGTGTACATCGCCAGCTGATGGGCGCGGGTGCCCTGTGTCATAGGGTTGCTGTTTACAGGGCGGAAGGCTCCCTTGTTGGCGTTGCGCATACCGCCGGGCGTATAATCTAACGGACCGGCCAGCATGCGGATATAGGGGATGCTCACATCATAGCCCGGTTGGTTATTTACGCCCCATTTCATGTTTTCGAGGCCTTTTACACCCTCGAAGTTGAGGATGTTGGGGAAAGTGCGCTGCAAACCCGATGGCTTGTACATGCCATGATAATCTACCAATAAGTGATGATTAGCGGCCTTTTGGGCAATATCGTACAAAGAGTTTACGGCAAACTGGTCGTCGCGGTCTATAAAATCTATCTTGAAACCCTTCACGCCCATTTTTTCATATTTATCGAACACGGCATCGGTTTGCTGCATGGTGGCAAACCAGCTTGCCCATAGTATGATGCCCACGTTGCGCTCCTTGCCGTAAGCAACCAGTTCTTCTATGTTGATATCGGGTGATATCTGGTTAAGGTCGGTATCTTTCGACCAGCCCTCGTCTATGATGATGTACTCCAATTTATTGGCCGCAGCAAAATCGATGTAGTACTTATAAGTGGGTACGTTGATACCCGCTTTAAAATCAACGCCCGTGATGTTCCAGTCGTTCCACCAGTCCCAGGCTACTTTGCCGGGTTTTATCCAGGTTTGGTCGGCCACGCGCGATGGCGATGCCAGCTTCTGAACCATATCGTTATCGGCAAGCTGTTTATCTTCGGTACTGATGATTACCGCCCGCCATGGGTACGAGCGCGTGCCGTCGGTTTTGGCCATGTATTCGGCGCGGCGCGTTACAATGTAGTTCATGTTGGCGTAGCCGCCTGCTGTTTGGTCGAGCGGGAAAGGCGCAAAGGTGCCGTGCAGGCTGTTGCCCTTGCCATTTGTAAGGTACATGCCGGGGTAATCTTCAATATCGGCTTCTAAAATGGCGGCTTTTAGGTTATCGTTTATTTTTACCAGCACGGGTAAAAATGCCAGCGTGTCTTTTTTTACTGCGGATACATTTACGGTATCGTAGTGCGCTTCGTAGGAGGTGTTCCATTTATCCTTGGCGCGGAAATCGTTCACGAAGGGCAGGTAGGCCTGGTTATCGGCAGCGAAATTGAAGTTCGCCTCCTCATCCTTCAGGGTAATGGTTTCCTTGAATTCCGTAGTGAACCGGTACGCAACGCCATCGTTATAGGCGCGGAAGATAAGCCCATAATCGCCATTGAACTTCAGGATAAGCTGATTGTAATTATCGTGTACCTTCTCCCTTTTGTAAATGGGGGTATTGAAGTATTCGTCCTTGCTGCTCGTCTTGTCGCTTTTTACTACGGCATTGAGGCCCAATACCGAGCCGTTGCCCAAAACCAGCGATACGTTAGATGGCGTGATCACGTCCGCCTCCGCGTATTTTACCGCCCAGTTGATGGTGGCGCCGGCGTTAACGGTCATATCTATTTTACCATCCGGAGATTTGATGTGGTAGGTTTTGGTTGGTGTTTGGGCGTTTGCAAAAAAGGGCAGCGCGGCCAGCAGCAATAAGATTCGTGATTTCATGGGCGAACGATAAAAATGGTGCGATGAAATTAAATGTTTTATTGTTATAACGACAATTAATATTTAACGATTTGTAGTTTGATTTTGCCATTAATAAGATATGTTGCTTTAAGACTATAACATATGTTGCTTATTTAACTAAATCTGTTATAGCTAACGGTTAAATTTATAATTAAGCTAAAATGAAGACAACTGGTAATCCCATGAAAACAAAAAATGATTTTTGTTAACTATATTAGCATTAATTATGACGCTTGCCGCTTGGGGAATTATAATAGCTGTTTTAATTGGTGTCAGTCAGATACCAAAGCCCGCTGAGCGATCCTTTAAAGGGTGGAAAAAATTCAAGTATTTAATGATTCTTACACTAGTCATAATTGCAGGAATAATAAATTTTATTATAGAGTCAAATAAAAAAGAACCCACAACAGATGTTCCGAGTTTTTCTCGTATTATCCCTATAAATATTATAAAAAAAGAAAAAGATACCGTCAAAGTCTTTCAAAAAAACGAGTTTCCGGTTGTCAAACCTATGGTGGCAATAGTTCCGGGAAGTCCAGAATTTAAACCGATTAACCGCAAATCTGAACACACTTATGATATAATTATTTCGATAGCCGTGCTTAATGAGGGTGTTATCAGAGATATTAAATTTCGAGTAGATTTAATATCTCGAAAATATGGGCATTTTCATATAGACCCTGGCACTGGCGAAAAATTCCGTGTAGTACCTGGAGGAAACAAAGCAATTTTACCTTATTGGGGGATACCCGTTAATGCGATAAAACAGGACTCAGTATTTATTAAAGCCTATGCTTGGTATAGTTACGGAAAAAGCAATAAAGCGCATTTAATCACAAACTCTTTTTTTATCACTGACGACGTCATGACAGGAATAAAATCTACAGATATAGATAGTGCCAATATTTATTTCGATAAAGTAGCTCGAGTTAAAAGTCGTTTGTAATTAGGTTCTCATCCCTCTATCCCCAACCCCGGCATATCGCTCAACATCCACTTCCCATCAATAAACTCCGGCAGTTTGTAGGGATTATTACTCGTGAGGAACGGCCCATCCAAATCTGCGAAATCGCATTGTGGGGCAAGGGCGGCGGCGGCGAGGGTGGCGCAGCTGGTTTCGGTCATGCAGCCTATCATTACCTTCAGGCCAAGTTCGCGGGCTTTATCCAGCATCAGCTTGGCTTCGTGCATCCCGGCAGATTTCATTAGTTTGATATTAATGCCATGGTAAACGCCATTGGCTTTCTCTACATCGGGCAGGCGTTGCACGGCTTCATCGCCAATAAGCGGGAGCGGACTATGCTCGGTAAGCCAGGCGTTGCTATCCACGTCGGTTTTCAGCATCGGTTGTTCTATCAAAACCACGCCCTGTTCTTTTAGCCAGTAAACCAGGTCGAGGCTTTGCTTGCGGTCGGTCCAGCCCTGGTTGGCATCTACAAAGAGCGGTACGTTGGTTACCGAGCGTATGGTTTGGATGATCTCCTTATCGTTATCGCGCCCCAGCTTTACTTTGATGATCTTGAAATCGGCGGCCTCCTTCAGTTTTTGGATGATGACCTCTTTGGTATCTATCCCGATGGTAAAACTGGTGATGGGCATCTTGGCCGGATCAGTGCCCAGCAGCTCCCAGCAGGGCTTGCCTTGCAGCTTGCCATCCAGATCGTGCAGGGCAATATCAATGCCCGCTTTTATGGCGGGGTTACCCGGCGCGAGGCTGTCCAGGTAGGCGGTAATCGCGCTATAATCGAACGGATATTTAAATTCTGCGGCATCAACCTTAGCTAAAAATTCCTTAGCGGTTTCGTAGCTCTCGCCCATATAGGGCACCATAGAGGCCTCGCCGTAGCCGGTGTGACCCTCGTGCGCAACCTGCAGCAGCATAACCGGTGTAGAGGTGCGCGAGAATTTGGCGATGGTAAAAGTGTGTTTTAGCTGTAGCTCGAAGGGCTGGTAAGTAAGCTTCATGATGGTTAAGCGTCGGGTTTTATCATCAGTTCCCAGTAAATGCCCATTTGGCCGCGGTTATGGAATGTGCCTGCGGGCTGCACGGCGGGGAACTTCTTTTTAGAAATATCTATAGTTTGTACGAATTGTGTCAACTCGGGGAGTTTATGTTCAACGAATTGCAGGATGGCGTAATCCCAAACGGCGTAATGGCTTAGCATCCAGGCAAACTCTGCATCGAACTTGCCCTGTTTCATATAGTCGTTCAGAATTTTGTACGATTCAAAAATAACGTCTTCGTCCAAATCGTCTATCCCTGTGAGCCAGTCAGGTTCTACTATCGATTCCCAATTCAGATAAACCAACCTTTTGATTGCTTCGAGCCTTGTGGCTTCATCCTCTGCTTCATGGAAAATGCGGAGGTATTCGCTATGGATGGCCTTATAATTATCCAATATTAACATATCGTCCTGCCACTCATCTTTGGTGGATGAATTGCCGTTTAAACGATATTGTGTCCGCTTGTAAATCTCGTGCTCGTTTTGCGAGAGGCTTAAGAGGGATAAAGTCATTTTTACTACATAAAACCCAAAGCTAAAATAATAAGTCTGAAACCTGCTTATCTTTGCCGCCATGGCGGCACAAATTTACCACCCCTTCAGCACCTTCAATTTCAGCAACACCAAATGTTTTTTAACGGGGGATACCTTAAGCAGCGCCGAAGAAAAGATACAGGTGTTTCCGCAATGGCTGATGAGCCGTTATAGCCTGGAGGATAAGCCCTTTAAGCTGCTCGACGAAAGCATTGCTACCTATAAGGATCTGAAGATCCCCTGCTCTGCGGCCGTAAATGAAAACTACCTGGAGCCGTTGGAAGCGGAGATTGCCGCCGCATTTGCCCTCGGCTACGAGGGGGTAAAAGCTTTGGACGAACTGAGGCTTTTCCAATGGGTATGCAAACTTTTGTACGGTATTGTTTTTAACGAATTGCAGGCCGGCATAAAGCTTCAGCATGCACAGGGCGAAGAGTTCAACATCTCGCAATCCATCATCCATAAATTCAGCCACCTGCACCTGATGCTGCAGAGCATCAACCTGCCCATAACTTTTGATGGTTTTAAGCCCTACAGCCTGTTTTTGTTTAAGGTGGATAATCATGCCGAAGAGTTTGGCTATCGTGACGAGATAAACACTCAAACCTTTGCCCTGCGCGTAGGCGATTTTGGACTGGTGATGTGCCTGCAGGATAACGGCGCCAACGGCAGCTACCACCGCGAGCTTTATGAGCAACTGAAAAACGATACGCTGCACCCCATCCAATTCGAAGAGTTTTCGGCGAGGGTGTTTTATTCTAATTACCTGTTCAACCGCCTGCCCGAGTATGAGGTGATGCCGGTTGGAGAAGATATTTTCGTGGAGGCTATGCCCCTGCGCGGCATCAGCAGTAAACCGCTATTCGACGACTGGACCAACAAAACTTACGGACAAGTGCTGGAAAGCTTCTGGAAGAACTGGGGCTTTTTGCTTCTGGAAATCATCAAAAACCCCAACCAGCCCATCAGCTTTTTGTTCGATGCCGATGGTGAGCGCATCCCGGCTTCGGACATTACGCTGCACCCTTAAAGCAGAGGCCCGTGCCATTTCCAAAGCTGGAATTTCCTGGAAAACCATGCGTGAAAAGGTATGATTTATTGGAAAAAGCTGGAAATTTTTTTGCGATTCCAGGCCTTCAATTGCGTAAAAATAGACGCTCCGCTCAACTAAGGGCATTATGATTTTCTTCGAAAAACACCAAAAAACTCCGAAAAACACAGGTTTTTTAAGGGTTTTTGTAAAAATTAAGGGGCTTCAAAAATAAAAATATGGGATGTCGACGCTCCTGGATGTCGGCGCAATCCTAAACATTTTTTCAATTTTCTATAAAACAAAAACTGGAAAAAATACCCCCCTAAAACTGGTTAACGAATTCGCTGATGATGGTATGGTGGAGGATAATGGTAATCAGGATACCGCTCAGCGCGCCAAATAAGTGCGCATCGTGGTTGATGTTATCGCGGGCGTGCTTTGCTGCAAAATGGCAATAAACCAGGTACAAAGCGCCAAAAATGTATGCCTTTATCGGGATGGGGATAAACAGCAAATTCAAATCTGCCTTTGGATGAAATAAAATAAAGCTGAAGAGCGCCGCGCTGATAGCACCCGAAGCGCCCAGGCTGTTATACCACGAGTCGTCCTTATGTTTTTGGATGGATGGCAAATCGGCCAGGATCATGCTCACGAAATACAGCACGCCAAACTGCCAGTGCCCCAGCATCGCTTCCAGCTGAAAAGCAAAGAAGTAGAAGGATAACATGTTGAAAAGCAGGTGGTTCCAGTCCGCGTGTATCAAGCCGCTGGTGATGATGGTGAAAACCCGGTGCCCGCGCGATACTTCGTAGGGGTTGAGGATAAATTTGGCGTAGATATTAGGGTCGGAAAATGCCCATAGCGATGTGGCCAGCGTTAGTACAAAAATTACCGATGCCACGGGGGCCATCGTAAGGTATTCCATCATTTCAGGTCGAGTTTAGTATCAGTTAGTAACCTGCCTACGGGGTAGCGCAGGTAAGTCTTTTCGAAATAGGGCGAATTGCGGTAAACGAAATTAAGCTGTGCATCGGCGTTGCCGGCCAGTTTGGGGTCTTTTGCTTTTTCCTCATCCAACTTCTTGCGCAATTCAGGGTCGGTTTTTAGCAGCGCGGCCGCAATATCCTCAAAAACATAATCAGAGAAGTATTCCTTCTGCCCCAACACCGAATCGAAGAAGTTCCAGGCGAAGAACGAATCTACGCCCTGCGGCTCCAGCGTTTCTACTATGTAACGGTTGATGGGCTGGTTTGCATATACCACGTAATCGCCGGCGTAAAATTTAATTTTGCTATCTACCGGGGTAAGCTTTACGCCGGTATGGATATAATGCCCCTCGTAAGGCCGTGTGCCGGTTTTGTAATCGGCAATGTAATACATCTGCAAGTTCAGCGTGGTATCGTGCGTCAGCCGCTTCATCGCCACCCGGTTCAATTTAAACAGGTCTATTACCTTGCCCCAGGCCTGCGGTATAACGTAGGCAACGGGTTTATCTACTGTTACGGTAGCCTTGTAAGTGTTGAAGAATTTGATGGTTTTGGTGTAGGGCTTGTTGCGGTCGTAATACAAACGGGGAAGGCCGCTTACTTCGCTGGGTTTATATGCCGCCTGGTAGCCTTTAAAGGTAATGGTATCTACCTTGCTTTGGTCCAGGGCCCAGGCCAGAGAGAAAGATTTTTGCTTGCTTACCTGGGCGTCAATCTTTTTGCGCAACTCGCCTATGGTTTTGGCATCGCGCTGGCAAATGGCTATCAGCTGCTCCATAAAGTTGTAGGTGGCATACAGGCGTTTGTCGAAGGGTTTCAGCATATGCGTCTCCGTCATATAGCTGATCATATTGTGCTGGGCGGCAAAACCAGTAGAAAACCTTGGCGTTTCCATAAAACTTACAATACCGCTATCCGGCAGGCCGCTTTCGCCTGCGCCGTAGGGGATCATCTCAAAACCGCTTTTCTTCATACCCTTGTATAAGTCGGCGGTCATAACTTTGGCGGTATAATCGGCTAGTAAAGGGTTTTGCTTGTCTTTTTGTGTTTCTATCAGCGTCATTACGTACTGGTAGTCGGCACCATCGCTTACGTGGTTATCCAGCAGTACTTCGGGCTGCCAGGTATTGAGTATCTGCGTAAAGGCGAGGGCGTTGCGGCTATCGGCTTTGATAAAATCTCGATTAAGGTCCAGGTTACGGTAGTTGCCACGGAAACCATAAGCATCGGGCCCGTTCTGGTTGGCGCGCGAGTGGCCACGGTTCATGTTGCCATCAATATTATATACCGCTATAATGCATATCACCACATCTTTGGGCAGCTTGTTGCCTTTAAGGAGATCGCGCGTAAGCATCATGCTGGCATCGATGCCTTCGGGCTCGCCGGGGTGTATGCCGTTGTTGATCAGCAGCACGCGTTTGCCCTGTTTTTTGATGAGTGCAGGGTTGAATACTCTATCCTTCGATAGCACTATCAGTGTTAATGGCTTGCCCACATCCGTCATCCCATAATCAATCATGCGCATCTGCGGATATAGCTTCGCCAGTTTTTGGTAATAAGCAATAGCTTCGGCATGCGTAGCCGAGTAGTTTTTATCCTTGCTTAGTTCAAAAGGGGTGAGCTGGGCGTTTGCCTGCGTAAAAAGAAATAGGCAAAGCAGCAGGGCCGGTATTTTCTTCATCATGTTGCGGCAAATATAAGGCGCATGTTGCGGCAATTATTGGTTAGCGGCTATTTCGGCCTGTAACTTTTTGGGGAGGCTTTTCAGCACCAGATCGTACGAATGATCTATCAACTCTAACAGCTGCTTGCGCGTAAGCGAGCCGCCCATAAAAACGGTGTTCCAATGCACTTTGCTCATGTGGTAGCCGGGCTGTACTTCGGCGTATTGTTCCCTCAGCTCTATCGCGCGCTCCGGGTCGCATTTGGCGTTGAAGTGCTGCCCATCGGCGAGGCCTATCAGTAAGAACATCTTGCCCGCAACTTTAAACACCAGCGTATCTTCTCCAAAGGGGAATCCTTCTTCAACCGCAGGCAAAGCAAGGCAATAATCGCGCAGCTCTTCGATATTCAACTCAATTCCCCCCGATAGATTTATCGTAACTGGTTTGGTGGCCAAAATTGTATTTAAAGCCTATGCTAATCTGGCGGTACTGATCCAGCGCGTTATTCTTGAATTTTGAGGTAGGGTCATCGTACCCATCCAAGCCCTCGCCAAAAGTAACGTTGTGCTGGTAGCCCAGGTCTATGGCAAACTTAGGCACGCCGTAATAATCGTATATCTTAAACTCGTAGCCAAAACGCAGTGGCACGATCATGTTGGTCGTTTTATCGGCGCCGGGAAAACGGTAGCTCGGGTCGATAAGGCTGTAGCGATTGGTGGCTACATTATTAAAAATAACACCCACGCCTATGCCGGCATAAAAATTCTTGACGATGTTTAGGAAATCGCTACGGTAATAATCGATGGCATCGCCCAGCTGATAGTTGAGGTGCAGCATCAGCACTTTATATTTGTTCTCGAATTTGCGGGTATCTTTGTCCTCGGCTACGGTATTGCCCCCACCCCTGAGTTTGCCAACCTGGAATTCCAGCACGATAGGCATATATGGGTTGTAGTAATAGGTAAAATCGCCATGGTAAGCCTGGTTGTTAAACCCTTTTTTCAGATCGGCCAGGGGGTGTACCAGGCCGGCACCGGCACCTATGCCGAAGCTATTATAATTGTAGCCGGACTGGGCCCAAGCCTTGCCAAAAGCAAATACGACAGCAACAAATAAAATATACTTTTTCAAACTAATTGAGTTAAGATTATTCACAAATTGCGCAGCCTGGCGCAGGCACAATAAATTTTTACTAATATAGGCTTTCTATGGATTTTAACACAGCACTAAGTTATACAACGGCCGAAAGATTTTTGCGCTACGTTGCTATCGATACCCAATCAGACCCCGCATCGCCAACCTGCCCCTCTACCGAAAAGCAGAAAGACCTGGGCCGGTTGCTGGTTGCCGAATTGCTGGAGATAGGCCTGGCCGATGCGCACCTGGATGAGCATGGCTATGTTTACGCCACCATCACCAGCAATACCGATAAGCCGGATGTACCGGTAGTTTGCTTTTGCTCGCACATGGATACCGCACCCGATTGCAGCGGCACCGGCGTAAAACCATTGGTGCATCATAATTATAGCGGAGCTGATATCGTGCTTCCCGACGATAGCACCCAGGTTTTGCGGATGGCCGAACACCCCGATTTGAAGAACCAACTGGGCAATGACATTATAACGGCATCGGGTACTACGCTGCTGGGTGCCGATAACAAGGCCGGCGTTGCCGAGATAATGGATGCCTGCTACCAGTTGATAAATCACCCTGAGATAAAGCATGGCACGATAAAGATATTGTTTACGCCTGATGAGGAGATTGGCCGTGGTGTGGATAAAGCTAATGTAGAGAAGATAGGTGCATTTGCCTGTTACACCATAGATGGCGAGAGCGCCGGCAACCTCGAGAACGAAACTTTTTCGGCAGATGGTGCCAGGCTTACTATTAACGGCGTAAGCTCGCACCCGGGTTTTGCCAAAGGGAAAATGGAAAGCGCCATTAAAATTGCAGGACTGATCATCGCCGCGCTGCCCCATGATTTATCGCCCGAAGGAACGGAGGGCATGCAGGGCTTTGTGCACCCGGTAGATATGGCCGGGCATGTAGAAACCGCCACCATAGATTTCATCATACGCGATTTTGAGGAGGATTTGTTGGCCAGCCATGCTAACGTCATCAGGCAGATTACAGCCAACGTGTTGAAAAACTTCCCCAACGCAAGCTATACGCTGGAGGTAAAACCACAGTACCGAAACATGAAAAACGTGCTGGCGCAACACCCACAGATTGTAGACTACGGATTAGAAGCGATACGCCGCGCCGGAATGGAACCTAAACTTTGCAGCATACGTGGCGGTACCGATGGTTCGCGCTTATCATTTATGGGGCTGCCTACACCCAATATTTTTGCCGGTGAACACGCTTTCCATGGCAAGCAGGAATGGGTGAGCATACAGGATATGCAGAAGGCAGTTGATACCATTTTGCATTTATGCAGTATTTGGGCGGAGCGAAGCACTGCGCTTTAGCCTCCCCCGAAGTGACGACAGAGAGCAACCTCCCGGCGCAAATACTGAAACGCTATTGCCCTATCGTATTCTTTGGCTTGCTCAGCAAGTTAATAAATAGTCTGTACGCGCCCGGCACGCCGGCAGGCAGCTGGCGGAAGAACGCCAGCGAGGTGTACACGAATCTACCGTCACCATATTCGGTAACGGCAACAGCGCCGTTGCTTTGGCCTTCGCCGGGGTCGCCCATTTGTAGTGGAGTTTTATATTTAGGGTCGATGTTGTTGAGCATATATACGCTGCGCTCCTGTATCCAGCCTTTAAAATCCTCCTGGCTTATCTGGTTAGGGTAATTCAGGATAGCGTTGTTTTTATCAAGGATGGTTACCGGCGCGGTTTCATCGGTTACGCGTTCATTTACGATCTTGAATGGGTAGGGGCCGATTTCTTTAGTAACCAAACCGTTGTTGTTATTATACTGCACCACCAGGTTGCCGCCATTCTTTACGTATTCCATCAGTTTTGGCTGCTCGTATGCCAGGCGTGGGTTTACGTTGTAGGCACGCACACCGGTTACGATGGCATCATAAATGCTGAGGTCGCCGTTCAGTATTTCGCTTTCGGTAAGTTGATGCACCTCGTAGCCTACTTCGCGCAGCGCATCGGGCACCAAATCGCCCGCACCGCCAATGTATCCGATGCGTTTGCCTGCAATTTTCAAATCGATATTCACCAGCTTGGCCTGCGCCGGCGGGAATATGGTAATAGCCGGCACGTGGTTGTATTTGATATTGAGCAAACCCTGACTGAATGCTTTGCCGTTTGCTGTGGTAATTACATCCAGGTTGGCGGTGTTTGATTTACCATCCGTTGGCACAACTGTAAATGCTACGGTCCATTCGTCGCCTTTTTTCTTGCCCGTAAAGTCTATTTTTTCGGGGCTTATTTTCCAGCCCGCGATGGGCTTTATGCTTACGCTGCCATCGGCGTTAGTGAAGCTTTTCAATTTCACCTGAACGGTTTGGGGTAGCGGACCGTTGAAAACGTAAACCTTTTCGGTAATGTTGGCAGTAACGGGCGGGGCAATTTCCAATGGCTGGTAAATTTCGCCGCGTGCGGGGTCGACGTATTTGTATTGCAAGGTGCGGTAGAAGGTCATGGGCTTGCCTGCAATCGAGAAGGAAAACTTCATCGTAGGTGCGTCGGGGTTTTCCGGGTTACCTACTTTATTATCATCATCTATATAGTAACTGCCTATCGGGTGCGGCTCCTCTAACCAATAAGGCTGCGAAACGCCGCCTGTAACGCAGGTATTATTAAATGTTTGCAAATCGCCGGCCGGAATTGCCTTATTGGTAACCGCCAAATCGTAGTGCGTAAGGGGCCTGCTGCCATTCGCGCTTGCCGGGCTGTTTGCTTTGTCCATGGATTGGATAAGTTCTAATCCGTTCAATACGATATTCAAGCCATTGCGGCTGATTACCTGCGTGCGGATAGCCATTTGGTCATCTTGTGCATAGGTTGGTTCGGCGGTATATGCCTCAAACCACAACCCAGCACAAGCCGCAATCAAGTCTTTCAACTCATTTGTTTTTTGCTGATGCCAATAGGTATAATCATCCACGGCTCCGGCTTTCAGCCTCACGGTT
The DNA here is from genome assembly GCF_056404435.1 of Mucilaginibacter sp. P2_D11. Classification (NCBI taxonomy): domain Bacteria; kingdom Pseudomonadati; phylum Bacteroidota; class Sphingobacteriia; order Sphingobacteriales; family Sphingobacteriaceae; genus Mucilaginibacter; species Mucilaginibacter sp. P2_D11. The sequence goes on from NZ_JBFUEA010000002.1 coordinate 359,230, forward strand.
TGCATAGCTTTATCCTTCGCAAAATCTAAATCCACCTTATCCAGCAGTTTTATCAATGCGGGTACGGAAGCCTGCGGCGAATCATCATTAAATTTTTTTCGGATAGCAGCCAGCTCTTCGCCTATCGGCGCGCCGCCGGGGATGCGTGCCCAGGTGGTAGTTACGCCATCCATCAGGTCGGTTTTTGGGGCATCACCTAAAATAGTCTTAAAATACTCGAATACGTCACCGCGTTGCCTGGCCGAGCCGAAGCCCTGCGTTTTGTGGTTGCTGCGGCTTTCGGCAGCAATCTCGCCATAACTTTGGCCCAGTATAGGATTGTAGCCGCCAACGTTCAGCTTAAACTGGTCCTCGGATGTAGTGTTGGTATTGCCGAAGTTGAAGGTGTTCCAAAGCAAACGCTTGGCTTGCCATGGGGTAACGCCGTGTTTCAGTTGCTCGGGGTAGCGTTTTGGATCGGCCGCTGCGCTGAACGCTTCCTGCGCCAATATTGCCGAAGCCGTGTGGTTGCCATGGCCACCCTCACCCGTAGTAGGGAAGCGGCATATCATCACATCCGGTCTGAATTTGCGTATCACCCAAACCATATCACCCAGTATTTTATCCTTATCCCAAAATTTCAGGGTTTCTTCGGGGTTCTTAGAAAAACCGAAGTCGGTAGCGCGGCTAAAGAACTGCTCTGCGCCATCCACCCTGCGAGCGGCCAGCAATTCTTGTGTGCGTATAAGTCCCAGTAGTTCACCCTGCTCAGTACCAATCAGGTTTTGCCCCCCATCGCCACGGGTAAGCGAAAGATAACCCGTGCGGTAATGCTTCTCCTGCGCCAGGTAGGCCAGCAGGCGGGTGTTCTCGTCGTCGGGGTGGGCGGCTATGTATAGTACGCTGCCCAAAACATTCAGTTTTTTGAAATTTTGTTGTATGGTGCCGATATCGCTTGGCGGCGCGGTTTGGGCTTTAAGGCTTTGATTGACAATAAATAAGGCGATGGTAAACAGCAAAATACGCTTCATAAGAACAAATATATTATAAACACCTATTGGGCGGATGGTGTAGCAATAATATTATATGGGGGTGACCGAACCGGGATTAAGCAGATTTGTACGATTTAGGGGATTTTGACCTTTGGTTAGGTAAATTAGTAATCCGGATTTCGAACCGTAGTTTATCGTCGTTGGGATGGACAAATGCCATGAGGCAGATAAAATCCAATAAATCGCGCAAATCCGCTTAATCCCGGTTAATGTCTTACACAAAACTGACACAACAAATTTTTATTAATCAAACGATTGATTAATTTTGCATCGTGAAAACAAAAGAAATGGAAAAAGATAAGACAGATAAAAAGGATCATATCCTTGATGTCGCTGAAAAAATCTTTGCAGAATTTGGGTACGATGGTGCATCAACCCGTGCTATCTCCGGCGAGGCCGGCGTTAACATGGCCATGCTTAATTATTACTTCGGCTCTAAAGAAGGCGTGTTCCTGGCAATTTTTGAACGCCGTATAGCCATGTTTCAACAAGTCCTGGCCGAAATTGGTAACGACACCAGCATATCGGCCTGGGAAAAGCTGGATAAGTACATAGAAAGCTATGTAGAGAAAGTGGTGAACAACAATTGTTTTCACATTATGCTGCATCGCGAAATATCCAAAACAAAGAAATCAGATCTTACGGATAGGATAACCGCTATTGTGCTGAGAAACGTTAAGGTTTTTCAGAGCATTATTGCCAGTGGCGTAAAAAGTGGCGAGTTTAACCCGGATACCGACCAGGAACTATTGGTAGCAACATTATTCGGTACAAAAAACTATATCATCAACACGCCGAACATTTCATCAGTAGTATTAGGCTACGATGTGTTAGACGGAGCGGTGCAGGAAGACAAGCTGAAACCCCGCCTTAAAAAATACCTGAAGAACCTTTTGAAAGCTTATTTGCAAAACTCACATGACAACCATAAATAATAGTCCCTTGAAACCTCACCTATTGAAAAGAACTGTTAAGGCCGCGGGTAGCATCGCCGTAATATTTACGGCATTGCTTATTGCCAACCCGGCAGCGGCACAAGACAGGACCATCACGCTTGACGAAGCCGTTAAGCTGGGATTGGACAACAGCAAAACGCTTAAACTATCGCAATCGAAAATCGACCGTGCGGTATCGCAGTTTGAGCAAGCTAAAGATCAGGCACTGCCAACCGGCAAGGCAAGCTTTGGTTACAACCACGCCGAAATACCCGCTAATAGCCTTACCCTTGGCGAAGACAAGGTAAACCTGCCCTCTAACGCGGATGCATACTTAGGTACGCTATCGCTCAACCAGGTAATATGGGCCGGCAACAAACTAAAATACGCCCGCGAAAGCACCAACTTGCTTACCCAGGTGGCACGCCTTGATGCCGTGAACGACCGCGACGAGATCGCCTACAACGTTATCAGCGCCTACTATAACCTTTATAAGGTATTGCAGGCAAAAAAGGTAGTGACACAGAACCTGGCTACGATAGATGCGCAGATAAAACAGGCCCAACGCTTCTTTGATCAGGGTTTGGTTACCAAAAACGATGTGCTGCGTTTCCAGCTGCAACGCTCGAATATTGAGCTGAACGGAATAGACCTGGAGAACAACCGCCGCATCATCAATTATAACATGGATGTGTTGCTGGGCCTACCCGAAACTACCGAGCTGAACATTGCGCAGATAAACGATGCTGCCAACACAGCAGCACCGCTTACTACTTATTTAGATAGCGCCTTTGCACACCGTGCCGAACTGAAGCAGATGGACCTGCGCACCCAGGTAGCTGATGTAAACATCAAAAGTATCAAAGCCAATACATCGCCTACGCTGTCGGCAGCGGGCAGTGCTTACTACGTGGGGTTATCGGACAACCCTATACCAAAAAGCGGCAAATTTATTACGCCGATATCGGTAGGGCTCACCCTCGGCTGGAACTTCGGTAGCCTTTGGACCAATAAAAACAAGCTTACCGAGGCACGTCTGCAACAACAGGAAACCATCATAGACAAAGGCATCACCGGCGACCGTATCAAAAACGAGGTGAACCAAAGCTACCAGAACTACAAAACGGCGCTGGATAAGATAACCCTGCTGCAAACTTCTATAAACCAGGCTACAGAAAATAACAGGATACTGGAATCGAAATACAAGAGCAATATATCATCGGCTACCGACCGTGCCGATGCGCAAACCTTACTTTACCAGGCCGAAATAAACCTGGAACTGGCCAAAGCAGATGCAGGCCTTGCTTACTACACTTTATTAAAATCAACCGGAACTCTTAACAAATAATACTAAATCAAAATACGATGGCAACTCCAGAAACAGAAACCAAAAAGAAACCTAATAAAGTACTTCCTATCATACTAGGGGTAATACTTATCGGTGGTATCATTTTCGGCGTAAAAGAATATATATATTTCAGCAAGCACGTTGATACCGACGATGCCCAGATAGATGGCGACATAAGCCCGGTAGTAGCCCGTGTGGGTGGCTATGTGGATAGCATTATGTTCGAAGAAAACACCCATGTAGCCAAAGGCCAGCTGCTGGTGAAGATAGATGACCGCGACTACCGCGTGAAATTAGAGCAGGCACAAGCCGCACAGGTTGGCGCAAGCGCAAACATTGGCGTGGGCGAATCGCAGATATCAACCACCGCTGCCAATTCATCAAGTGCGAAAGCGGAGGTTACCTCGGCCGGTGCACGCTTAGATAAAGTGAAAAAAGATTACGCCCGTTATGCCAACCTGGTGCAGGATGGTTCGGTAACCCGCCAGCAGTTCGATCAGGCTAAAGCCGATCTTGAGGTTGCGCAGGCCAACTACGATGCTGCAAAAGACAAGTACAAAGCCGCTTTGCAGCAGGTAGCTACCAGCCGCAGCCAGTTAACGGTTACCAATACCGGCGTAACCCAAAAGCAGGTTGATATAGATTATGCAAAACTCCAGCTTACTTATACCCAGGTAAAATCTCCGGCTACCGGCCTTGCCGCTAAAAAGAACGTGCAGGTTGGCCAGCTGGTACAGGCAGGGCAAACGCTGTTCTCGGTAGTGAACGATAACAGCCTTTACATCACCGCAAACTTTAAGGAAACCCAATTGGATAAAATACGCAACGGGCAAAAAGTTGATGTTAAGGTGGATGCTTACCCAGGCTTAAAAGTTGAGGGCGAAGTGTATAACTTTTCGCCTGCTACAGGTGCTAAGTTCTCTTTACTGCCACCGGATAACGCAACCGGTAACTTCGTGAAAGTAGTACAGCGCGTACCCGTAAAAATTAAACTGAGCGGAAGCAAAGAAGATTTAGCGAAACTGCGCCCCGGCATGAGCGTAGATGTTTCGGTGATTACAAACAACTAATACAATGGCTGAAACTGGCTTTAAAAAATGGATAATTACCATTACGGTAATTATGGCATCGCTCCTGGAGCTGATTGATACCACCATCGTAAACGTAGCGATACCTAAAATACAAGGTTATTTGGGTGCTACGCTGGAGGATATTGCCTGGGTGGTAACCGGCTACGCGGTGGCAAACGTTATCATCCTGCCCATGTCGGGCTGGTTGGGCGGGCGCTTTGGCCGCAAGCAATACTTCCTGGCCTCCATCATCGTATTTACCATTGCCTCGTTCCTTTGTGGCAACGCAGAAACGCTAAACGAGCTGATTGCTTTCCGTATATTACAGGGCCTTGCCGGTGGTGGTTTAATATCTACCGGGCAAACTATATTAATAGAAACCTGGCCGCGTGAGCAAATTGGTACCGCAACAGCCTTATTTGGCTTAGGCGCAGTAGTAGGCCCAACTGTTGGGCCAACCATAGGTGGCTGGATTACCGAGCACTACACATGGCAATGGATATTCTACGTAAACATCCCGGTGGGGGCCTTGGCTATCTTCCTTACGTACACCTTTATCAACGAAACGCCCAAGCAGGAGAAGAAGCCCATCGATTGGTGGGGCATTGCCTTGCTTGCAGTAGCTGTTGGTAGCTTACAAACTATCCTCGAAAAAGGGGAGTCGGAAGACTGGTTTGCAACTACCTATATCACTGTTTTAACTGTGACGGCCATATTAGGCACCATAGTGTTTATATGGCGTGAGCTAAGTACCGACCACCCGATAGTAAACTTTAGCATTATGCGGCATCGAAGTTTTTCGGTGGGGATGTTTACGTCCTTTATCCTGGGGTTTGGGCTTTACGGTTCAGTATTCGTGTTCCCGGTGTTTTGTCAGAATTTGCTCGGCTTTAACGCGCAGCAAACAGGCGAGTTGTTGTTCCCCGGTGGTTTGTGTACCATATTTATGATGCCCTTTATAGGCAAGATGCTCAACAAAGGTATCCCGGCCCAGTTTATGGCTACTGCGGGGATGTTCCTGTTCTTCGTATTCACCTGGATGCTGAGCAACTCTACCCTGCAAACGGGGCAAAGTGATGTGCTTGTACCCTTATTGATACGCGGCGTGGGTATGGCGCTGTTGTTCGTACCGCTGACTACCCTTGCCATGGCCGATTTGAAAGGCCCTGAGATTGGGCAAGGTTCGGGGTTGAACAACATGATGAGGCAATTGGGCGGCTCATTTGGTATCGCAACTTTGACTACCATTATCCACATACGCATGGGCAAGCACCGCAGCGATTTGATTACCTATATCAACCCTTATAACCCGGCGTTCACCGAGCGCCTTAATATGTATCAGCATGCCTTTATGGCCAAAGGCAAATCGGTATCTGATGCCTTGCATATGGCTTATGCGGCGATAGAAGGCACCGTAACGCGCCAAACCATGCTGCTTACTTACGATGATGCCTACTGGATATCGGGCCTGGTGATGCTATTTTCAATACCACTGCTGTACTTGCAGCCTTTTAAGAAGCTAAAAGCAGTAGCAGACTCGCACTAAAAAACAAAACCGTTCAGCTTTATCAGCTGAACGGTTTCTCCAAAAAAATCAACAATTAAATTTGTAATCCCTCTCCCGGGTTCACAAAGTTGTAGTTAATAAAAATTATGAATAGGAGAGGTGTTATAATCTTATGCTATAAAATTAGTTGTTTTTAATTAACAAACCCAAATTTAATTTCATATTATTTTCATCTTAACAGTATTAGCAAAAAGGGCATGTATAATTATCCCTTTTTGTTTCTAATCGTTATCAGAAAATAATTTTACCTGTTGCGGTTGCCAGCGAGGCTATGCGCACGGCATCAAAAATGCGCTCCTCGGTAGTGCCCAGCTTTATCAACGAGTCTTCGTGCGCGTTTACGCACATTTCGCAGCCGTTTACGGCAGAAATGGCCAGGCTCATCAATTCAAAAAACTCTTTACCGGTTACCGGTTTCATCATCAGCTGCATACGGATGCGCGCCGGTATCTGGGTGTATTTCTCTTTCTGCGTAAAATGGCGGAAACGGTAGAAGATATTGTTTGATGCCAGCAACGATGCGCAGCCCACGGCTTCGGCCACATCTGCGGCAGTGGCACCTTGCGCTTCGGCGTATTTAGTATAGTAGTTGGTAAGCGACAGGTTGTTGTTGTTTACCGCTGTGCTTAGGCCAAGCAGGGCGCATTCTTTTTCGCTAAGGTGGGCCGAGGTAAGGGTGCTGGTGAAATTCAGCTTAAAATCGCGCAGGTAGCGCGATTCGCCCTTCTCCAGCAGCGTAAGGCTGGCGGTGCGGTAAGCGGCATCAAGGCCAAGGCTTTGCAATATCTCTTGTATTAGTTCGGTACTCTCGTTCATGGTAAATATGTTGTGGTGAGTTTAGAAAGGCTTTACGGCAGCCTCATCCCAACCCTTCATAAAATGAATTCTCCTTTTTATTGAAGTCCTCTCCTTTGGAGAGGATTATTTCATGAGGGCTTCGCCGTTTAGGTGAGGCTAAACGAATGTGTTATGGTATAAAAAAGCCCTGCTCCCAATGGGTGCAAGGGCTATATATAGAGGGGTATTAATATTAAACGGTAAGGGTTTCCTGGCCTTTTTCCCAGTTGCATGGGCAAAGCTCATCGGTTTGCAAACCATCAAGCACGCGTAAAACTTCTTTTACGTTACGGCCAACGCTCAGGTCGTTTACCGATACCCAACGGATGATGCCGGTAGGGTCAACAATAAAAGTAGCGCGGTAAGCAATTTTCTCGTTAGGCTCTAAAATACCGAGGTCTTCTGCCAATGATTTCGAAGTATCGGCCAGCATTGGGAATTTAAGATCGCGCAGGTCGTCGTGGTCCCTTCTCCAGGCAGCGTGTACGAATTCAGAATCGGTAGAAGCGCCAATTAAACGGGTTTCGCGGTCGCGGAATTCGCCGTAGTTTTTGTTGAACTCGGCAATTTCTGTAGGGCACACAAAAGTAAAATCTTTTGGCCACCAGAACATTACGGTCCAAACGTTATCATCATTCACTAAAAAGTCTGAAGTGATGGTTTCAAACTCTTTGCCTTTTTCAAGACTTGTTACGGCTATTTTAGAAAACTTTGGGAATTGTTGTCCTATTGTTAACATAATGGATGTTTTATTAAAATTTATGCAACAAATATACGCTTTTAAAGCGGAGGCTTTTATCTGAAATATCTATAGCTTATAGAGGATGTCTATAGGTGGGTAAGATGTAGAGACGCAATATTTTGCGTCTCTACGGCAGAATTATTCATTTCATAAATAATTTTATTTGTGTATCATTATCGCATGAAAACCAAGCCTATCCTTATTGTTGCTGTGTTTACTGTTGCCGTCGCCTGCGGTGTTTTTATAGCTGCCTGTAAAACTGCAAAAACTACCGAAAAAGCCGCCATTGTAGCCTTTTTGAAGGATTTTAACACCCAGGTAAAAGCCGGCCACACCAAATCGGCCCTGGCCTTTTTTGAGGATGACCCCAATACCGCCGCCAACAAAACCCTTATCAAAGTACTTGCCGGCAAAAGCACCCTCGGCGGCAAAGGCAAGCCCCTGTTTAAAGTGGGGCTCGACGTGGATGCCGCCGGTGTCGATTTTACTAACCCACAGGCAATAGTGGCCGTTGTCCCCGCAAAATTCAAGCACGATAGCGTTCCCGGTGCTGCATCGCACATCAACTTTACCCTGCACAAGGTGGATGGCAAACAATATAAAATAGTAGCGGCCAAGGTTGACGATTTTGCTTCTGACTACGCCCTGTATCAAAATAAGGTAATCAACGCCACTGTGCCCGAAACACAGCTCTTCAGCGCGGAAACTCTGGCGGCATTTAGGGTTGCGGCAACTTTAAAGACCCGTTACGATAGTGTTCCCTGGTTTCAGCATGTAGATAAGAAAGCCTGGTTTTATGTGATAAAAGGTAAAATGGCCGAGGGGTTCTTTTATGAGGACCGACGAACCGGCGACGATAACCGGGAGCGGTCGGATTTTAAGATGGGCCTGGTTGGCCCCGACCTGAAAGAAATTATCCCGGTAGAATACGACCTTATCCACAACATAGGTGGCACGATAGATAGCCTCATAGAAGTGGAAAAGGCTGGCAAATTGGGGTATTACAATATGGCCGGCAAACTGGTTGTGCCTGCTGAGTACGAACAGGTACTGCCACTGAATGATGCCGATAACCTGGCACTGCTGAAAAAGGGAGATGATTATGCTTTCCTTAAAAAAGATTATACCATAAGTGATAAGCTGGTAGATTTTAAGGTAGGCGATGTATTGCAGAAAGTGAAGCATTTTTCGGGCGAGTTTACACTATCCGATGCCAGCACCAAAAACACCATGGAGTATAACGACAGGGAAGTGAATCCCTCTTTACTAATTTCGCCGGCTTATATGGTTGAGCTGAACCTACTGCAAAAATTTGTAGATTTTCCTAACCCATTGCGTAAACTTCCGGATGACATGGAAATGGAAGACGGCAGCCGTTCCATCGCCTTCACATATAAGGGTAGTGAGGCCAAAGCAGAAAATTGGTTCCAAAGCGCGTTCTACTCGGTAGTGGACGATTACCTGGGAGGGCGCGGCGGTTTGTACGAAAGCAAGAAACTACTGCTGGTAGATAAAAGGCAAAACCGTATTTTGGGTTTCGAAGGCAGCAGCTACTTCGGCGACGGGGAAGGCGGCGGCGAGCTATCGGGCATCTGCAGTGAGAACTCCATCAAAGCCATCAACGATACGTTGTTCGAATTCAAAACTACTGCAGAGCTTGACCAGGATATGCTGGCCGAACATCAATACATAGAAGAAGGCCCGTATTATTACTACCTCAAAATAGAGAAAGGCAAACTGGTTGCTCTGGATAATAACCGCCTATTTCCTACCAAATATGCCAAATTAGACGACTCGTACCTGCAAAGCTGCTACGTAATTACCACTTACGGCAAAGATTACAGCGACCGCAAGCGAAAATCAATCGCCTACACTACGCCCGAGATTTTGCATATAATGAAGAACGAGATATACGCCGGCTACAAGTACCAGTTTAAGGATGAGCGCTGGGCCACCATATTCTCAAAATATAGGTACACCGGTGCCGATACCGTTTTAAACGCCAACGTAGATGACTCGCTGACCGTTATCGACAAATACAACATCAACTGGATTAACAATAAGCTGAAAATAACCAAACCCAACACTGTAGCTTCGCGATGAGGATCGTAGTAAGGGTTTTATGGTACTTTGCGTTTTTTTGGGTACTGGTGCTAAGCGCCGGTACCTTTATACAATACCTTGATTTTAAGCACGATAGTTTTTTCCTGCGGATTAAGCAGCATGCCGTAGATACGGGCTGGTACCTGCCGGCCTTTTACTGCCATATTTTTGCGAGTAGTGTTATCCTCATTATCGGTTTTTTCCAGTTCTCAAAACGAGTGTACAACAACCGCCCATTACATAAAACACTGGGGAAGGTGTATGTTTTCGGCATCTTGTTTATCGCCGCGCCCGGGGCTTATGTAATGACGCTCTTCGTAAACCGCGGACCCGGTGTATTCGCATCCTTTTTAATACAAAACACGCTTTGGGTAGCTAGCACCTTAGCCGCCTGGCTGTTGGTAATGCAGGGCCGTATAGGCGATCATAAGATGATGATGCGCCGTAGTTATGCGCTGGCCTTCGGGGCGGTTACGCTGAGGTTTTACATTTGGCTGTTCAGCACATTCGGGCATGGCGTAAACTTTGAGCATAATTATCTCATCATCGCTTTTGCCAGTTGGGTGCCTAATTTACTGGTGGCGGAGGTCATCAATTGGTACGAGGCAAGAAAGCCCATGGCCCATAGTCGATAGTCCATGGCACGGGCTTACTGAAGCCGGCGCTCAGTAAAGCCGGCATCTTGAACAAACCAGGTTGGTTGGCGAAAGGGCGTGGGGAGAGAACTTGTAAAATGGCCATTTTCAAAAAGCCTAACCGCATAAAAAGGGCTGGAAATTCCTGGAAAACTACAGCTAAACAGGGACGATTTATTGGAAAAACCTGGAAATTTTTTTGCTGCCCGAAAACGTTAATTTAACCAAAAACAGCCATTCCGTGCAAATTTGGCCGTTTTTGTGTTTGCAAAGAAAACCCCCTAAAAAACACAAAAAGGCAAAAAAACCACAGAAAAACACAGAAAAACACAGGTTTTTTAAGGTATTTTGGCGAATTTTCGCAAGTGGTAATACACGCAACTGGCGTGCATGGTTACGATGCCGCCGCCCCGGTTTAGCCGGGTTTGCACAAAATTTCTATCAAATAAAACCTGGAAAAACGCCAGGCTCCCGAAAGCGTGTTGTTGCACCAAATCAATGATTGATAGCCCATGGCAAGCCCCTTTTGAGCTATCGTCCATGGACTATCAGCTATCGACTACAGAATATACTTCGTACTCAAAAAATTGGAGTCGTTATCGTTTACGATTTCATTGATGAGCTGTTTATTGCTTTCGTTGAGTTTGGTGGCTACCAGTGAGCGGATAGAGAACGATCGTAATGCATCATGTACCGAAAGCGTACCCTCCGCGCTATCCTTGCGCCCGGTGAAAGGGAACACGTCCGGGCCGCGCTGGCACTGGCTGTTGATGTTTACGCGGCTCACCAGGTTCACAAAAGGATCTATCAGCGCCGAAATCTCTTTAGCATCGTTACTGAAGATACTTACCTGCATGCCATGCGGCGAATCGATCTGGTATTCGATGGTTTCTTCCAAATCCTCAAAAGGTATCACCGGAATTATCGGGCCAAACTGTTCCTCGCGGTATAGTTTCATTTTCTCGTTAACCGGGTAAACCACCGCCGGGAACACGAACGACTCTGCAGTTACGCCGCCGTGTTCGTTGATTACTTTTGCGCCGTTTGCAATGGCATCGTCGATGCATTCTTTGAGGTACGCAGGCTTGTGCGGCTCGGGTAGTGGGGTAAGCTTTACGCCCTCTGTCCAGGGCAGGCCTGGTTTCAGCGTGCTTACGGCTTCGCTCAATAGTTTCAAAAACTCGTCGGCAACTTCTTTGTGTACAAAGATGATCTTGATAGCCGTGCAGCGTTGCCCGTTGAAGGATAGTGCGCCCAAGATACATTCGCTAACGGCAAGTTTCAGATCGGCATGTTTGGTAACGATGGCGGCGTTTTTGGCATCGAGGCTCAGCACCGCACGCAGTCGGTTAACCTTTGGGTGGCGCTTCTTCAGGTCGTTGGCAACTTTGCTGCTGCCGATAAAGGCTAACACGTTGATTTTGCCGGTTGCCATCAGGCCCGGCGTTACCACGGCACCGCGACCGTAAACCGTATTCACCACGCCTTTCGGGAAAGCATCCCTAAAGGCCTCCAGCAGCGGGTAGTGCAATAGTGTACCATGCTTAGGTGGTTTAAATAATATGGTGTTGCCCATGATAAGGGCTGGAATGAGCGTGGTAAAAGTTTCGTTCAGCGGATAATTGAAGGGCCCCATGCAAAGTACCACGCCCAGCGGTGAGCGGCGTATTTGCGCCACCAGCCCCTCCGCCATCTCGAAACGGGAAGATTGCCTGTCGATATCTTTCAAGCCATCTATAGTTGCGTTGATATATTCCACCGTGCGGTCGAACTCCTTGGCCGAGTCGACATAGGACTTGCCGATTTCCCACATAATAAGCTTTACGATGAGCGTGCGCTGCTCTATCATCTTATACACGAACTGGTCCATGCATTTAATGCGGTCTACAATGCTCATGGTTGGCCATTCGCCGCGGCCGTTGTCGTAGGCTTTCAGGGCAGCTTCCATCGCTTCCATGGCTTCGTACTCTCCGCAAACGGGATAGGTGCCAATCAACTTGCGTTTCAGTACGCCATCTGCATCGGGCAACATTACGGGTGAGTAAACCTCGCTTACGTCGCCGTCCCATCGGCGCATTTCACCGTTAACTAAGTATTCGCGCTGGTGGATTTCTTCTATACGGTGCTGCTCGGGAATTTCCTCCTCGGGCACAAACATGCTGAGGAGTTGTTGTTGATAATCTTGCATAGATAGGGCTTTTGATGTACGCTAAAATACGATTGTTTGCAGGGGAAAGCAAGAACGGAGTGTTATGGGTTTTGGAAATTGACGATAACGTGGTGTTGAAAAGGTTATTAACAAAAATGCCTCCGTTTAGGAGGCGTTTTTATTATTTGTTTTCCAGCTTCGCTGCCGCACCGTCATCCAAAAACCATTGCAAATCGCCATTGTTGGTTTCTACAATGAGCTGTGCTGGATATAGCTCGATATCCTCTTCATCTTCCAGAATATGTTTCACCGCTTCTGCCTTGCCTTCGCCATACACCAGGAACGCAATATGATGCGCGTTGTTGATGAGCGGAGCGGTAAAGGTAATGCGGTTCATTTTTACCTCGTCGATGTAAAGGGCTTGTACCGATGCGCTTTCATCCTGTAGTACCGAAGTGTGCGGGAACAGCGATGCGGTATGCGAGTTATCGCCCAGACCAAGGATAACGAGGTCGAAACTGGCGCTATGCCCGTCGAAGAATTCGATTAGCTTGCCCGTGTATTGCTTGGCGGCTTCTTCGGCACCCAGTTCGGTTTGTACCGGGAATACGTGGGTGGGATTAATCCCCAGCGGGTCGAACAGTGTATTCTTCGCCATCAGGTAATTGCTCTGCGAATCGCTCAAAGGCACATCGCGCTCATCGCCAAAAAAGAACCATACCTTTTCCCATTCTATCTTATCGCGATACTCGCTTACCAGTAATTCGTGCAGTTTTTTTGGGGAACTGCCGCCGCTTAAGGCTACGCTGAAGCGGCCGTTCTTTTCTATGGCCGCTGCAGCGGTGTTGGCGAAGAATTCCGCCAGGCTGGCCAGTACTTCATCAGCAGTTTTAAATACGTTCAGTTTCATAAACTTATTTTTTACCGTTTACTGGCAGGGTGAACCAGTTGAAACCATCGCGGGCGATTAATGCCTCAGCAGATTCCGGCCCCCACGAGTCGGCAGAATAATTAGGGAAATTTAGGCTCTTTTTATTGTGCCAGGTGTTCAGTATCGGCATTACCAGTTCCCACGCGGCCTCTACCTGGTCGCCACGCATAAACAGGGTTTGGTCGCCTAGCATAGTGTCCAGTATTAAAGTTTCGTACGCTTCGGGTGCCTGGTTGGTGTAAGTGCCTTTATAGTCAAACACCATATCAACCACGTTCAGTACCATATCAATACCCGGACGCTTGGCCTGCACCTGCAAACGGATGCTCATCTCGGGCTGTATGCTGATGATGAGCCTGTTTTGCTGCCAGCTTTCCGCCGCCTCGGTTGGGAATATCAAATGCGGCACATCCTTAAACTGTATGGAAATAACAGATGACGACTGGTGCATCCTCTTGCCGGTTCGCACGTAAAACGGTACGCCCTGCCAGCGCCAGTTATCTACAAAAAACTTAAAGGCTGCAAAGGTTTCGGTGTTAGAATTAGGATCAACCTTGGCTTCTTCGCGGTAGCCGGGCACTTCCTTGCCTTTCATCCAGCCACTGCCGTACTGGCCGCGCACTGCAGAATTGCGAACATCTTCGGGTGTAAAACGGCGCATGGCTTTAAGCACATCCACCTTGCGGTCGCGCACTTCATCTGCAACAAAGCTAACCGGCGGCTCCATAGCCACATGGCAAAGCAGCTGCAGCAGGTGGTTTTGGATCATATCGCGCATAGCGCCCGATCCATCGTAATAATCACCGCGGTCTTCCACGCCCAATTGCTCGGTTACAGATATCTGCACGTGTTCGATATAGTTACGATTCCAAAGCGGCTCCATAATAGAGTTGGCAAAACGGAACGCCATAATGTTCTGCACGGTTTCTTTGCCCAGGTAATGGTCGATACGGTAAATCTGGCACTCGTCGAAAATGCCTTTTAACAATTCGTTGAGTTCTTTGGCGGTTTCCAAATCGTGGCCGAAAGGTTTTTCTATGATGATGCGCACCTTGTTCTTATCCTCGGCCAGTTTGGCTTTATGGATATTGGAGGCGATTATCGGGAAGAAATTTGGTGCAACGGCGAGGTAGAACAACACGTTGGCCGTGGCTTTCCATTCTTCGTTATGCGCGTCTATGCGCTTGCCAAATTCTTTATAGGTCTCAAAATCTGTAGCGTCTGATACCTGGTAATAGATGTTCTTTACGAATTCGGCCCACTTCTTGGCGTCCGTTTTGCCGCTGCGCGAGAATTGGTCGATATCCTTATGCAAATTATCCCTAAACTGCTCATCGGTAAGCTTCGTACGGCCCGTGCCGATGATGGAGAACTGCTTCGGCATCCAGCCATCTAAAAAAAGATTGTAAAGGGCCGGGGCAATCTTGCGGGAGTTAAGGTCGCCCGTGCCGCCGAAAATGATAAATATGGTAGGCTCGGATTTTACATTACTCATTGTCGTAATTTTTATTGGTTCGGAAATTAGCTTTTAGGTACCCATTGCGTGTGGAAGGTACCCTCTTTGCCTATCAGCTCGTAAGTGTGTGCGCCAAAATAATCGCGCTGCGCCTGGGTTAAGTTCGATGGCATGCGTTCGCTACGGAAAGCATCGAAATAACTTAAGGAAGCAGCAAATGCAGGCGCAGCAATACCTGCCGACACTGCCGATGACACAATTTTGCGGATGCCCGGCAGTGTGCCTTGTACCAAAGCGGCTACATCTGCATCGAGCAGTAAATGGGCCAGCGATTGGTCTTTACCGTATGCGCCGTAAATATTCTCGAGGAATTTAGAGCGGATGATACAACCGCCGCGCCATATTTTGGCTATCTCGTCCAGCTTTAGTTCGTATTTGTACTCGGTTGATGCGTTGGATAGCATATGCATGCCTTGCGCATAACTAATAATCATAGTGAAGTAGAAGGCCTGCTCCAGCGCAGCAACCAGTTCTTCGGTATTGCCCTCTATAGCCTGATGGTCTTCGGTACTGTAGATGCCGGCTGCTTCTGTACGCAAAGCTTTGTATTTAGACATATCGCGCATCGATACCGCGGTATCTACCGTTGGGATAGGCGCCTGCAGATCCATAGCGCTTTGCGAGGTCCATTTACCGGTACCTTTGGCGCGGGCCTCATCTTTAATGTCGTCTAATAATAAATGGTCGGTACCCGGGGCTTTATATTTGAAAATATCTTTGGTGATATCTAACAGGAAAGACTGCAGGCGACCTTCGTTCCACTCGGTAAAAATTTTACCGATGGTGTCGTTATCCAGCTTCAAGCCTTTTTTCATGATCTCGTAGGTCTCGGCAAGCAATTGCATAATACCATACTCGATACCGTTGTGTACCATCTTCACAAAGTGACCCGATGCACCCGGACCGATATAGGTTACGCAAGGCACACCGTCCACTTTAGCGGCAATGGCCTCAAATATCGGCTTCATTACATTGTAGGCTTGTTTATCGCCGCCCGGCATCATGCTTGGGCCTTTGCGCGCGCCTTCTTCACCACCAGATACACCCATGCCGAAGAAGTGCAGGCCAATGGCTTCCAGTTCTTCTACCCGGCGATTGGTATCGGTAAAGTGTGAGTTACCACCATCGATTAAAATATCGCCTTTTTCCAGCAAGGGAGTTAGCTCCTCAATTACGGCATCAACAATTTTACCGGCAGGTACCAGCATCATAATGGCACGCGGGGTAGTAAGGCTTGCTATAAACTCTTTTACATCGCCAAAGCCCTTTGCTTTGCGATCGCCTGCTTCTTCGTTTAAGGAAGATACCTTGCCGGCATCTTTATCATGCCCTGCTACCGCGAAGCCGTGATCGGCCATGTTGAGCAGTAAGCTGCGGCCCATAACACCCAGGCCTATCATGCCAAAGGCATATTTATCTGTTGTTGCGCTCATGTTATTTGAGGTTTTCGTCTTTAAGATCGTTTAATATTTTTTTAGTTGTTTCGAAGTCGGTATGCTGAAAGGCGCGGATGCCCAGCTTTTCGGCTGTTTTTACAAACATAATGCGGTCGTCGAAATACACGCATTGTTCTGGCGAGGCCTGGGCAATACCCATAGCTAATTGCCAGATGCCCGGGTCGGGTTTACGCATTTTTACCTCGCACGACGAGATAAAGGCATCAAACGCTTCGTGCAGTTTAAATTTCTTTACGCGGTAATCGTTCAGTTCCTTGCCCTCATTATTAATGGAAATGACGCGGAAACCGCAGTTCTTTTTCCACTCTTTTAAATACTTCAGCATATCAGGCAATTCTTTCGATTGCGCGTACATGAATTCTTTAAAATCCTCGCGCACAAATTCGCGGGGATGGTTAAATATCACCGTATCCAGGTACTGATCCAGCGTGATGCTGCCAATCTCGTACACATTAAAAATGAAGTTATGCAGGGCGTTCACTTCCTCGTAATCCAGCCCGAATTTCTTCGCTGCTTCCTTACGCGATTCATGGCCCCAGCCGTTAGTCAGCAAGATGCCGCCTACGTCAAAAAAAAGGATCTTCAGGTCGGTGTATTTCATTATCGGCAGATGTGTGAGGTTTTATCTTCAGTTCCCTTCTAGAGAGGGGCGTGTGCCGGGCTTAGCGCGGTGGCGGGGTGTGTTAACCACGCGGATTAACACACCCCTGCCCCCTCTCAAGAGGGGAGTCGCACAATGCCCTCGCTTTTTTAAAGCTAAAAGGCTTAAACCTTTTCTTTTTGTTCTTCTATCGCTTTCAGCAATTTTTCGAAAGGTTTGTTAAACTTCTCAATACCTTCATCTTCCAGTTGCTGGGTGATGGCATCAAGGTCGATACCTAAATCTTTTAGTTTGGCCAATGTTGCGGTTGCTTCGTCTAAACCTAATTCCAGGGTGTTGGCAGCGATACCATGGTCGCGGAACGCGTCTACAGTTTCCAAAGGAACGGTATCAACGGTATCCGGACCAATCAAAGCCTCAACGTATTTAGTATCTTTAAATGCAGGGTTTTTGCTGCCGGTACTTGCCCAAAGCAAACGCTGTGGTTTTGCGCCTTCGGCGGCTAATTTTTCCCAACGCTCGCCACTGAACACTCTTTTGTAAATTTCGTATGCTTTTTTTGCCGACGCGATAGCAACCTCGCCAACCAATTCTTTAGCGCCTTTTGCTTCCAGCAATGGATCTACAGCCACGTCGATGCGGCTTAGGAAGAAACTTGCTACCGATGATATATGCGCAATTTTGTGGCCGGCGGCTAAATGCTCTTCCAAACCTGCGATGTAGGCGTTGGCTACTTCCTCGTAACGCTCTAAACCAAAAAGCAAGGTAACGTTGATGTTAATGCCTTTGGCGATAGATTCCTGTATGGCTTTTAACCCCGGTTTAGTGCCCGGAATTTTGATCATTACGTTTTTACGGTCAACCTGTTTCCAAAGCAGTTCTGCCTGTGCAGCAGTACCTTCGGCATCAAGCGCCAAAAACGGCGATACCTCTAAACTAACGTAACCATCCGCACCTACAACTTCTTCATTGTACACGCCTTCGAACAAAGCGCAGGCTGCCTGTATATCTTTTACTGCTAAACCAAAAAATAATTCTTCGGTAGTTTTTGCTTCGGCACCAAGGGTTTTGATGTCTTCATTATAATCCGAGCTGCCGGTGATGGCTTTCTCGAAAATAGCGGGGTTAGAGGTAACGCCTCTTACGCCGTCTTCATCTATCAGTTTTTGCAGTTTGCCCGAAGAGATAATCTCGCGGTCGATAAAATCAAGCCAAATGCTCTGGCCGAAATCATGTATTTGTTTAACGTTGTTTGCCATATTCTGGTGTATTAAAAATGTTCGTTTTGTGTTGTTACTGAGGTCAATAGCCTCTTGTTGTTTATGTAAAGTTCTTAATTAATCTGCTGTCTTTTGTTAAGCAAATCTCCTTATTGTGCTATACCAGCGTAAAAAAGCGTTAGCGATTGCTAGCTACCAAAATCTCCAGTTCAAAACCCATAAAGAGCCCGCTTTCTATTACGCCCGTTATGGCTTTTATATCGCGTTCCATAGTATCGGGTACATTGTTGAAATAACAATCGAGTATCAAATTGTTGTTCTCGGTTATCACCGGGCCATCTTTGCCTTTGGCAGGCCGGATTATAATGCTGTTGGCTCCCAGTTTTTTTAGCTCAGCTTCCACGTGTAGCAATGCCTGCGGGAATACCTCAATAGGGATAGGGAAGTTGGTATTTATCTTGTCTACTATCTTGCTATCGTCTACAATAATATAGCTGCGCTTGCTGCTGGCTATCAACAGTTTCTCTTTGAACATGGCCCCACCGCGTCCTTTTATCAGGCTGTTTTTAGGGTCAACCTCATCGGCACCGTCAAAAAGCCAATCGGGCGTATGCTCATACAAAGTGGTCATGGGTATGCCCAGCTTGCTCAAAAACATCGATATTTCTATTGATGTTGGTATGGCAAGCACATTCAGCTTTTCGGCTTTGATGCGCTCGGCAATCGCCAGCAAGGCCATATAAACCGTAGAACCCGAACCCACGCCCAGTATATCGCGGTCCTTCACCATTGCGGCAATTTGCTGCGCTACTTTTTGCTTACCAATTGGGTTGATAATTTCGGAGGACCATTTAAGTTCGCTTATTAAACTCATTCTTTCTGAGAGTCAGGAGGCAAGAGCCAGGAAACAAGACAGAATGCATTTCAAACCGTCTTGTTTCTTGATTCTTAGCTCTTGTATCTAATTACAACAAAGCTTTCGCTTTTTTAACTACATTATCTACCGTAAAGCCGAAGTGTTTGTACAGGTCTTCTGCCGGTGCCGATTCGCCGAATGTGGTCATGCAAAGCGTGTCGCCTTCGTCTGTAGTGTATTTGTGCCAGCCCATAGGGGATGCCATTTCTACAGCTAAACGTTTGCGACTTGCTTTAGGCAGTACCGATTCTTTGTAGGCGGCATCCTGCGCTTCGAACAGCTCCCATGATGGCATGCTTACCACGCGGGTAGAGATACCTTCTGCTTCCAGCTTAGCTTGCGCATCCATAATCAACGCTACTTCAGAACCTGTTGCCAGTAGTATCAGGTCAATGCCTTTGCTGGCTTCTGATAATACATAAGCGCCTTTTTCTACACCTGATGCTTTGCCGTACTTATCCTGATCCAGGATTGGCAGGCCCTGGCGGGTGAATATCAATACAGTCGGGCCGCCTTTTTTCTCTATGGCTACCTTCCAGGCGAATGAACTTTCGTTGGCGTCCGCAGGGCGGATAACGGTTACGTTAGGGATAGCGCGCAATGTTGCCAAATGCTCTATAGGCTGATGCGTTGTTCCATCTTCTCCTAAACCAATACTATCGTGGGTGTAAACGAATATCGGGCTGATCTTCATAATGGCTGCCAAACGGATCGGCGGGCGCATATAATCTGCAAATTGCAGGAAGGTAGCGCCGAATGGCAGCACGCCTTTTGTAAGCGACATACCGTTCAATGCCGAACCCATGGCATGCTCGCGGATACCGAAGTGGAAGTTGCGGCCTGCACGGTTTTCCGAAGTAAATGAATCGTACTCTTTCAGGTTGGTCTCGGTAGATGGGGCTAAATCTGCTGCGCCGCCAATTAAATTTGGCAGGCCTGCAGCGATTGCATTCAGCACTTTACCCGATGCCTGGCGGGTTGCCATTTTAGGGTCGGATGCTTTGAAGGTTGGCAGCTTATCGGCCCAACCTGCAGGCAGTTCGCCAGATGCTGCGGTTTCGTATTCAGCAGCTAATTCCGGGAATTTCGCTTTGTATTTAGCAAACAGTTCGTTCCATTTGGCTTCGGTTTTTTCGCCGCGTGCGCCTTTGGCATGGTAGTATTCTAAAACTTCGGCTGGTACATTGAATGATTTCTCCGGATCGAAACCGAAGAATTCTTTTACCAGCTTTATTTCATCGGCACCCAGTGGCGAACCGTGCGAGCCTGCAGTGCCTGATTTGTTAGGGCTACCGTAAGCGATCAGCGAACGTACGCGGATAAGCGATGGTTTCTGCGATTCGGATTTTGCATTGATCAAAGCCAGCTCTAAAGCGTGGGTATCGTTCACATCCGATATTTCCTGCACATGCCAGCCGTAAGAGCGGAAGCGCGCGCTTACATCTTCGTTGAAGGCGATATCGGTGCTGCCTTCTATCGAGATGTGGTTATCATCATATAAATAGATCAGGTTGCCCAGTTGCAGATGGCCTGCTAAAGAAGCCGCTTCTGAGGTTACGCCTTCCATCATATCGCCATCGCTCACTATCGCGTAAACGTTATAGTTGAAAAGGTCGAACCCCGGTTTATTGTAGCGCGCTGCCAAATGTTTTTGCGCGATAGCAAAACCTACGCCGTTGGCGAAACCCTGGCCTAATGGGCCGGTAGTAACGTCTACACCGGGAGCCAAACCGTATTCCGGGTGACCGGCGGTTTTGCTGTTCATCTGGCGAAATGCCTTGATGTCGTCTAAACTCAAATCGTAACCTGTTAAGTACAGGAAATTATATTGCAAGATACAAGCGTGTCCTGCAGAAAGGATAAACCTGTCGCGGTTCGCGAAATCGGGGTTCTTGGGGTTGTAATTTAAAAACTTGGTCCACAATACGTGGCCCATTGGTGCCAGCGCCATTGCGGTTCCCGGGTGGCCTGAGTTTGCTTTTTGTACGGCATCTGCAGAAAGGATCCTTACGGTATCTATCGCTAATGTCTCGAGTGCTTGATTTGGTTTTTCCATTATTGTATTAAAAAAGAGGGGTATTTATTTTGTTGGGGTTGCCATTGCTGTATGGGTAACCGGGTGTTTATCTTCTGCCCATAATCTCGCCCCGCCCTTTATGCCATCCGCATTGGTTACTATCTTCATATTTTTATCAAGCTTAAAAGTAAGCTTATCGGAGTTGCCTCCGCCTATATATAGGTAGTCGTAATTAAACACAGTTTTCAGAATTTTGAAAACCTTTTTAATACGGCTGTTCCATTTTTTTACGCCTTCTTTATCAAGGGCTATATCGCCTATGTATTCGTCATAATCGCGGCCTTTTGATACAGGGTGATGCGCTACCTCTAAATGCGGCAGCAGGTGCCCATCCATTAATAATGCTGTACCAAAACCAGTACCCAGGGTAATCACCATTTCGAGGCCTTTGCCGCTTACTACGCCGAGGCCCTGCATGTCTGCATCGTTCACTACCTGTGCATCCTTACCCAAAGCTTCTTCCAGTTTAGTCTTAAAGTTTACATCTTTCCAAAGATCGTTGCCCAGGTTGGGCGCGGTTTTAACTATGCCGTTGCGTACATACCCCGGAAAGCCAACAGAAACTTTATCGTAGCCTGGGAAATTCTTTACCAGTACGTTGATAGATTTGATAACATTCTCCGGATTGGCTGGCTTGGGCGTTACCACTTTCTTATAATCCATCTTCAGATTGCCTTTGCTATCTAATATGGTAGCCTTTATGCTGGAACCGCCGATATCTATCGAAAGTATCTTTAACTGGGCAGGTGTTGTCTTCATGAACCGGTGATCTTAGTGGTCGTATGCTTTGCTCTGGTTTTAGAGTTTGTAAATATCACATTTTTAATAATAAATAAGCATAAAATGTATATCAAAACACTATACTTTATTAAATCTTAACCCAATATTAATACCCACAAAGCACGAAAACGTTTTCTTACGACCTAACTTTGGCTAATTAAGTCCTTTATTTTAAAAAGGTTGGTCAACTATTGCAAAAAATGACTTTTTTGACATTGAGGAAACGATGTGCAGATGTGCAGATTTCAAATGTGCAGATGAAAAAAGGCATAACAGGGTTATTTCTCTTATTTGCACATTTGAAATCCAATCTTCCTCATTTGCACATTTACGCTCAGATAATTAATTTTACCCCTCAATCTTAAATTTGATATGGCAAAGGCATCTGATATAAAAAACGGTAACATCCTTAAGTTTAACGGGGAGTTGGTACAGGTAGAAGAGTTTTTACACCGCACGCCGGGCAACCTGCGTGCATTTTACCAGGCACGTATGCGTAACGTGCGGTCGGGGAAACTGGTTGAATACCGTTTCCGTACCGATGAAGAGGTGGATATACGCCGCGTAGAGACCGGCGATTACCAATACCTGTACGAAGACGGAGATGCGCTGGTGGTGATGGATAACGCCACTTACGACCAGCACAACGTGCCCAAGTCATTATTCGGCACTGCGGTTAAATTTTTGAAAGAAGGCACTAACGTAATCGTAGCTTTTGAAAGCGACGAGCCGATAATGGGTTCTATCCCCGGTTCTGCCGAATTGGAGATAACCTACACCGAACCAGCCGTAAAAGGCGATACCTCAACAGGTGCGCAAAAAAATGCAACCGTTGAAACCGGTGCCGAGATACGCGTACCCTTATTCATCAATATAGGCGACAAAGTAAAGGTTGATACCGCTACCGGTACCTATGTTGAGCGGGTGAAAGGGTAAGTCTGCCCGGTCTCCGAAGGGGAATAAGAAATTTCAAGCCTCTTTGGGAGGCTTTTTTATTTTAAGCTTTCTATTACCCCACCGATATAGGCCATTGCCGGCGCGTAGGTCTCGATGCCGTGGCCTACATTATTAAACACTTTAACATCTTTTAAACTGCGGATTTTAGCTTTGGCTGCCTCAACTGATTTCTGGTAAGGGAATAATATATCGGCAGTACCTTCCAGCAGGTAGGTGGGCGTATTTATCTTTAATAGTTCCTTATTCATGTCGTAAGGTTTTTGGGTGTTATCCTTATAACGGCTTATTGCAAATACTTCATAATCGATCAGCAACTGTTCGGCTGCCGGGGAAATTTGATGTGTTGGCTTGCAAAGGATTGCCTTATCCAAAAACTTCCGTACGTTTTTTTCGCTGGGAGAAATGATGGGGAGCAAATTGTAGTACAGGTTTTTTAAAGTGAGCGAAAAGGACTGCAAACAGCCCGGATTAAGTAAAAATGCAGCCTGCACTTTTTGCGGCTGCGTGATGCAAAGTTTCATCGCTATCAGCCCACCGAACGAAGCCCCGGCGATATAAGCCTTGCCGATGTTCAGTTTATCCAATACTTCTGCCGCCCATTCACCATACCCATTCGATTTAATATCAGGCGTGCTGCCATCGCTCAAGTTGGGCAGTCCGTTGGTTTCTACCAGATATATTCTCAACGGCGTGCCCAGGTTGGCCAGCCCGTTATCTAAATCCCAAAACAGCGAAGTGGTACGCGCGCCGGGAAATATCACCAAAGTTTCGGCTTCCTTAAGCTGCGTATTTACACCCCATACCTGCGTATGGCCTAACGATGTTTTAACGGAGATGCGTTCGTAGGTTTTGTTGTTGGCCTGTTCCAGTTGGGCAACCCAGTTTTTAAACCAGGCGGTATCTTGCTCCGGGTTTTTAAAAGATGAAGTATGTTTTATTTGCATTGCGATGGCAATTAGGTTGCGGCAAATGTATCATTAAAGCGCATGAGAGGCAAGTGACGTCCTTTTTGGAGGCTTTTTTGTTTGGTGTTAATGTTTTACATTTGATTATGCAGGAAATAGAGAAATACAAGCAACTTATTTTACCTGTGCTAAAGCGCTACTTCATTAAACGCGCCGCCATTTTTGGTTCCATAGCCAAAGGGAATTATAATGCTGACAGCGATATCGACCTTTTAATTGAGGGAGATACTGGGTTTACTATATTTAAACTGCTCTCGCTTGAGGAGGAAATAGCCGAACTGACCCACCGCAAAGTAGACCTCGTTGAATACAGCGCCATCAAACCGTCTATCAGGCAGGAAGTTTTGCAATCTGCAATCGCCATTTTATGAGTAGGAGCGATAAGATTTATGTGCAAGATATCTTAGATGCTATAGAAATTATAGAAAGTTATATCGGCACCAAAACTGAGTTTGATTTTGCCACCGATATGATGATGCAGGATGCTGTTATCCGGCGGTTTGAAATTATAGGCGAAGCAGCAACCAAAATTTCTGAAACTACCAAAGCAGCCAATCCAAGCGTTCAATGGCGATTGATGAAAGCAATGCGCAATAAATTAATCCACGAATACTTTGGCGTTTCTGCAGCCACAATATACACTACAGTTAAGGCTGATCTTCCGCTATTGAAAGAACAGTTGAACGAAATAAAACTTTAACGTCTAGTCAACAACCTTTATCGTTGCCAATAAGTTAACATTCGGGTCGAATACGATGTCACCCGAATCGGCGGTAAATTTCATGGTCATTTCCTTTTCTGTTACCCGGATGATGCCGGCTTTTCCGTCAATCGTGAATTCCAGGGGGAATTCATAAACGGTGTCCTGCTTCTGGATGATGTGCAGCGTTAAAGTTTTTGATGCTTTATCGTAAGATTTCTCAATCATTAATGCGGGATGCCCTGCCGTGTACAGCCATTGTTTGAAGAATTGTTTCAAATCTACGCCGCTGGCTTGCTCCATTACTGTGCAGAGGTCGTCGGTATTGGCGTTCTTATCTTTGTATTGCGCGTAATAATTACGGATGCCTTTCCAAAATAAATCATCGCCCAGTTTGCGGCGCAGCATGTGCAGCACCCAGCCGCCTTTTTGGTAGCTGTTGGCATTCAGCAGTTGCATATAGTTGCCGGTTATAGTGGTATCAACAACAGCAGCGAAATGTGTTTTCTCCAGAGCGAATATTGTTCCCTTATCTGCCGCCAGGCGTTGCTTAAGTTTTTCTGTGCCGTATTTGCTTTCGAGGTATAGGTTAGTCATATAGGTAGCGAAGCCTTCACTCAGCCACAGGTTTGGCCATGTTTTTTCGCTGGCGGCATCGCCGAACCACTGGTGGGCAATCTCGTGTGCCATCAGTTCTTCGATAGTGGGGGTTTTCACCGATTCTTCATAATAGAAGATACAACCCGCATTCTCCATGCCGCCGAAGATTGTTTTAGACTGTACATTGGCCAGTTTTTTATACGCGTACGGGCCAACGTTCTTAATAAAAAAGGGCAGTATCTCGGTAGCGTAGGCGTAGCTTTTAAATCCAGCCTCTTTATCCTCCGGGAATACATAGGCGTAAACGGGGATGCCATTTACATCGCCGGTGTGGTCGATAGCAAAGTCGGCTACGCCAATTACCATAATTTTAGTAGAGATGGGTGCCGTTTCGCTCCAGTGCGTCAGCTTTAGGTTACCGGGCAGCGTTTGCTCTTTCAGCTTGAGGCCGTTAGCTACTACGTTGTAGTGAGCGGGGGCGGTCACGACAAATTCCACAGCGGCTTTATCTGAAGGATGATCGGCGCAAGGCAGCCAGTTTTCGGCGCGGTTTGGCCAGTTATCCCCAAAAAAGGTGCGATGCTTGTAATTGTTTGTAGAGATAATCAATCCATCGGCAGGTATACCGCTGTATTTGATGGTATAGGTATGGGCGCTACTTGTGTTAGCCTTTGCTGTGATAACCAGGTGGGTACTATCTTGTTTAAACGATAATGGCTTGCCCTGTTCAGTAACGGATGATACCAGCATGCCTTTGCCGTTGGCTTTCTTTTTAACCAAATCGAGGCTGAAGGCATTGACCGTTTTAAGGAATTTAACCTGCACCGTTGCCTGCCCCTTGATATTGTTATTGGCGTCGTTTAGTTGCAGGGCAAATTTGTAATGCTGTACATCGATGGGAGCGCCAGGTTGCTGGGCCTTTGCGGATAAGCTAAGTATCAGGCTAAATAAAAACAGGCAATATTTACGCATGGCTAATGATTAGAGAAACGAATGTAATGAAATATTGGGCAGTTATTTATTTGCTAAACCCAATCCTTTTGGAAACCAAATACCCCTAAAATTGCCTGGCATGTTTTCCGGGTAGATCGGATTCCCAGCTTCATCCAATTGAAATACGTCTGTATTTTCAAAAAAAGACTTAATAGGCGGGAGTTCAGATTTTTCAAAAGCATCACGGATTAAGTTAATGGCATCCTCATAATTATATGCGGTCACACCGAAAGATAATTTATCCATCGAATCGGTTGGGTGGTCAAATTGAAACCAATATTTAACTAAAGGCAGGTTCTCGTGCATAGCAATTAAATTCTGTCCCCCCTTCAGGGGGTTAGGGGGCTAAAACTCCAACTCCAGCAATACCGGGCAATGGTCAGAGTGCTTTGCTTCTGGCAATATGGCCGCCCGTTTAATATTCCCCTCCAGTTCTTTACTCGCCATGGCATAGTCAATGCGCCAGCCCAAATTCTTGCCCCGTGCACCGGAACGGAAACTCCACCAGGTGTAGTTGTGCGGCTCTTTATTTAAATGGCGAAAGGTATCTACAAAACCAGATTCGATGAAGTTCTCCATCCACTCCCGTTCTTCGGGCAAAAAGCCTGATGAATTGGCATTCGATTTTGGGTTATGGATATCGATAGCGCGGTGGCAGATATTGTAATCGCCGCAGACCACCAGCTTAGGGTGCTCTACCTTTAGCAGAGTAAGGTACTTGCCAAACTCATCAAGGAAACGGTATTTGAATATCTGCCGTTCATCGCCGCTGGAACCGGATGGGAAGTAAACGCTCATTACCGATACCTCATCAAAATCCACCCGGATGCAGCGTCCCTCCCGGTCGAAGTCGGGGATGCCGCAGCCATATTCTACATGATTGGGCAATATCTTGCTGAAAATTGCGGTGCCGCTATAGCCCTTCTTCTCCGCAGGGAACCAGAAGTGCTGGTAGCCAAGCGCATCTATCAGGCCCAGGTCGGTGAGTACATCGGGCGTAGCTTTTATTTCCTGCAGGCAAACTACATCTGCATCGGTAGCCTGCAGCCAGGCCAGCCAGTTTTTATTGATGGCAGAACGGATGCCGTTAACGTTGTAAGTGATTATTTTCATGATGAAGAGCCCCAGCCTCCTAAAGGGGCCGAAGTAAAAGTAGTAAAAAAACTCCCGAAGGGTAACACGGGTTTTGGCGTGTTTGCTTGTCCAGGTTTATTTTATAGAAATGTTGGAAAAATTGGTGGAATTGGGCCATGGAGGGAAGAGCATACATGCCGTGAAATCGCCTCTGCCACCAGCGTAAATTTGCCAAAACACCGTAAAAAATCCGAGTTTTTCGGAGCTTTTTCGGTGTTTTTAGTGCTTTTTATAGCTTTTTCTTTAAAAACCTAAAAAGGGCGAAATTTGCATGGAATGGCTGTTTTTGCCTAAAAGCCGGTGTTCGGGCCGCAAAAAAATTTCCAGCTTTTTCCAATAAATTGCGCTTGCTTAGCTACAGTTTTCCAGGAAATTCCAGCTCTGTTGCCAATCAAACGCTCCAGCTTTGCGCCACCGCTAAAGCTGAAGGCGGCACGCGGTAGGGGGCCGGGGGGGCTTCAGCGGCCCGGGTTAAGCAATTTATCCAAAGCCTTGCACTCGCTCTTTTTCAGCACCTCCACCGTCATCGGTATGTTTACGATTGGCCTGTCGCGGGCATCCTTTTTTACTGCCACTATAATGTCTACCATATCTATGCCGGTTACTACCTCGCCGTAAACGGTGTAGTTTTGGTCGAGGTGGGGCGAGCCGCCGACCGTGGTGTAAATGTCGCGCTGCCAGGCGGGTATCTTACGGCCCTTAAGGCGGGTGTTCTCCAGCGTATCTAACCGACCAGGGGTGAAGCGCTTACCCTCCACAATATAAAACTGGCAACCGCTGGATGCTTTTTTGGGGTTATCATCCCGCGCGGCAGCTAAAACGCCACGTTTGTGGAAAAGGCTATCGCGGAATTCGGCGGGGATGGTGTACTTCACATCGCCGTTGCCCAGTTCGGCGCCTGACTTTGCTTTGCTGGTATCGCGCGAATCGGGGTCGCCGCCCTGTATCATAAAATTCTGTATCACCCGGTGGAATAGCGTTCCATTATAGAAGCCCTGTTTCGCCAGCTTAATAAAATTATCGCGGTGCAGCGGCGTTTCGTTATACAGGCGTATGATGCAATCGCCATAGCGGGTGCGTATGCGTACGTATTGGTTCTTCGGTGGCTTTGCAAAGGCAATGCTCACTGTAAGCAGGAGTAAGCTAAGGGTAAAGAGTTTTTTCATGTTCAATATCCGTTTTCTTCGAAATAAGTAACAATAAGCGATTTAATGAGTAATTCCTGCTCTAAAATAGCATAGTTGGGAATCGTTTTCACCAACTTCCAATGTGGCCAACCGTCCTGGTCCTGACCTTCCAGTTCGTAAAAGCCCATCTGGCTAAACAGCTTGCAATTGGCTATGTGCATCAGCTCTTCCTTTTGCCTTTTGTTGAATTTGCGGGGGCCCTGGCCCAATTCCTGCACGCCAATCAAAAATAGCAGTACTTTAATATCCGGCTTTTCGTTATCAAAGTCGGCGGCGATGCGGTCCTGTAATTGGGCAAACTTCTGGTTAATTTCGGCAGGTTTCATGCAGGCAAATATACGCAGCCGGCGCTGTTTAAAATTGTCATGATTACGCACAACTAACAATATTGTTACCATGCAAACATCGCGTTGGCATATTATTAGTTAGCTTTGCATAAAATTGCCAAAAGCATACCACTTGTTGTGAAAAAAAGCACACTCCATATTATTTACGCCTGGGCATTACTGCTTTGCTTTGCAACAGGCCAGTATATGGTTTATGCCCACCAGCACAACCAGGTAAAAAATGTGCATGCCACATCTTGTCACGAGTGTAAAACCTCGACCCATACCATCGTAAAAGAGAAGTGCGAGGTTTGCGACAGCATGCATCATGTAGCAATGGAACTATCGGGCCATGTGGCTTATACGCATACCCTGATAACCACAACGCATACCTTTAAATCTCCCGTTTACGAATTTACCAGCATAGCCCTCATTTTAGCTGCCGGGCGTGCTCCTCCCGTTGTTTCATAATCAACAAATTCTTAATTAAGCTGCCTTGCGGTGGCATTTTCACGGATCTTAATTTATTTATTATGAAACTGAAACTCATTAGTTCCCTTTTTCTCCTGTTTATACAAATTGCGGCCTTTGCCGATGTTAATATTATTAAAGGTAAAGTGGTTGATGCCAAAACCAACGAAACGCTCGTCGGCGCCGTGGTCAGCATCCCCGACCTGCACGTTTCCGTAGCAACCGATGCCAACGGAGAATTCGTTTTCCGCTCGGTACCCTCAACGGGAAAATATGTAGTACAGGTGCAGTACGTAAGCTATAAAACCATTACCCAAACTGTTGATTTTGCTTCTACCACGCCTTTGCTCTTTGCCATGCAGACCAGCATAGTAGAGGCGCACGAAGTGGTGATAACCGGTACGCCTATTACCGCCGGCAGCCGCAGCAACAGCACATCGGCCACCGTGGTTGGCAAGGAACAGTTGCAGGGTGCATCAACCAATTTGATCGATGCCCTTGCCCGGCAAGTGCCTGGCCTTAGCCAGATAACCACCAGCCAGGCTATCTCAAAACCCGTTATACGTGGCTTAAGCTATAACCGCGTGGTTACGTTAAGCGATGGCGTTAAGCAGCAAGGTCAGCAATTCGGCGATGAGCATGGCATCGAAATAGACCAGTTCCAGGCCGAAAGGGTGGAGGTACTGCGCGGCGCGGCATCGTTGATGTACGGCTCAGATGCTTTAGGCGGCGTTATCAATATCATCGACCCGCCCTCTCCGGCAGAGGGAACTGTTAAAGGCGAAGTGTTGAGCAATTACTCTACCAATAGCGGCCTTATTAATACCTCGTTGATGCTAACCGGTAATGAAAATGGCTTTGTTTGGCGCGGGCGCGGCACTTACCAAAATGCGCACTCTTACAATACGCCCGCAGGTTATTTCCAAAACAGCGGCTTTAACCAAACCGATGTTAACGGTATGCTGGGCGTAAACAAGGCCTGGGGGTACTCGCATCTTAACTTCTCATACTTTAAAACCAACATAGGCTTTTTTGATGCCGAACCCGGCGACGACCTGTACAGCAACAATACCAGCCGCACGCTTGATTACCCTAAACAGGATATCCGCCATTATAAATTAGCGTTAAACAACAACTTCATATTCGGCAGCAACTCCTTGAAGCTCGACCTCGGTTTCCAGAAAAACCAACGCCGCGAGCTGGAGGATAACCCAACCCCGGTTTTATTTTTCGACCTGAACACCTATTCGTTGGATGCCAAGTATTACATGCGCGAGTTTGATGGCTGGCACCCCGTTATAGGCCTTAGCGCCAGCCTGGGCCACAGCGTAAACAAAGGCGTGGAGCTGTTGGTGCCCGCCTATGACGAATATAGCACCGGCGCTTTCGGCTACATCAAAAAAATCTGGGACAAGAACACCTTCAGCGCGGGCTTAAGGGTTGATTATATTCAGAACAAAGGCAAGCAGCAGTTTGTGGATGGCGAGGAAGTTTTCACGGGCTTCGATAATAAATTCGGCAACCTGAGCGGCGCGGTTGGCTACACCCATACCTTTAATGATGTGCTCAACTTTAAGGCAAACGCCGGTACCGCTTTCCGCGCGCCAAACCCTGCCGAACTTGGCTCGAACGGCGTGCACGAGGGCACCAACCGCTATGAGATTGGCAACGGCAGCCTGGCGCCCGAGCGCAGCTACCAGGCCGATGCCACACTAGAATATGGCTCGGGTTTCGTAACGGGTAGTTTTGGCATTTACGAAAACTACATCCACAACTACATCTACGCATCAAACACCAATAACGAGCAAATAACCGTTACCGACGAAGCCACCGGCCTGCCGCGCAGCTACGATGCCTACCGCTACGGCCAGGTAAACGCTAACCTATATGGCTTTGAAGGAAACCTGACGCTGCACCCGGTATCATTCCTGCATTTTGAGAATACGTTTAGCTACACCCGAGCGCAAAACCAAAGTTTCGATAGGCCGTTGCCGCTGATACCCGCAGGCGTGTTGCACAACACCCTTCGTTTCGAGCCGAAGATAAAAGGCTTATCAGATTTTTACCTGTCTGCCGGCATCGATAACTTCTTTAAGCAAACCCGTATCGATGCTACCTTTGAAACCCCGGCAGATGCCTACACCTTGCTGAATGCGGGTATTGGCGCAACCTTTAAACTTGGCGCGCAGCCTTTGAAGGTTTATGTATCGGGCAATAACCTTACTAATAAGCGATACTATGATGCGCTTAGCCGCTTGAGGCCGGGCCGTTACAGCCAGGAAGACCCTACCTTTGGCGTGTACAACCCGGGGCGTAATATTACCTTCGGCTTTTACCTGCCGTTTGGTACCAAATAGCCAAAACAACA
The DNA here is from genome assembly GCF_056404435.1 of Mucilaginibacter sp. P2_D11. Taxonomy (NCBI): domain Bacteria; kingdom Pseudomonadati; phylum Bacteroidota; class Sphingobacteriia; order Sphingobacteriales; family Sphingobacteriaceae; genus Mucilaginibacter; species Mucilaginibacter sp. P2_D11. Next base: position 390,846 of record NZ_JBFUEA010000002.1, read on the forward strand.
ATTAATCATAAGCAAAAGCCCTGCGAGAGTTGAATCTTGCGGGGCTTTGCTGTTTTATCGGCAATTTTGTCTGAACTCGAATTTTAAGGAATTATAGGAATGGGCAGAATTTATGTAAGCAGCTATATCAATTCTGATAATTCGTTAATTCCTTAAAATTCGAGTTCAGAAAATGACTAAAGAATTTCTTTAGCAACCAACTCCTCTCGCAATTTCTCCGGCGATGTAAAATGGATACAATTAATTCCCATTTTTTCTGCTGCCAGGATGTTGCGGTAATTATCATCGATAAAGAGAGACTCTTGCGGGTTTACGTTATATCTATCTAATAAGATTTGGTAAAACTCAGGCGCGGGTTTGCGCATTTTTTCAGCGCCGGATACCACAACGCCATCAAACCAGTTCAAAAAATCAAACCGTTCCTGCGCCAGCGGGAAAGTTTCGGCCGACCAGTTGGTAAGGGCGTATATTTTGTATTTGCCACTTTCTTTCAACTCTTTAAATATCTCCACCGTGCCTTCAAAAGCATCGCCCAGCATCTCTATCCAACGGCCGTAAAAGGCGCGGATGTTTTCTTCGTGCTGCGGGTGTTTGGCTATAAGCCATTCGGTACCTTCCTGTAAGGAGCGGCCGGCATCCTGCTCTTCGTTCCAGTCGGAAGTAGCAACGTTAGTGAGGAAATGGCGCATTTCCTGCTCGTCATTAAAAATAGTCCGGTACATGTAATCGGGGTTCCAGTCGATAAGTACTGCACCGAGGTCGAATATGATGGTGTTGATCATGGTAATTTTAGGCTAAATAAACACTTTTAATTAAAATAGCCTTGTTATTTTTATGCTATGTTGAAAAAGGAAGATGTTTTGAGAATAGTAGATAATTTGCCGTCACAATTCAGCCTGCACGATATCATAGACGAACTAGTCCTGATCGATAAAATCAACAGGGGAGTGGAGCAATATAATAACGGGGAAGTGTTATCAACTGAAGAAGCAAGGCAGCACTTATCTAAATGGCTGAAGTAACTTACTTATTCTATTTCTTCTTAGCGGTTTTCTCAAAAACCCGCACATCCGTTACTACCGAATCGTCATTTAGTTTAAACAGCAAGCCTTTGAAATAAGCTGTATCGATGCCTTTCATTTCGAGGGTAATGTCGTAATAAAAGCTTTTATCAGTATGGCTGTGGCGTTGCGGCGAATGCAGCAAACGCACCACTTGCTTATAAGTCATGCCTTTAAGCTTATGCGTAGCCATCAAATCTTCCACCATCATATACCGGTTGGGGAAGTCGAGGCCGTCGCCGTCGTTCCAACCATCGCGGGTAAAAGGCATTTTCTTTTTACAACTGCTCAACCCAAAAACAAGCAGGGTTAATATTATCAAAGCCTGTTTAAGGCCAATCTTGCTCATGCTTAATTATTTTCCAGCAAATATCTTTTAAATTCATCAAACCCAGTACCTAAACTTACGGCCTTGCTGTCTTTTTCTTCCAGTTCTTTTACCTGCTCGGGCACGGCAATTTCGCCGGCTATCTGTTCGGTAAACACATCCGGGAATTTGCAGGGATGTGCGGTGGATAAAAATACGCCAGCAGTGTCTTCCGCTTTGTTTTCGTGTTGATAAGCTTTCAGTGCTTTCCAGGCGATGGCGGTATGTGGGCATGCCACGTATTTGTAGCTATCAAATATCTCCTGTATGGCGGCCAATGTGTCCTCATCGCTGTAAGTGTAACCGGCAATGAGTGCATTTAATGCCTCAGGGTCTTCTTTGAACAAATCGGCAATACGCACCCAGTTGCTTGGGTTGCCTACGTCCATGGCGTTGGATAGCGTTGCTACCGATGGCTTTGGCTGGTACACGCCGGTTTTTAAAAACTCGGGCACAGTATCGTTAGCATTTGTTGCCGCTATGAATCGCTCTACCGGCAGGCCCATCTTCCAGGCCAGCAAGCCCGCGCCGATGTTACCGAAATTACCGCTAGGTACTGCAAACACAACTTTGCTGGTGCCACGTTTCAACAACTGCGCATAAGCATTAAAGTAATAGAATGTTTGGGGGATGAGCCTCGCGATATTGATAGAGTTGGCCGAGGTAAGACGAAATTTCGCGTTCAGCTCGGCATCGGTAAAGGCTTGTTTCACCAGGGCCTGGCAATCGTCAAAGGTACCGTCAATTTCCAATGCGCGGATGTTTTGGCCATTGGTGGTGAGTTGTAACTCTTGTATATCGCTTACCTTCCCTTTAGGGTAAAGGATGGTAACACGTGTATTGGGTACGCCCAAAAAGCCAAGTGCAACGGCGCCGCCGGTATCGCCCGATGTGGCTACCAGCACATCCAGTTGCTTTTCGCCATCTTCTAAAAAGTAGCTCATCACGCGGCTCATAAAGCGCGCACCGAAATCCTTGAAGGCCAAAGATGGGCCGTGGAAAAGCTCCAGCACGTTTACTTTCTCTTCCAGCTTTACCACAGGCGCGTAAAAGTTGATAGCTTCTTTGATTAATGCTTTAAGGTCTGCAGCGGGGATATCATCGCCCAACAGGGTTTGCGCCACATGGTAAGCAATCTCGGGCAGGGTGTATTGATCCAGGTTGTGGATGAATTTATCGCCCAGGTGCGGTATCTCTACGGGCATATAAAGCCCTTTATCCTGCGGCATGCTGTTAAAAACGGCTTCTTTGAAGCCAACCCTTAGTTCTGTATTATTGGTACTGTAAAATTTCATTTAGATTTCGGAGTTCGGATGTTCGATATCGGATTTATTAAGACTGTGTTTTTAGGAGAGATTTTGGAATCCGAATTTGAAAATCCGAAATCCGAAATCAACCTACCCTATCACCCTTGGCCCCGCATCATTTATGGTTGATACATAACCATTGGAGCCTATTTTAATGCCGGTTAAGTGCTGTTGTAATTTCTGCGTGATGCGTTTGGCGGTTTCCTCATCCCTTGTAAAGGCAAAAACCGATGGCCCGGAACCCGATATGCCGAAGCTTACCGCACCCATTTCCATCGCTATTTCGCGCATGATATAAAAATCAGGGATCAGCATGCTGCGCACGGGTTCAACTAAAACATCCTTCATGCTGCGGCCAATCAGGTCTATATCCTGCATAAACAGGCCGCTCACCAGGCCGGCTATGTTACCCCATTGGGTAACGGCATCTTTCATGAAGATTTTATTGCGGATGATTTGCCTGGCCTCGCGGGTAGGCACGTCCACATCGGGGAACACGATGGCGCACCATAGGCCTGCCGGGTGCGGCAAACGTACCACATCCAACGGCTCGTAGCTGCGGATAAGCACAAAGCCGCCTAACAAGGCCGGAGCAACGTTATCGGCATGGCCGTGGCCGCAGGCCATTTCTTCGCCCTTCATAGCGAAAGGCAATAAGGTGGCTGCATCCGTTTCATCGCCCAAAAGGGTTTTAATGGCAAACAGGCCCGCAACCGTACTGGCCGAGCTGGAACCCAGCCCGCTGCCGATTGGCATTTTTTTGTGCAGCTCGATATCTAAACCGATATCTGTACGGCCAACGCTTTGAAGGTAATGCTGTACGCTTACGCTTACGGTATTTTTGGCCGGGTTAAGCGGCAGGCGACCATCATCGCCGGTAATTTTACTGATGGTGATGCCGGGTTTATTGGTCCGACGCATAATTACCTCGTCGCCCGGCTCGTTTACGGCGAAGCCCAGCACATCAAAACCGCAAACCACATTGGCAACGGTGGCCGGCGCGAAAACGTGAATGCTATCTAACCCTTTTGTATGTGCCACAGCCGGTTCTTTTAAATCTTGTATATCGTTACTCATAACTAAGGCTTTCGCCATTTTTCTTGTCTCTTGGTTCTAAAACTCTTGCGTCTAATTTGCTCCTACGTTTATCAAATCGGCAAATACGCCAGCGGCGGTAACTTCGGCACCTGCGCCTGGGCCTTTCACTACCAGCGGGCGTTCTTTGTACCTGTCGGTTATAAAAGAGATGATGTTATCGCTGCCGCTCATCATATAGAACGGGTGGGCCTCATCAACCATTTGCAGGGTGATAGATGCTTTGCCGTTTTCCAGTTTGCCGATGTAACGTAACACTTTTTTATCCTTTTCGGCAGTGTTTTTTAAGTTTGCAAAGAAAGCATCTTCTGCTTTTAAAGCAGCATAAAAATCGTCTACGGTTTGCGCTTCCAGGCAGGCTTTGGGTAGTATGGCATCTATCAGCACATCGCTTGCTTCCATTTCGTAGCCAGCATCGCGGGCCAGGATAAGCATCTTGCGCATAAAATCTTTGCCGCTGAGGTCATCGCGCGGGTCGGGTTCGGTATAGCCTTTTTCCTGGGCTTCTTTCACCACATCGTGGAAATTGGCATCGCCCTTAAAGTAATTGAATATGTATGATATGGTACCCGAAAGGATGGCCTCGATGCGCTGCACCCTGTCGCCGCTGCTCATCAAATCCTTTAACGTACGGATGATTGGCAGGCCTGCACCAACGTTGGTTTCGTAAAAGAAATCCACCCCGTGGCGGCGCGCGGTATCCCTGAAGGTTTTGTATTGGCTGTAGCTTGCCGAGTTGCCTATCTTATTACAGGTAACTACGGAGATGTTCGATTTAAAAATCTCCTCGTAGAAGCCTATCGGGGTTGGGCTGGCAGTGTTATCAATGAACACACAGTTGGGCAGGTTCATCTCTTTCATGTGGTGGATGAAGGTTTTCAAATCAGCCACATGGTGCGATTGTTCCAGGTCATCTTCCCAGCTATCCAATGGCAAGCCATCGCTGCTGAACACCATTTTTCGGGTGTTGCTTATTCCCGCTATTTTAACCTGTATTCCGTTATTTTTTTGCAAAAATCCGGCGTTATCTGCCAGTTGCTTAAACAATGTTTTGCCGATGTTGCCCGTACCCAGGCAAAATGCGTGCAGCGTTTTGGTTAGCTCGATAAAGAAGGCATCATGTACCGCGTTCAAGGCTTTTGCCAGGTCGGTGGCGGAGATGATGACCGAGATGTTGTACTCCGACGAGCCCTGCGCAATGGCCCGTACGTTGATGCCGTTACGCCCCAGCGCATGGAACAGCTTGCCGCTTACGCCCGGCGTCTGCTTCATGTTTTCGCCTACGATGGCTAATATGGCCTGGCCTTTTTCTACCACCAGCGGCTCCAGCTTGTTGGCTAATAGCTCCAGCTCGAATTCCTGTTCTATCAGTAATTGTGCCTTGCCTACATCAGTGGGTTGTACCGCGAAGGTGATGCTGTGCTCTGATGACGACTGGGTAATGAGGATGATATTGATTTGCTCCCTCGCAAGCAACGAGAACAAGCGACCACTAAAGCCCGATTTGCCCACCATGCCGCTGCCTTCGAGGCTGAGGATGCTGATGTTATTGATGGAGGAGATACCCTTGATAGGCAGGGTAGATGATTTGCAATCGTGACGGATAACCGTTCCTGCAAACTCCGGCTCGAAGGTGTTTTTGATGACGATAGGTATCTTTTTCAAAAAAGCCGGGATCATTGTTGGTGGGTAAATTACCTTGGCGCCAAAGTACGATAGCTCCATTGCTTCGGTATAGGTGAGCTCTTCCAGCGAGAATGCCTTTTTCACCATGCGCGGGTCGGCGGTCATCATGCCGTTCACGTCGGTCCATATTTGTATTTCCTGTGCATTCAGTGCCGAGCCGAATATAGCTGCGGTATAATCGCTGCCGCCACGGCCGAGGGTGGTTATTTGCCCTGCTTCGTTACCGGCGATAAAGCCGGTTACAACCAACAGCTTGTCGCTGTTCTCGGCATAAAAGCCTTGTATCAGGCGGTCGGTAAGTTCTAAATTAACGCGGGCATTGCCAAATGCGCTATCGGTTTTGATGAGTTCTGATGCATCAACGAATATGGCTTCGGGGAAATGCTGCGCCGCAATCTTGGCAATCATCATAGCCGAGCAACGCTCGCCGTAGCTGAGGATGGTATCGCGGGTTTTGGCGGTAAGCTCGCGCAGGGTAAGCACACCCTGCAGCAATTCCTCTAACTGGTTAAAGTGGATCTTTAGGCGCGTGTAAGCAGGGTTTTGGTTTTGAATATCCAGCAGTGCCTTTACCACTTCAAAGTGGCGGCGTTCCAGTTCGGCCAGTTCTGCCGTAAACTCTTTGCCGGCCGCCGCACCTTCTGCCATAGAAATCAGTAGGTTGGTAATGCCGCTCATGGCCGATAATACTACCACCGGCTTGCTGCCGTTATTGTTCTCTTCCTTTAAAATATCCAGCAGTGTCTTGATGCTGCTTACCGATCCGACCGAGGTTCCCCCGAATTTTAGTACCTTCATTATTGCGATAAAAAATAAAAAAGCCTTCCTCTTTGCGGAGGAAGGCTTTCATTTGGTTTGTCTTTATGTTTTACACCATACGATTATCTTCCTCCAAGTTTTATCCCGGTGGTAATAATAGTTGTAATTGTGGTGTTGTTAGTTGTCATATATAATGTCGGTAAAGTAAGTAGATTATTTCCTAATAAACAAATGCCCGGGCGATTTTATTTTTAATTGCCTGTTTATCTTTCCTAAATTGCGGCCGTATGCAGGGGCTCGTAACAAAATCAACCGGAAGCTGGTACCAGGTGAAAGCCGGGGAACAGACTATAGATTGCCGTATTAAAGGAAAATTCCGCACCAAGGGTATTACCACCACCAACCCATTGGCCGTGGGAGACATCGTAGATTTTGAAATGGAGCCCGAGCAGGAAACGGGGGTAGTAACCAACCTGCACCAGCGCAAAAATTACATCATCCGCAAATCTATCAACCTAAGCAAGCAGGCGCAGATTATCGCTGCCAACCTGGATCTGGCACTTTTGGTAGTAACGCTGGCATCGCCCCGCACCTCTTTAGGCTTTATCGACCGCTTTTTAGTTACTGCCGAAGCCTACGGTATAAACGCCTGCCTGATATTCAATAAACTCGATCTTTTCAGCGACGAGGGATTGGAAATACTGGCCGAATACCAGGCTGTTTACGAGAACATCGGCTATAAATGCTACTCGGTTTCGGCATTGGAGGGGACGCATATCGATACTGTTCAGGATTTGTTGAAAGATAAGGTGACGCTTTTCTCCGGCCACTCGGGCGTTGGAAAATCAAGCCTGATTAACCGATTGCTACCCGATTTAGATCTGCGTACCCACATGATCTCTGACTGGAGCGACAAGGGTATGCACACCACCACCTTTGCCGAAATGTTTGAACTGCCGCAGGGTGGCTATATTATAGATACCCCGGGCATTCGCGAACTGGGCGTTATCGACATAGAAAAACAGGAACTTGGCCACTTCTTTCCCGAGATGCGCGAACGGATGAACCAATGCCGTTTCAACAATTGCCGCCATATCAATGAGCCGGGCTGCGCTGTGCTTGAGGCTATCGAAGAAGGTGATATCGCTATATCCCGTTACGATAGCTACCTGAGTATTTATAACGGCAACGATACGAGGGCTTAAAGGAAGAGGCAGGATCATTAGAGGCAAGAGCCAAGACTAAAAACAATATCCTTTTACTTCTGCGGCTTAGGCTTACTGCCGATTAAAAAATCCCTGAAGTAACTGCATTCACTTATCGCTGTTTTATAAAACTTCGTTTTTGAATAATTGGCCTTTAAATCGGGAAAGTAACTATTTTGTCTGAGGCCCAAATTATAGGCATCTACCCGGGCCTCATACTTTTTAAACGCTAAATTGTATTGCGTTTCATTGTCTATCCAATCTGGATAGAGCGGGAAAACTGCCCTTTTTTGGCGGCATTTTGCAGCCATAAAAGTGCATCGGGCTTTAAACTCGGCATCGTTGCTCAACTTGCGGGCCATTAAAAAATAAGCTTCGGCTTTGCGTGCATGCAGGTAATCGTTATCATAATAAAACCCATTAGTCCGGGTATTGTCATCGCTTGCCCTGCTGTAAGCCGTGTAAAACCAGGCGTTGCCATTATAGGTAACATTGTATAGGCCGTTTGCCATTTTATAATAGGTGGCGGCGGCTGGTTTGCCTGCGGCAATTTGCTTTTGCAGGGCGGCCATGCTTAGGGCATATTGCAGGCGATTGTAGCCCTCCACTTTTTTTGATGTTGATGCCCTGGGATAATCGTTCAGCCGGCCGGCAAACGCCACGGGGAATTCGTGCGCATTCATGCCTACAAGCGATACCTGGTTTAAAGCCTTTTCGTTAATGTGCTTTAGCGCACGCGCTGCCTGGGCATATTTGTGTTCGCGCAGATAAGCCGTGCCCAGCAAATCGTAAGTGTTGGTTACGTATTGGCGGCTCATGTTATCCATCAGCAAACGCAGGTATGGCCTTTTAGCGCCATCGGCTTGCCAGCGCAGTATTTTGTTGAAATGCCAGGAATGCATTTCATTTTGCCAAAAAGATGGCATATCAAACCCTAAGCTGTACGCTGTCGAGTATTTGCGTTTTACCGTCTTCTCGCTGCGCAATATGCATAAGGCCGCCATCGCGGTGTCTTTTTGCTTTAGGTAGGCGGGTGCCAGTATCCGGGCATAAAAATCGCGCGAGGAGGCCGAGTAATATTTTAACGCATAATCGCCCCAATATTTGTCGGTGTCCTTTTTCAGCGTGCGCTCCTGCCTTACTTTTCCCTCCAGCCAGGCTAGTGCCGGCAATAGCTTGCTTTCGGTAGCGGTATCGATGCTTTTAATGGTTTGCGAATACAGCAGCAGCGAAATCATCTGCTTTTCGTCGTAAAGTTTGGGGCGCAGCTTCATGCCATCTGTGGCAGCTAATGATTTAAAACCCGCTACGGAATCCTTCTGTATCCAGGAAAGATATGCCGAAGACAGGTGGCCCAAAGCTGGCTCTGGGTATTTATTATCAGTGGCCAGCTTATCGCAAAAACTTTTCAACTTGGGGATGTAATTGACATACGCCCGCCTCGCGCTGTCTTGCTGGCGGTGTTCGTAGTAGCCAGCCGGCCCGTATTCGTTACTGCCGGTAAGTTGGGCGTTTAGGTACCCTTCTTCTATCTTATTTATTTCGCGCAGCAGCAATACGCTGATGAGGGCCGAATGCGCATCGGCCTGGTATACTTTGCTTAGGTGACTAAGGCCGATATGTGCATCTCGAAACCCGGTAATGCCATAAATAAATCCTTTTTCGGCAGGTGTTTTTGCCTGGCGGATAACCTGCTCCAGTGGCGCACCCGTCCAGTTGAAGCTGTAATAGGCAGATATCCTCCGCTCGGGGTATTGGGCAAAAACTTTACTGAATAAGTAGGCTGCAGTTTCCCTGTGGTGTAAACGGAATTCTTCGCCTGCTTTTAACGATAGTGCCCAGCCCATCACATGGCTATCAGAACGAAACTTCGTAATGTACTTATCATAAACACCAGCAGCCTCTTTTATAAAACCCGAGTAGTGAAATAAACGCTGCGACTGATAATAATAACGGAGTTTTAAAAATTGGTCTTGCTCTGTACCGGCCATTGTAAAAGCTTCCTGGGCACGCTTCTTCATCAGCGTTGTATCTTTTGGATAAGGCTCCCAGGAGCGGTCGTAATTGTGTGCAGTAAATTGCTGTACCGATTTTGAGAAGTGGTAATATTTAAGCGCGTTAGTTTTTCGAGGCGTAAGCAGCACCTTCAGGAAGGTATTGTGCTGCAGGCTATCGGGTAATTTACCGGTAATGTAACGGTTTTGTGCAAGCAGCAACGAATCCGTTCGGTAGGGCAATTCATACATAGCGTGCTTTACGTCCTTTGTTTTCACCCCGGCTTTAAGGTATTCAGCCCATTCCCTTGAGTTAATATCGGCTTCGCTTACTTGTTCGGTATCATCATTTAAAAACGTCCATCCGTTATAATAAAACGACCAATAAGCATCGGTTTTGGGCAGGTTGGCATGAAAAAACGATGTATAATAATCGTAGGGATCCGCCTCTGGCCCGCAGGCGATATCTATGCCAATACCTATAAGGAAGACACCAAGCGTGCTAACGGTATATATCGTTAACCTCTTCAATTTGCTGGTAGCTGTAGGGCTTAATAACCGTTTCATCTAAATGGAAATAAATAATGCTAAGCGAATCGTTTTTTATTAATGGCGACAAGTAACCCGAAACGGTTTTTAAACCGGCCAAAGAAGTAGCCTCCCAACGTACTTCGTCGGCTTTCTCTAGTCCAAATTCCGGGATGCTTTCTGCTGCTTTGTAAATGTTGTTCCCTATAAAGATAAAGTGCTTTTTGTTATTTAAATCATCCTTTTTTATACTTTTTGAGATACCCGCATATTGTTTATTCCGGAATACAACAGCCCAGCTAAACAGGGGTAAGCCAACATCTAATGATATAGGATAATCAGCTATGTTGTCATTAGCATATTTCTTCAGCTCGTTTATATCCAGTATCGAGTTCTGCTTGCCGTATAGCCGCAGATTGCCCATGTTATAGCACATCAGCATTACTTTATCCGCAGGCGGGATGCCGTTTTTACGTAGGTTTTTTAGTTGGTGCAGCCTCAAAGTAACTGAAAGCGTTTTTTGCGATGCTCCCGGTTGCCGGGCAATTTGTTTAAGCAGGTAAAAGTAGTTGTCGCGCGTGGTGGCGGTCCAATCGCAATCAATTTGCAGCTCGTTATAGCCGCTTGCGCCCGATTGGGCCATTTTGCCTTTAACAAAGGCGGCAATCCGGCGGGCCAGGTCGTCGATAGCTGGTTTTGATATTCCTCTCAACACATCATTTACGACGAACACCACCGGCACAATTTTTTGGCCTGTCGGTACGGCTTGTTTAAAGGTAATCGGTGATACCGGGATGGGGCGGCCCTCTTCATTTAAATCCACATCCATCACGCGCAGGTACAAGTGACTTACGTGCAGATTTTTCAGGAGGGCTTGCTCCGCCGGGTTTTGGCTGTAAACGGTTTTCCAATAATAAAAAGAAACGTTTACCTTGTGGTGCCGCTTGCAGGCAGTAAACAATATTAGTAGAAACAGCAGGCAGCGTAATTTCATTGTTTCAAAAGTATTAAAATATAAAGTACTATGCGCGCAGTACTACAACGCGTTACACAGGCAAGCTGCACGGTTGATGGCAACGTAACCGGGCAAATTGGTTTGGGATTTTTGGTTTTAGTGGGCATAGAGGATGCCGATACGGATGAGGACCTGCAGTGGCTGGCACAAAAAATTGTAGGTATGCGCGTATTTGGCGATGAGAGCGGCCTGATGAACAAAGCCCTTGCTGATGTTGGTGGCGATATATTGCTGATATCGCAGTTTACGCTCTTCGCCCAAACCAAAAAGGGCAACCGCCCTTCGTTTATCCGTGCGGCCAGGCCGGATAAGGCCATACCAATGTACGAGAAAATGATAACCGTGCTGGAAGCCCTCATGGGTAAAAAGATAGCAACCGGCATTTTTGGAGCTGATATGAAGATAAGCCTATTGAACGATGGACCGGTAACCATTGTGATGGATACTAAAGATAAAGACAACCACTAAGCCATGGCAATTACGATAGAGGAAGCGCAGCAAGCCGTTGACCAATGGATAAAAACCACCGGCATCCGCTATTTTAACGAACTCACCAATACCGCCATTTTAATGGAGGAGGTTGGCGAGGTGGCCCGTATTATGGCAAGGCAATACGGCGAGCAATCCTTTAAAAAATCGGATACAGAAGTTAACCTGGCCGATGAGATGGCCGATGTGCTTTTCGTGCTGATATGCCTGGCTAATCAAACGGGTATTAATCTTACGGAAGCCCTGGAGAAAAACATGATCAAAAAAAGTATTCGCGATGCGGACAGGCATCGGAATAATGAGAAGCTGAAGTAGCCATGTTTAGATATAATATTTCTTTATTTTAGTTTTAACAAAATTATATTCTGTTTTATTTCGATATTTAACAATATAATAATGCATCTTGCGTTTGAAGTTTAAATAAACCGCAATATTATGAAAACCTATCTTATCTTATTACCCGCCTTAATATGCCTCGCGGCATGTAATAACCCTCGCCGGTCAGATGCACTTGCCTTAGATACTGCCGCTAATGTCGGGAGCTCGAAAGCCTTTAATGTGGATATGCCGCCTATGCCTAAAGTGGATGCAGCTAGATTTCCCCCGCCGGTGGTTGTGCCTGATGCCGAGGAGGGTGCGGGTTCCGCCGCCATCGCCATTGATGAACCAGTTGGTAATGCCGACGTACATCAGGTTACAGCGGATAAACCTGCGGCAAGCATTGAAAAAAAGATCATTAAAGAGGGCGATATCAGCTTCGAAACCGGCGACGTAGCAGCTACGCGCAAACAGATATTAGCCTCGCTCAAAAAAAATGGCGGCTATGTGGAGGAAGACAACCAAACCGATAATGGCGACGATAACCGGAAGGAATTCGTGCTGAACGTTAAAATCCCTGCCGCAAATTTCGATGCTTTCCTGGGTTCGGTATCCTCTACCGCAACCAAAATAGACAGCAAGAATATCAGCATAAAAGATGTTACTACAGAATTCATCGATACCAAAACGCGTCTGGAAAACAAAAAACTGCTGGAGGCGCGATACCTGGAACTGCTGAAACGGGCTACCAAAATATCTGAAATGCTGGAGATTGAGAATAAGCTTGCAGATATTCGCTCGGATATAGAATCTACGCAAGGGCAGTTCAATTACCTTAACAAGCAAGTAGCCTACAGTTCACTATCCATTACCTTTTATACCACGCAACCTGCACAAGTAGAAACCAGCGTGGGCTTTTGGTACCGGTTAAAGGAGTCGTTTAGCGATGGGTATGCGTTGTTGCAAAGCCTGTTCTTCGGCGTATTGTCCTTATGGCCTTATTGGTTTGTGCTGTTTGGGTTTTATATGCTTATTAAACGGTGGAGCAAACGCCGCAAAACAGCAAAAGCGGTTTAAACCAATTTCACCAGCTTATCGCCATCTAAAACCGGGATGGCGGTAGCAATGTCCACCTGCAGGCAAAAGGCAATGTCTTTTTCTATACCCAGTTTTTTCAGGCGTTCGCCGTGCGATGTTTTGCTGAGGTATTGCGGGATATCGTTTTTGCCCAACTGGAACAGGTCGTTAGCCGCGATGGATGGGTCGTCCAGTACGTAGCCATCGCCTTTCAACTGTTCGATTACCGCACCGGCAAAAAGAGTATCCTCCAGGTTGAAGTTATTCTTCCAGCCCGCGCAAACCAAGAGGATGTTTTCGTCTTGGGTCATCAGCCAGTTGCAAAGCGCGGTAAGGTTTAGGAACGAGCCGATAACGATGCGCTTTGCGCTGCGCGATAAATGCAATGCGTGGGTGCCGTTGGTAGTAGTAAGCACTACGGTTTTGCCCGATACCTTCTCCGGCGTGTACGAGAACGGAGAGTTTCCAAAATCAAAACCGTCCACTACTTTTCCATCGCGCTCGGCAGCCAATAGGTAATCCAATCCTTTTTCGCGGTATGCTGCGCACTCTTCAACTTCAGATACCGGTATGATGGCCTCTGCGCCGTTTTCGATGCCGTAGCAAATAGAGGATGTGGCACGGAAAATATCTATAACCACTACGATATAATCGGATACGTTATACAGGGGGATAAGCGCCGGGGTAAGGCAAACGTCTAAACTACGCGTCATTGGGTCATTGAGTCATTAGGTCATTGAACCATCGGTAGAAATAAGCCATCTGCAAATAATGACTCAATGACCCAATGATTCAATGACGGGCGAAGCCCCTATTTATAAAACGGCGGCTTTACCACCTTTGCTTTCACTTTGTTATCGCGGATGCTGATGAATATTTCTGAGCCTTCTTTGGCGAACTCATTCTTCACATAACCTAACCCGATTGCTTTTTGCAAAGATGGCGACTGCGTGCCCGAGGTTACGCGGCCGATGTTATTACCTTCGGCATCTACAATGGCGTAATCGTGGCGGGGGATGCCGCGGTCTATCATTTCAAAACCAACCAGCTTTTGGCTCACGCCTGCTTGTTTTTGCGCCTGCAATGCTTCGGAATTGGTAAACTCCTTGCTGAATTTGGTGACCCAACCCAGGCCGGCTTCCAATGGAGATGTAGTATCATCAATATCATTGCCATAAAGGCAAAAACCCATTTCTAAACGCAGTGTATCGCGTGCGGCCAAGCCAATAGGTTTTATGCCGTAGGGTTCGCCTGCTTTAAAAACGGCATCCCAAATAAATTCAGCATGCTCGTTATCGAAATATATCTCAAAACCACCAGCACCGGTATAGCCCGTGGCAGATACTACTACATTATCTATACCCGCAAACGTGCCTTTTTTAAAGGTATAGTATTCCATTGACGCCAGGTCGATATCCGTCAGGCTTTGCAAGGCATCGGCAGCTTTGGGGCCCTGCACCGCCAGCAGCGATGTGCGATCGCTGATGTTTTTCATCTCCACCCCATCGGTATTGTATTTGGAAATCCAATCCCAGTCTTTTTCGATGTTGGAGGCGTTTACCACCAGCATGTAGGTCTTTTCATCAATACGGTAAACCAGCAGGTCATCTACAATGCCGCCGTCTTCGTTTGGCAGGCAGGAGTATTGCACTTTGCCATCGTATAATTTTGAGGCATCGTTGCTGGTTACTTTTTGTATAAGCGCCAATGCGCCTTCGCCCTTTAGAATAAATTCGCCCATGTGGCTTACGTCGAATACGCCAACGGCTTTGCGTACGGTTTCGTGTTCGGCGTTGATGCCAGTATATTGAACCGGCATATTGTAGCCCGCAAAGGGTACCATTTTAGCGCCGAGCTGGGTATGTACCCCGGTTAATGCAGTATTTTTCATGGTTGTTATTTATCGGGGCAAAAGTAGTAAAATAGCTTTAAATGCCCACTGTTTAGATAACCGACTGGTAAAACTGAACCAGCCCGTCTGTAATCTTATTTACGTCGTGCTGCTGTTCTATCAACCTGCGGGCATTTTCGCCAACTATTCGGCAATATTCTTCATCGCGGATGCATTTGGCCATAGCGTCGTAGAATTCGCCGGCATTGTTCGCAATCAATATACTCTCGCCATCTACAAAGTTAATGCCCTCGGCACCGATGGTGGTAGAGATGATGCATTTTTGCATGGCCATGCCTTCAACGATTTTTACCCGCATGCCGCCACCGCTTAATAAGGGGACGATCATAATAGATTTGCTGTTTACAAATTCCAGTGCATCATCTACCTCGCCCTGTATAAATACCTTTCCGGGCACTTCGTATTCGTCGAATTCCTCGGGGATGGCGTTGCCGGCTACGTAAAATTTAACTTTCAGTTCGCCGTCTACGATATCCTTATGAAAATTATCCAGGAACCATTCTATCCCCTCGCGATTGGGCAACCAGTCCAGCGAGCCCAGGAAAAACAGGCTTGGGCATTCCGTTTTCTCCGGCTCGGGCCGGTACTTGCTTAAATCGACCCCTATAGGCAACACCTGCAGCGGTATTTTGGTGCCGAAGGATAGCATGGAGGTTTTATCCTGACCGGTAAACACGGCAATGCCATCGAATTTGTTAAGCAGTTCGAGTTCGTAGGTTTTTACGCGGCGGGCAAGCAGGTTAAGGTACCATTTTTTAAAGGGGTCGCCTTTTTGCTGGGCCAGCCTGCGCCATACCTGGTGCTCTATATTGTGCGCACGGTATATCACCTTCGCCTTAGATGCTTTGCGGATGGCGCTGAGGTACGGCGCTACGAAGAGCCCTTCCAGCTGGATAATGTCGTAGGCATTATCCTTCAGGTTCTGCGCCAAAAGCTTTTCGAACCCCACGTTATAATACTTATCGATATTATAAGGGTTTTTGGTGAACAGGTTGCTTACGAATTCTACTGCCGATACATGCGTATCTATATCATACTCGGTATAGGCTATTTTGTTGAGCAGTTCGTCGCGTTCAGAAATTTTATCGGTATGTTTTTTTACGTTAATTGAAATGAGCGATACCTGGTGCCCGTGCGAAACTAAACCCTTTATGGTGTTACCCACCACAATAGGGTAGCCTCCGTTTTGCGGAAACGGCACACGGTGCGTTAAAATAAGTATCCTCAAGGCGTGTAAATAACTGGTTTGGCCAAAGGTATCAAACGCGGCACGCTTTGGCAACGCGGGGCCTAAAAAATACTCAGTTGCGGGTCGGTAACGCGGAAAGTTTTACGATGATATGGCGTATGGCCCAGTTCCATCACCGTTTTGCGGTGGCTGGTGGTGGGGTAACCTTTGTTGCTGTGCCAATTGTATTCGGGGTGCTCTGCGGCAATTTGCTTCATATAATCGTCGCGGTACGTTTTGGCGAGGATGGATGCCGCGGCTATACTGAAGTACTTGCCGTCGCCTTCTACTATGCAGGCATGAGGCGTGGTACCGTATTTATTAAAGCGGTTGCCATCTATTATTAAAAACTGCGGCACCAAATGCAATTTTTCAATAGCACGGTGCATAGCCAGGAACGACGCATTAAGGATATTGATCTGGTCTATCTCCAGGTTATCGCACCAGGCCACCGCATGGGCCACCGCTTTTTGTTCTATTTCGATACGAAGCTGGTAGCGCACCTCTTCGCTGAGCTGTTTAGAATCGTTAAGCAAATGATGGTCGAAATCATCGGGCAGGATGACCGCAGCCGCAAACACAGGGCCGGCAAGGCATCCGCGGCCCGCTTCGTCGCATCCCGCTTCCAATAAATCGTGCTGGTATCGTGCTAATAACATTTTTTGTTTCCCTGCTGCAAATATCCAAAATACTGCATTGGGCTGCAACATGCAAGCACAATTAAAACATCATCCTTTTTAAACAAAACCGTTCGCGCAAAGCAATGTTGCTATGATATGCGGGCTGTTATGATGATATTCTTTCTTTGGACGGTATGCGTTGGTGACTTAGCCTTTTCGCAAAAAAGGCCGCCTTTGCCACACGGCATGGTTTACGGACTAAAGCCGAATACCATAGGCCCGGTAAGCGCCGCACAGTTGGAAATACGCATGGAGAGGCAAACCCGCATAACCACTGCGGTAAGGGGCCGCGTTATCCGCGTAACCAAATCAAAAGGCGGCTGGTTTGAGATTGATGCGGGCCAGGGGCAAATAATAGCGGCGCATTTCAAGAATTATGGTATCAATTTACCTAAGGCCCTTGCTGGTCGCGTAGTTATTATTGATGGCGTAGCCCAAAAGCAAATTAGCCCTAACGATAAAAAAACAGCCAAGAAAAGGCCAGCGCCAAAGAAGCCCTTAATATTTGAAGTGAGGGGGTTGATGATAGATGAGTAGAGGCCGTTAGCAGAGGCTATTTTAGTTTTTCACGAAAAACTAAAATAAGGACACAGGTTATTTTACTTTTTGATAGAAAACTAAAATAGCAATGGGTTCAAACCCATCGCTATTTTAGTAGTATTTAAATCAATTGTTTACGCAAACTTCGCTTCCTTGGTTAAAGCCGAAGGCTCAAGAGCCAAATCATGAGCGAAAAGGTCTTTTATTTTTTGAACAATCTCCGTGCGGTTTACGGTAGAAGCATCGCGGCGGCATTTTAAATAATGTTCGCGGGCGATTTTCTCGGCCAGATCACCGATTGTTTTTACTTTTAATTCTTTACCAAAACGGCCGGCAAGCCTTAAGCCTGCTATAGAAATTACCAGGCCAATAAACGCTACGGTAGAGTTAAAGAAGAATAAGCCCAGCGATGCAACCAACAGGAGCCCAAAACTCCAGGTGATCCATGGCTTTGGGTGCAGCAGGTTCATATGGAAGCCCATTTCGGCCTCAATATCCGCAACCACTTCGATGCGGTTGTCCCGTGGGAAAAGTTCACAAAGCTTGGTTTGAGGTTTCACCAGGTATTTTTCGGTTGGGTTTCTGGCGTTAATGGCATTCCTTAGTTTGTAAAATGCCTGCTGCGTGGTGCAGCTATCGGCCTGCGCATGTTTAACTTTTGCCACCACAACATCGCACAATGCACCGAAGTTTTTTGTGTCTTTCAAGTCCTCATTACCCAAGGTAATATTAAACGACTTTTCTATCTTAACCAATACGTCACTGATGTCCTCAGGATCAACATTGTTTAAATTGTACGCCGAAGGGGTGGCGGTTTTTATGTTCAGTTTCAATACGATATAACTAAATTAAACCTTTTTCTGTTGCGTTAATTGTACGCAATTAAACCAATAATTTTCATATTCGCAAAGCGGCAGCAAAATTATTTACTTAAGTACATTGATTTTTCTTTGTACAGGTGCCTGAAATATGGGTCCTGAAGGTTAGGAATAAACCTGATAGCTTCGCCGGTGGATTTCATCTCGGGGCCAAGCTCCTTATTTACCTCCGGGAATTTATCAAAAGAGAATATAGGCTCTTTAATGGCATAACCCCAAAGCTTACGCTCTATAGTGAAATCCTTCAGTTTGTTTACGCCCAGCATCACTTTAGCAGCTATGTTGATGTACGGCACATCATATGCTTTGGCAATGAAAGGTACCGTACGGGATGCACGCGGGTTGGCTTCTATCACGTAAACTTTATCATTCTTAACCGCAAATTGTATGTTAAGCAAGCCTCGTACATTTAGTGCACGTGCTATTTTAGCAGTGTATTCTTCCATTTGGCTGATCACGCTGTCGCTCAAGTCGAACGGAGGCAATACAGCGAAAGAGTCGCCCGAGTGGATGCCTGCAGGCTCGATATGTTCCATCATACCTATGATGTGCACATCTTCGCCATCGTGTATCGAATCTGATTCGGTCTCCGATGCGCGATCAAGGAAGTGATCGATTAGCACGCGGTTGCCGGGTAGGTTTTTCAGCAGATTTACGACTGCTTTCTCCAGGTCCTCATCATTTATCACGATGCTCATGCCCTGCCCGCCTAATACATAACTTGGGCGAACCAATACCGGGTAACCAACTTCGTGTGCTACAACCAATGCCTCTTGGGCACTTTCTGCTACACCGTATTTAGGGTAAGGGATTTCAAGTTCTTTCAACAGGTCGGAGAAACGGCCGCGATCTTCGGCAATATCCATATTATCGAAAGATGTACCGATAATTTTGATGCCATGCTGATGCAGTTTTTCGGCCATCTTCAATGCGGTTTGTCCGCCAAGCTGTACAATAACGCCCACGGGTTTCTCCAGTTCGATAATCTCGCGTACGTGTTCCCAGTAAACCGGCTCAAAGTATAGCTTATCGGCCATGTTAAAGTCGGTAGAAACCGTTTCGGGGTTGCAATTGATCATGATGGCTTCAAAACCGGTTTCTTTGGCAGCGAGCAAGCCGTGCACACAGCTGTAATCGAATTCGATGCCCTGGCCAATACGGTTAGGGCCCGAACCCAATACGATGACTTTCTTTTTATCTGATACGATGGATTCGTTCTCTCCCTCGTAAGTTGAGTAGTAGTAAGGCGTTTTGGCGGCAAATTCTGCAGCGCAGGTATCTACCATTTTATAAACGCGGCGGATGTTCAATGCCTGGCGGCGTTGGTAAACGTCCTCTTCGGTAACGTTGCCCAATATGTAGGCTATCTGCGTATCCGAGAAGCCTTTTTGTTTTAAGGTGAAGAAGAAATCTTCGGGGATGTTGTTTAGTGAATAGCGGCGAAGCTCGTTCTCCATATTCACCACTTCCTGTATCTGGTTCAGGAACCAACGGTCTATTTTAGTAGCCTTGCGGATAGACTCCACCGGTACGCCCAGGCTCATGGCATCGTAAATGTGGAAGAGCCTGTCCCAGCTTGGTTTTTCCAGGCTGTGCATAATCTCTTCCAGATTGCGGCTTTGGCGACCATCGGCACCTAAGCCGGCGCGGCCAATTTCCAGGCTTTGGCAGGCTTTCTGCAGGGCCTCTATAAAGCTGCGGCCTATACCCATCACTTCGCCTACCGATTTCATGGTAAGTCCAAGCTCGCGGTTAGCGCCTTTGAATTTGTCGAAGTTCCAGCGAGGGATTTTTACGATAACGTAATCCAGCGTCGGCTCAAAGTATGCCGATGTTGTTTTGGTTATCTGGTTCTCTATCTCATCCAGGTTGTAACCAATGGCCAGCTTTGCAGCAATTTTGGCAATTGGGTAACCGGTTGCTTTTGATGCCAGCGCCGATGAGCGCGATACGCGTGGGTTTATCTCTATAGCGATAATCTCTTCGTTGGCCGGATTTACCGAGAACTGCACGTTACAGCCGCCGGCGAAATTGCCGATGGCGCGCATCATTTTGATGGCCTGGTTGCGCATTTCCTGGTAGCAGCGGTCGCTCAACGTCATAGCCGGGGCCACGGTTATCGAGTCGCCGGTGTGGATACCCATCGGGTCGAAGTTCTCAATAGAGCAGATGATAATTACGTTGTCGTTACTATCGCGCAGCAACTCCAGTTCGTATTCCTTCCAGCCCAAAACAGCTTGCTCTACCAATACCTCGTGGGTTGGCGATGCCTGCAAGCCACGGCTCAGTGCTGCATCAAAGTCTTCTTTTTTGTGAACGAAACCTGCGCCTTTACCACCCAGCGTATAGCTTGGGCGTATTACCAACGGGAAACCGATGCTTTGCGCGGCTTCTTTGCCTTCGAGGAAGGAGTTGGCAATTTTAGAAGTAGCTACGCCCACGCCGATATCCACCATTAACTGGCGGAAGGCTTCGCGGTTCTCGGTTTTCTCTATAGCGGCAATATCAACGCCTACTATTTTCACCCCGTATTTTTTCCAAATCCCGCGCTCATCTGCCTCAATACAAAGGTTAAGTGCGGTTTGGCCACCCATGGTGGGCAGTACAGCATCAATTTTTTGCTCGTTAAGTATTTTCTCGATGCTTTCGCAGGTGAGGGGCAGCAGGTAAACGTTATCGCCAATAACCTTATCCGTCATGATGGTGGCGGGGTTGCTGTTGATGATGGTTACGGTGATGCCTTCGTCTTTAAGCGAAAGGGCAGCTTGGGAGCCGGCGTAATCAAATTCGCATGCCTGGCCAATAATAATAGGACCGGAGCCGATGATCAGGATGGATTTGATGGAGGTATCTTTGGGCATAGGGCTTTTTTAATTAAAAAGTTCTAAGTAAGAAGTCAAAGTATATCAAAATGATAACGAGTTTTCCTATGCACTGAAGGCGAAAATCCCGACTTCAGTGTCGGGGTGCAAAGATACGCTTTGTTGAAACATTTGTAGCTTTTTTTTAGAATTAATGATTTGCGCATACAGCCGGCTTCACCACAGGTTAAATTGGTGTTAAACAGCCGGCTGTTTGCAACAAAACAAACGGAGATCACCGGGCATGTTTAGTCTTTATGTACATCCTTAAATTGCAGCATATCGGCAAGCCTCAGTTCTTTTTCGGTATCGAACCCGCAGGAGGTAGTAAATTCTTTGGGGTTGGCATACGTGCCAAACAGCATATCCCACCAAACTATATCCCCGTAGTTGCTGGTGTGCTTTTCGTACTCGTGGTGGATACGGTGCATTTCGGGCCGCTGAAATATATAGCCGACCCACTTAGGCGTTTTAATGTTTGTGTGATAAAAGAATTCGCCCAACGCCGTGCAAAGCGTGTAAACTGCTCCTGCCTCGGGACTCAGACCGAGGAGCGTGTAAACCAACAGGCTACCTATAACAGAGTTTACAAACATCTCCAGCGGGTGTTTATAAAAGGAAGTTATTACTTCTATCCGCTGGGCGCTATGGTGGATTTGGTGAAAGCGGGTCCACAAAAAGTCGCTTTCGTGGCGCCAGCGGTGCCACCAGTAAAATATAAAGGTGGCTATAAAATAGGCAACAATACCGCCGAGCCAGGTGGGTATGTGCCGCGACAAATGGAAAAAAGAGTAAGCCGACAGCCATTTTTCCCAGCTGAAGCCCGCGGCTACCACAATAAGCAATTGGACAAAATTAACCGCCAGCACCCTGATGGTCCATGTGGGTACGGCCGGCAGTTTCCAGCCGGGGATAGTTTTCTCTACCAGGAAACAAATGGCGAACGAGATTAAGATAATGATAAGCATAAGATTTGTTTTTTAACAAATCTCGATACAAGTGCTACCGATAAGTTTTGACTAAAGTCAAAAAAGAAAGATCAGACTTTCGCCCGAATCCTGCTGAGTGTTTCCTGCTTAATACTCAGATAGCTTGCAATTTGGCCCAAAGTTGCTTTCTGTAAAATTCCGGGGTACGCCAATAACAGGGCCTCGTACCGTTGTTTGGCAGTTAAGGTTTGCAAGGCTATAGCGCGCTCTTCGCTTTTAATATAATACTGTTCGGTAATGAGCCTGCCGGTGAGGTTAAACTCTGGGTAGGTTTTATACAGCCGTTGCAGTTGATCCCAATTGATGGATTGCAGCACACTGTTTTCTAAGACTTGTATATTCTCAAATGAAGGCTTTCTGGAAAAGAAGCTATATACCGATACAATAATATCACCCGGGCCCATAAACCAGCTGGTATAATCGCTGCCGACCTTGCTGTAATATGCCCTTACAAAACCCTCTTTTATAAAATAAATGCGTTGTGAAACCTGGCCGGCTTTTAGGATGACAGATCGCCTGCCGAATCGCTCCTCTACTAAGTGTAATTTTATTTCATCCTGTAATGCAGGAGATAATATCGTAATATTGTTAAGCGTTTTTATAAGGCCGTTGGCTTCCATGGCGCTAATGTGATTATTTACAGGCTAAAGTTTGGTAAAACCTATTTAAGTCTATAACGTAATAATACATAATATTCCAATTCCCCTCGCTATGAAAAAAAGCATACTTGTTTTTACCTTGCTTGCATTAATTTGTGCCGGCTGCGGCACGATGCAATCCATCATTAAATCCAGTTTCCCCTATACGGCTACCCTGGTTATACCGGCATCATCGGCCACGGGCACAACATTGACGGCCGTAAGCCAGGGCAATAGTTTCGACCAGAATTTTGCCATTAAGGGCAATAATGGCAGCCGCGTAAGCGATGTGCATATCGTATCGGCTAAAATGACGGCCACTATACCCTCTGATTTTAATATCGGTAACCTGGTATTCGCCAAAATTTACATGGCTAAGGCAAACGGCGAGGCCGAAGTATTGGTGGCATCGCGCACGGATATTGGGCCCAACAGCGGTCCCAGCATCGTTCTGGACATAGACAATACCCATTTTTTGGATGAATTGGTGCGCGAGAAAAACGTGCGCATAAGGATGGTTTACCAGTTGCGCAACAAAAACGCTATAGATGCCAGCCTGCGGGTGGTATTGGGCATAAGTGCCGACCCGGCGAAATAAAACCCTCTTTTACCGCAAGGCGAAATTGATAGGCACGGCATAGGTCACCCGCACAGGCTTGCCAAAACGGGTGCCGGGTATCCATTTGGGCGAATTCCTGATTACCCTTTCGGCTTCCACGTCGAGGCTCTTGCTAACCGATTTTTGCACTTGTACATTGGTTATCTTGCCGTCTTTTTCTATCACGAATTGCAGCACCACAATTCCTTCGATGTCATTCTTCCGCGCATCATCCGGATAAATAATATGGCTGCCAAGGTATCTGCCGAAAGCTACATCACCGCCATTGAACTTGGGTGAAGTCATCCGGCTGCCGGTGTAGGTGGTGATGGTGCCGGTGCTATCCGTAGCCGTGCCCGATAACAGCTGGTTATCTTGATACGTTTCGGTGAAGGTAAGTTTAAGGTTTTTGTCCAGCCCTTTCCAGGTACCATCGCGCTTGCCATCTTTCACGGGGCCTTCTTCATCTACATAAGCAAACTTGGAGTTAAAGCCTTTGTAATACCCCTGCCCGTCGGTTACCTGTGCATTGCCTGTAGAATCGAGGTTGGCGGTTATCAAATAGTTATTTACGAAATGGTTATCGCCACGTACAAGGCTATCGGGGTATTTAATGATGCGGTATATTTTACCGTTGGGGTAATAATCGTAAGCGTTGCCTACGGGTGCCCCATCCTGGTACCGGTAATTGCTTTCGCGCTTGCCGCTGGGGTAAAAGCTAATATATTGCCCAATGTATCGTGGCGGATTTATTTTGGCTGATTTTCCTATAGATTTAACTTTGCCTGCTTTATAATATTCGGTGACATTAAAAAGAGTGGATCCCGAGTCGGGCGGCTTTACGATGCGTATGTAGTCGGCGCTGTCAACCTTATCTACGTACTTGCCATTGTTTTTAAGGAAGTAAACATTTTCCTGCGCATAGCACGCCAATACCGCAAAAAAGAGGGAAAGTGTAAAAATTAACTTCATCAATTGGGCCCGGGGTTTAGGCCAGCTAATTTATTTAATTAATTTGTTATTCGCGTCGGGGAAAATGAGGATGGGTTCGTATTTGCGCGCCTCTTCGGCTTCCATATAAGCGTAGCTCATCACGATGATAATATCGCCGACTTGTGCCAGCCGGGCAGTTGCGCCGTTAAGACATACGGTGCCGCTGCCGCGTTCGCCTTTTATTACGTAGGTTTCAAAGCGGGCGCCGTTGTTATTGTTAACAATCTGCACCTTTTCGTTCGGTATAATATTGGCGGCCTCTATAAGGTCCTCATCAATGGTAATGCTGCCTACGTAGTTCAGTTCGGCTTGGGTTACCTTAACGCGGTGAAGTTTCGATTTTAAAATCTCGATAATCATAATTGATGGTCATCTCTCAATAATCCTACCACTTAATTTTGTAAAAGCTTAATGGCGTTTAAAATGACGGTGCAAAGATACGAGTAATTTTAGTCGATGGTCAATAGCCAATGGTCCATGGATTGTAAAAGCTTGGCGGTGGGCTTTTATGCCAAAACCACAACGCCCGTCTATTTTCTATAAACTACCGGCTTACCTTATCACCACATTGTCTATCAGCCGGGTTTTGCCAACACGGGCCGCGGTTAGGGCTACGATGCTCGTGGAGTTTTCGTCGGCAGGGAGCAGGGTTTTGCCATCGGCAATCTCTATGTACTCGGGCTCAACGCCGGGTTCGCTCTGCAGCATGGCCATGGCATCCTGCTCCAACCGGAAAACGTTTTTTATATCGAAGTTGGCCTTGAGCCAGTTTAGTGTTTTGGAAAGGATGAGTGCATGCTGCCTGTCGGCCGGGCTTAGGTGTATATTGCGCGAGCTCATGGCCAGGCCGTCCGCTTCGCGCTCTATGGCGCACATTACCAATTGTACAGGGATACCCAATAGCTCCACCATTTTGCTTACCACCATAAACTGTTGGTAATCTTTTTGCCCCAGATACAGCGTGGTTGGTTTTACAATATCCAGCAGTTTATACACTACTTGCGTTACCCCCTGGTAGTGCCCCGGGCGAAACTCCCCCTCCAGCAAAAACTCCAGTTGCCCTATGTTTAAATGCCAATGCTCATTACCATCATACATTTCTGTTACGGGCGGGTTAAACAAAATGTCGCAGCCTGCGGCCTCTAGTTTTTCAATATCGGCAGCTATCGGGCGTGGGTAATCTTCCAGATCCTTAGCATTGGTAAACTGGGTGGGGTTTACAAAAATGCTGCAAACAACCACATCATTGCCGGCTTTTGCCTGCGCTATAAGCGATAGATGGCCCTGGTGCAGCGCACCCATAGTGGGCACAAACCCAATGGTTTTGTTGCCTGATGCAGTAATATACTGCTGAATTTCGCTTCGGGTGGTGAATATCTTCAATGCCGGGTTTTATTGGGAAAATTTGGCAAAGGTGTACAATTGATTAAAAATTACCAAATAGGCTTGCATTATTGGTTGCCAGTTGATATTATAATGCTTATATTTGCAGACTCAAATTTTTTGACCGCTTTACATTTTAAATTCTGAATTAGTGATGGGTAAATCTAAGCTTTTGTTCATAACTCATGAAATGTCTCCCTTCCTCGAACTCACAAAAATTGCCGAAATAACACGCCAGCTGCCACAAGCTATGCAGGAGAAAGGTTACGAAATTCGTATCCTGATGCCGCGTTTCGGGAATATCAATGAGCGCAGGAACCGCTTGCATGAAGTTATCAGGCTATCAGGCATGAATATCATTATCGACGATAATGACAACCCGCTTATTATCAAAGTAGCATCTATCCCTGCGGCACGCATGCAGGTGTATTTTTTAGATAACGAGGAGTACTTTCAGCGCAAGCATGTGTTCGCCGATAAAGACGGCAAATTTTACGCCGATAACGACGAGCGCATGATTTTCTTTTGCAAGGGTGCATTAGAAACCGTAAAGAAACTGGGCTGGGCACCTGATGTTATCCATTGCCATGGCTGGATGAGCGCCCTGGTGCCTGCTTACCTCAAAACCACGTATAAAGACGACCCAACCTTCAAGCACTCTAAAATAGTTTACTCTATTTACGAAAACGAGTTTACTGAGAAAATGAGTGCCGATTTTGCGCGCAAAGCGGTAATGGGCGATATGACAGAAGAGCATACAGAAGTTTACAAAGAAGGCACTAACACCGCCATGTACACAGGTGCTATACAATACAGCGATGGCATTGTACTAGCCAGCGAGAACATTGACGGGGATGTGTTAAATAATGTTAAAAACAGCAATAAATCGGTAATGGATTACGTTTCCACTGCAGATTACGAAAATTATTACAATTTTTACGACGAAATCACCAACGATGAATTGGTGCATGTTGCATAAGCTTTGAAACTATATATGAAATTTTCCAAATTAGGCTTATTAACCCTGTTAATAAGTCTTTTTATTTTGAACAGTTGTAAACACCAGGACGGGATAGGTTTAGGGGTTGATGGTGCTAACCAGCTTAACGGTACTATATTTGCCGATACCAATATTGTAGCCACCACCGTTGTCGAAGATACCGTGGTTACCTCGGGCCTGGGCAGAACGCCCCTCTCTTATTTTAAAGATCCCGAATTCGGGATAACAGAATCAAACATCGCCGCAGGGCTTACCCTGCCGGGCGGCGCAGCTTATACCCTGCCCGATGGCGTGATAAATATCGATTCTGCCGTACTGGTATTGCCATATTCGGCAAGCGGTTTTTATGGCGACTCGCTTACCTCCAAATTCAAGATAGATATCCATCAGCTGAACGAAAGGTACGTACCCACCACTTACTATAACAATAAGCAGTGGGATTATAAGCCCGCTTTGCTGGGAAGTAAAACGTTCACGGCCCGCTCGCACGATACGCTAAGAATTAAAGATATAGTTACCGGTGCTGCCGATACAATAAAAAAAGTGCGCCCGCAGATACGTATCCCTATCAGCGAGACTTTCCTGAGGACGTATTTCTTCGGAGCCCCATCTGCCAACCGCGCATCTACCCTGGCTTTTCAGAATGGCATCAAAGGCTTATACATCACTTTGGATAAAGCCGGCACAACAGGGCCGGGCGGCAACCTGATGTTTGCCATGGACTCTACCCGGATAGACATTTACATGACTACCCAGGCCAGTACCAGCCTCACTATCGATACCACTATGATATCGCTGCCCGTGCCTGCAAGCACGCACATGGCGTCAATAAAGCATACTTACAGCACCAAAGTGCAGGCAGCGTTAACCAACACTTCTACAGATGGATTGGTTTACCTGCAGGGCCTTGCGGGCTTAAGGGCTAAGGTTAGCTTCCCGAATATAAAGAGCACTTTTGCATCATTGGGAAACAATGTGGTCATCAACCGCGCCGAAGTGGTTGTTAAAGTAGCCCCTGGCACTACAGTGCCCTATGCAGCTACCCCCAGGCTTACTATGTACCAGCTTGATATTGCAAAGCAAAGGATACGCCTGCAGGATGCCGCAACAAGCGACCCGCGCGGCGTTAACGGCGCAGCATTCTTTGGCGGCTATTATAATAAAGCAACAGCCGAATACCACTTCCTGGTTACGGCGTATGTGCAGGATTTGATCAACGGCAAAACTGTTGATTACGGCACTTACATAGCACCAGTAGACCCCAGCGCATCTACCCTTATCAACATTTCGCCAAACGCTACCTATGCAGAGCGTTCTATAGTTTCGGGCAAAAATTCTCCGTACCGCATCAAACTGAATATTATCTATACCAAGATAAATCAATAGTATAACGCAACATAATTGGCAAAACCGATGTTTATTAATAATAAGCATCGGTTTTGCTGCTTTAAGACTATTTTTGCAGCCAAAACTTCTAAATCTTAATTATATATGTGCGGTATTGTTGGCTACATTGGTTTCCGGGATGCATATCCCATCGTTATTAAGGGTTTACACAGGTTAGAGTACCGCGGTTACGATAGTGCTGGTATTGCGTTGGCAGATAAAGGCCTTAAAGTTTATAAAAAAGCCGGCAAAGTAAGCGACCTGGAGAACTTCGTGAAGGACGTAAACCTTGCCGGAACGGCTGGCATGGGCCACACCCGCTGGGCAACCCACGGCGCACCAAGCGACCGCAACTCGCATCCCCACTCTTCGGGCGACCGCAAGCTCACCATCATCCATAACGGCATCATCGAAAATTATTCGGTACTGAAGGAAGCCCTATCTGCAAAGGGGCACACCTTTAAAAGCGATACCGATACCGAGGTGCTGATACACCTGGTAGAGGATATCCAAAAAACTACGGGGCTCGATTTGCAGGAATCGGTTCGCCTGGCCCTGAACCGGGTTGTGGGGGCATATGCTATCGTAATTATGAGCGCTGATAATCCCGACGAACTGATTGCTGCACGCAAGGGAAGCCCCATGGTAATTGGCGTTGGTAAAGGCGAGTACTTTATTGCATCTGATGCTACGCCCATAGTAGAGTACACCAAAAACGTAATATATCTTAACGATAACGAGATTGCTTACATTAAACGCGATGGCCTGCTTATCAAAAATATCGACAATACTATCCAAACCCCCTATATACAAGAACTTTCGTTAAAGCTGGAGATGCTGGAAAAAGGCGGCTACGACCACTTTATGATGAAAGAGATATACGAGCAGCCGCGCTCTATCCGCGATTGCCTGCGTGGCCGTATTTACCCCAGTAAGGGCTTAGTGCAACTGGGCGGCATAAAGGAGTATGTAGAAAAGCTGAAGAATATCGATCGCATCATCATCGTAGCCTGCGGTACATCGTGGCATGCGGGGCTGGTAGGGGAGTACCTGATAGAAGAATACGCACGCGTGCCGGTAGAAGTTGAATACGCTTCAGAGTTCAGGTACCGCAACCCCATCATATCTTCCAAGGATTTGGTGATAGCCATATCCCAATCCGGCGAAACGGCCGATACTATGGCTGCTATTGAATTGGCCAAAGAGCGGGGAGCAACCATATTCGGTATATGCAACGTGGTGGGCGCTTCTATACCCCGGCTTACGCATGCGGGGGTTTATACCCACGCCGGCCCGGAAATCGGCGTGGCATCTACCAAAGCTTTTACTGCCCAGGTAACCGTGCTTACGCTGATTGCCTTTTATATTGCGCAGCAAAGGGGTACCATAACACAAAGCAAATTTATAGAATACCTTACCGAGCTAGACGAAATCCCTGACCTTGTTGCCCGCACGTTAAAAACCAACGACCAGGTAAAAGTAATTGCCGAACGTTTCAAAGATTCGCCCAATTGCCTGTTCCTGGGCCGTGGCAGTTCATTCCCGGTGGCGCTGGAAGGCGCCCTGAAGCTTAAAGAAATATCATACATACACGCCGAGGGCTACCCGGCGGCGGAAATGAAACACGGCCCTATCGCGCTGATCGATGCGGATATGCCGGTGATATTCATTGCCACCAAAAACTCATCGTATGAAAAAGTAGTGAGCAACATACAAGAGGTGAAGGCCCGCGGCGGCCATGTGATCGCCATCGTATCTGAAGGCGACACCGACGTTAAGGAAATGGCCGAATACGTAATTGAGATCCCGCTAACCGGTGAAACATTCGTGCCCCTGCTGGCAACCATACCCTTGCAGCTTTTGGCATACCATATAGCCGTTTTGCGCGGCTGCAACGTTGATCAGCCCCGCAACCTGGCAAAATCGGTAACGGTGGAGTAGGGTTTAGATTAGATATGAGATACTAGATCTGAGATATGAGACCGAAGGTTTCATGGCTTCTAGATAAAAAAGCCGCTTTGGGTGATCCGAAAGCGGCTTCTTTGTTTTGGCTGTCCTATCCAACCCCGCCTTTGAGCATTGGCATTGGCTTTGTCTCAAATCTCATATCTAACATCTCAAATCTAAATTCATGGCGATAGCCAAAATCAATATTTATCTTATTTTTGCATAGTTTATATCTATGTTGCAAAAATGACTATCACTCAATTAGAATACATCATAGCCGTTGACACCTACCGAAGCTTTGTGGGTGCTGCCGAAAAATGCTTTGTTACCCAGCCTACGCTAAGCATGCAGGTGCAAAAATTGGAAGATACCCTCGGCGTAAAACTCTTCGATCGCAGCAAGCAGCCCGTTGTGCCTACCGAGATAGGGTCGGAAATAATTGCCCAGGCGCGCGTGCTGCTGGCCGAAAGCGAGAAGATAAAGGAAATCATCAGCGACAGGCAAAAGGAGCTGGCAGGCGAGCTAAAGGTGGGCATTATCCCCACGGTTGCGCCTTATATCCTGCCCAAAATTATCCAGGGCTTTATTGAAAAGCACCCGGCGGTAAAACTTATTGTATGGGAGCAAACCACAGAGCAAATTATACAGCAATTGAAACTGGGCACATTGGATTGCGGCATCCTTTCTACCCCGCTGCACGAAAGCACATTGGTAGAGGTGCCCGTTTTTTATGAAAACTTTGTGGCTTATGTATCAAAAAACAGCAATCTCTCTAAAAAGAAGAACATTGTGCCCGATGATATTGATATGGAAGAGATATGGGTACTTAACGAGGGGCATTGCATGCGCGAGCAGGTGCTGAACATTTGCCAGCGGCGAAAATCTACCAAAGGGTACCAGCATTTTGAGTACAACACCGGCAGCGTGGAGACCCTGAAACGCATGGTTGATATGAACAACGGCGCCACTATTTTACCCGAGCTTGCCCTTGCCGACCTTAACGAAAAACAGCTCGACAAAGTGCGCTACTTTAAAAGCCCCGAACCGGCGCGCGAGGTAAGTATAGTTATGCACCGCAATTTTTTAAAGCGCCGCATGATAGAGGCCCTGAAAAACGAAATATTGGATTTTGTGCCCAAACGCCTGCGTAGCAAAAAGAAGAAAGAGATTATAGATATATAGCCCAGGGGCCGGCCTTTACAAGCTAATATAGCACATAGCCATAATAACAATGGTGACACGATATTGACACCATTGTAAAATTTCTAATTGCCTTATAATGAGGCGTTTGAAAAGCGTTCACGGTGTTCACGCGGCGGCGTGTGAACACTTTGTTAAACCAAAGGATCTTACTTCTGCCTGAACCAAACCTGTACCGGCGCGCCGGAAAACTCGAAATGCTCACGCAGTTGGTTTTCGATGAAGCGGTAATAGGGCTCTTTTACATACTGTGGCAGGTTGCAGAAAAACGCAAACATAGGTGATTGCCCCGCTATCTGGGTGATATATTTAATTTTTACGTACTTGCCTTTTAATGATGGCGGCGGATAGTTCTCGATAATCGGCAGCATTACCTCGTTCAGTTTGGAGGTTGGTATTTTGCGGGCGCGATTGGCGTAAACCTGGTTGGCCACGTCGATCACTTTTAATACACGCTGTTTTTCGGTTACCGATGTGAATACGATAGGCACATCTGTAAACGGTGCTATCTTCTGTTTGATTTGGTCTTCGAAAACTTTAATGGTTTTGTTGTTCTTCTCAATCAAATCCCATTTGTTTACCACGATGACGATGCCTTTCTTATTCTTTTCGGCCAAATGAAACAAGTTCACGTCCTGTGATTCCATGCCTTCAACAGCATCTATCATAATGATAACTACATCGGCTTCTTCCAAAGCCTTGATGGTACGCATTACCGAGTAGAACTCGATATTCTCTTTCACCTTTGTTTTTTTACGCATCCCGGCAGTGTCGATCAGCATAAAATCATGACCGTACTGGTTGTAATGGATGTGGATACTATCGCGGGTGGTGCCGGCGATAGGGGTAACGATATTTCGGTCCTGGCCAATTAAAGCGTTGATGATAGATGATTTACCCACATTAGGGCGGCCAACAATAGCATACTTAGGGCGTTCGTTCTCATCGAACGGAACGTCTTCGAAATGTTTCACCACCTCGTCCAACAGTTCGCCGGTGCCGCTGCCCGTCATGGAAGAGATCGTGTATATCTCGCCGAGGCCAAGGCTATAAAACTCAGTAGCATCTGCCAATTGGGCGTTGTTATCCAATTTGTTTACCACCACAAATGTTGGCTTTTTCCCCTTGCGTAGTATGTTGGCTATCTCATCGTCCAGATCGGTAATGCCGGTAGTAACATCCACCATGAAAAGGATAACAGAAGCTTCTTCGATGGCGATGAGCACCTGCTCGCGGATGGCTACTTCGAAAAGCTCGTCGGAGTTGGCCACGTAGCCTCCGGTGTCTATCACGGTGAACTTTTGGTCGGTCCACTCGCTTACGCCGTAATGCCTGTCGCGGGTTACGCCGCTAAAATCGTCAACAATAGCTTTACGGCTCTCGGTTAAACGGTTGTATAAAGTTGATTTGCCAACGTTTGGCCTGCCTACTATAGCTACTATATTACTCATGGTGTATCAGAATCAAGAATTAAGAGCCAAGAATCAAGACGATATAAAAATCGTATTTCTTCTCCTAATTCTGCATTATTATAAAATTTTCTTCTTGAATCTTGATTCTTACATCTTGATTCTGTTTTGTTATTCGTACCCGAATTTTTTCAGGTAATTCTTTTTGCTGCGCCAATCAGGGATAACTTTTACGAACATTTCCAGGAAAATCTTCTTCTGGAAAAACTCTTCCATGTCGCGGCGGGCGTAAGTGCCTACTATTTTAAGCATTTCGCCTTTATTACCAATAACAATATTCTTTTGCGAATCGCGCTCCACGATGATTTCGGCACTGATGCGGTGCAGTTTCTCGCCCTCTACAAAGGCGGTAACAATAACCTCCGTGCTGTATGGGATTTCTTTTTTGTATTGTTTCAGTATTTGTGCCCGTATCATTTCCGATGCGAAGAAACGGTCGTTACGATCTGTCAGCGCGTCCTTTTCGTAATAGGCCGGGTGCTCAGGAAGTTCGTCCAGTATCAGCTCCATTATCGCCTGTATGTTATGGCCATGCAGGGCAGATATAGCGAACACCGCTTTCGGGTTAAGCTTTTCCTGCCAGTAATCAACCTTCTCCTTTACTTCAGTTTCGTCGCTTTGGTCTATCTTGTTTACCACTACTATAAGTGGCGCTGTAGAGCCTTCCAGCTTCTTTAATACATCCTGCTCGTTGAATTCTTCGT
This sequence comes from Mucilaginibacter sp. P2_D11, assembly GCF_056404435.1. Taxonomy (NCBI): domain Bacteria; kingdom Pseudomonadati; phylum Bacteroidota; class Sphingobacteriia; order Sphingobacteriales; family Sphingobacteriaceae; genus Mucilaginibacter; species Mucilaginibacter sp. P2_D11. Next base: position 424,153 of record NZ_JBFUEA010000002.1, read on the forward strand.
GGATATCAGTAACCAGTAAAATCAGGTCAGCATCCACAATAGAGCCATCTACCTGGTGCATCATGCTTTCGTGCAGGGCGTAATGCGGCTTAATGATGCCGGGGGTATCTGAGAATACGATTTGGTAATCATCCGTGTTCACGATGCCTAAAATACGGTGGCGCGTGGTTTGCGCTTTTGGGGTGATGATGGACATTTTTTCGCCCACCAGGGCGTTCATAAGGGTTGACTTACCCGCGTTGGGCTTACCAATTATACTTACAAAACCTGCCTTATGTGCCATAGAAAAATAATTAAAATATTATTTGGACTGCAAAGAAACGAATTATATCTTTGCAGTCCAATTAAAACGGAGAGCAAAATTGCTTTTTGACAATTGGAAGCAACTTTCCGGGTTATGGCGGAATGCAATATATACCAAATACAGTGCGGGATGGAGCAGTTGGTAGCTCGTCGGGCTCATAACCCGAAGGTCGTAGGTTCGAGTCCTGCTCCCGCTACCTGAAAATTAGAAAGCCTCAAGTCTTTACGATTTGAGGCTTTTGATTTCTAAAGGCGGGATAGATAACCCCCGGGTTTCCTTGCAAAAAGGAACAAACGTTGCGGAAGTTATGGCCGCAATGAATTTTAAAAATAGTGCGGGATGGAGCAGTTGGTAGCTCGTCGGGCTCATAACCCGAAGGTCATAGGTTCGAGTCCTGTTCCCGCTACCGAATCGGACAAGCTTGAAAAATCAAGTTTTGTCCGATTTTTTTTTGCAGTTAACTTGCTGTTTATCAAGTAAATCAATTCTGCCGCCTCGTTGACCCTGGCGGTTCGATAACCACTTCCATCAAAACATAGTTTTTCGGGATATATCGAACCGATGATGTGGCGCTTAGTGGCTGTATCTGCCTCTAAATAGGTAATATTCAAGCGGGAAAGTGTATTTAACGCCTTATCAACGCACCCTTCGATATCATACTTTGGTTTACTGAAAGCTGTCAATTTGCCTTCAAGAATAAGCAGCTTCTTTTCGCATTCGGTTTTGATCGTTTTATAATCTCCGCTATCGATCGAGTCGTCAAGGAGTAATTTGCGGGCTTTAGACAGTTTTGCATTCTCCGCTTCTATCTGTAGAAGCAACGCTTTCCTGCCGCTGGATTGAGACCCTGATTCTTGTCTGTAGATATCCTGGATGACCATTCGATATAATTCTGCTACTCCCGGTTTTGGGATGAATCGTTTCAGATCGTCAACAAAGCCGTTATTAGCTTCCTCAGCCTTATACCTCGTCCCGCAGATAGACGTGCAATGGTAGTAATAATAATAGCTGTGCCTGCCCTTGGATGCGCTTCCGGTAAGTTGCTTCCCGCACTTAGGGCAAAGCAGGTAGCCCCTTAATGGTAGACTGTCGTCAGTCGTCATTTTGACCAATTGGATCCTTTTCTTACCATCAACGATGTCCTGAACATCATAAAATAAGGATTCCGAAACAATTGCCGCATGTTGCCCCACTACCAGATGCCTTGGTTCATCACGATATTCGGGGACGACAATCTTGCCGCAATAAACGGGATTCTTTATCAGCGTATAAAAATTGCTTTTGCTGCACATCATTCCCCGCCTGTTCAATTCCCGGCGCACGTCGTCGATGCACAGCTGCCCTTTGGCAATTTGTTCAAATGCCCACTTTACAAGGCCGGCTTGAGGCTCTACAGGCACTATCATCTTCTTTCCTGCTTCGTTAGTACGGTTTATATATCCGTAGGGACCGGTGGTTAGGTATCGGCCTTCTTTTCTTGCTCTGCGCATGCCGTAAAACGTGTTTAAGGCCCTCCTGTCATTTTCAACCTCGGGCGCTGCCAGGTAAAAAGCCAGCATCATTTTATTTTCCGGAATCGAAAGGTCGAGTGGCTGCTCGACAGCCTGGGGCTCTATTGCAAGCTTACGAAGCACATTGATCATTTGATAGGCATCGCCTGCATTACGGCTGAACCGGTCCCATTTGGTAAATAATAAAAGTGCAGCACTCTTACCTTTATCTTTCCTGTACTTACCGAGCATCTCCGTCCAGGCCGGGCGGTTAAATGTTTTGGCTGAAAAATCTTCATAGATTACCTTACCCACTGCGATATTGTGAATGCCACAATATTTACGGAGTACTTCCTCCTGGCTGCGGATGGAATAACCCTTGTCCGCTTGTTCGTCCGTGCTGACCCTAACATATAAATCTGCCTTTTTCATAAAGATGTTTACCCCTCGCTCTTCATTGATGAGTCTTTAATATATTGATTTACAGTTAATTTACCTAAAAAATACAAGAAATCCAAGATTGTTTCAGCTTCTTTTTCATCAATCGTAACCCCTTTACTTCCCAACACCTTTATCGCTTGTGCAACGGTAATTTTCCTCTTTCCAGCGTCCTCTTCGTTCATCGTAACCTATTGAGGTTACAATGATGGTATAAGGTGCACACACTTATAGGTAGCAAGAAGGGTTGAGACCTACAATTAAACGAATGAATAAATTAATGGAAAACCTAAGACGGCACACACCAACCCATTGCAATGCGTAAACAACCGGCAGCAGCAAGCAGCAAGATTGTCAAGGCCGGGCCACCACTGAAAAGCGATTGAAACGGCCCGCTTGTGTAGCCTTGACGACCTTGCTGCGATGCTATCTCCGTGGCAGCAGTGCAGTGGGTAATTCAGATAAGATATATTCTTCTTCTTCCGCTGTTGTGAGCGCAGCGAACATTAGCACCCGCACCGAGGCTGGCGGCGGCATGGAGCCCGGAGCGGCAGCGTGTGGCGGAATGCCGCTGCTTGCCGCAGGTGCTAATCCATAAGCCTAGAACTTTCCAACAACAGCCTATCCAAGCCGGATGATATAACCGTCATAGGCTTTTTGCCCTGCCCGCAATAAATCCGCCGCTAATACATCTAATGCAACCACTGTCCCTTCATCGACATGGTAATTGCTGATATAACGGGCATGACTATAAGCTGACCTCAATACTTCGAAAAGCCGGATGCCATTCTCTGTATCCAGCTGCAAGGCATCTTTCAAATCCTCTGTAAACATGAGCGATATCCGTAGCAACCTGGACAGGTTATGCACGTTGATTTTATAGCCTAGCACAGCCTTGATGGTACCTACGAAAATGCTTTCGACCGCCTGGTGCAAGTTGAAGGCAGCAAGGTTGTAATTTTTCAGTTCCTGGTAATACCTCGCGCCGCGCAGGAAATCCTGCGCCTGCACATTCCATCTGTTGAAATCAAGTTGCGCCTTAGCTTTTATTTGTTCTGTCGATAATGTTGGCAGCGATGGCATCGTAAAATCATCTGCCTGGTAAACCACTTTATTTGAAGCCAATGCATCAATAAAAAAACGCCTTTCCGCCTGCAGGGCTTTCTTTAAGCCGGACAGCTTGTGGGCGAAAATAAATACATTTGCCAAGGGCTTGCATTTTTCCTCTATCTTGTTGGCTATCTCATGCTCCTGTAACGCTTCGCTGGATTTGACCAATACCATCAGGTAAAAAGTAAACGGTTCCCGGCAAGTATGTAAATGTACGATAAGCTTTACCGTGGGCATTTCTTTTAGGATTAGCTTGCTTACCTCTTCCAACCCCAGCCCTTCAGCCCAGGTAATACTTTTATTGAGCGAAGGGGCATTGGTTGACTCGTCATTACTTATAACGGGTTTTATCTCGATATCAGTTTCGGTTACTACTATTGGCTGAGCGGCATCCTCATCTTTCAAGTCCGGTTCCGCGCTGTTCCGTTGGAAGATTATCCATGCCGCGGAGTACAGGCGGCGCAGGTTATCGTATATAGCGATTACTTCTGCAGGGTCCATCCGTTCTGCAGTCGTACGCAATGATAAAGCCTCCTCAAGCCATTCATCCAAATGGTCCCCGTACTGGGGCAAAGAAAACGCCTTGAATATTTTCTTGACCGCCTTAAATGGTTCAAGCAATTCCTTGTCCGAGAGATTTTTAGGAAACCATCTCCAGGCCGCCTTTTCCCTTGCCAATTGCTCTTCTTTTACCATTTTTGGCGGCCATGCAGATTTATCTTCCAGCAGTAGCAGGAACATTGCCTCCAGTAAATTCAAATTGATTTTGTAAGTAAATAATAAACTGGCCGGGCCAAACCTTTCGTGGTTATAATATTCGTCACCAATAGCATACTTCCGCCATTGCTTTAGTTTTTTCCTATGCCCTTTAGGCGTATCTGCATTAAAAAAATCAACAAGGACACGAAAGGGGTTTTGCACCTCATAATGGCGCAGGGTTTTAGGGTAATGGTCCCATGGAGCATAATCACCGCTATACATAACATCTGGATTAATACCGGCCTGCATTAACCGGCAACACAAAAGAATAGCAGCAAGGTGCCGTACCGAACTATAGCGGTTTGTACTTTACAAAGCCGTGGTTGTTTCGTACTTTTACAATTATTGATAGATTTACAATATGGGAGAGGCAATACACATCGGAAGGAAGATCAGCAAGATTCGCGAATTGCGGGGCATGAAGCAGGAAACGCTTGCAGCAGAGCTTGGCATCAGCCAACAAGCTGTGTCGAAGATTGAGCAGAGTGCGGATGTGGATGGCGAGGCTTTAGAGAAGATTGCAAAAGTTTTAGGTGTTTCTATTGAGGCAATAGAAAACTTTAGCGATGAAGCGGCTTTGAATTATTTTAATACGTTTAACGATAATAGTACGGGTGCGTTTAATAATTTCAATTGCACGTTTAACCCGATAGAAAAAGTGGTCGAACTATATGAACGACTACTTGCAAGCGAACGCGAAAAAATTGAATTGCTAAAACAACAAAAGAATTAAATCCGCAAGTCATTAGTAATTAGGTACAAAGCTGAATCATCAATTATGAACAGCCTTTTGGTTTAATCTTATTGGATAAAGAATGGTTGATTTGCAAGCATGTATCGGCAAGAAGGGATATTCAACTATTCCTTCTACATGTTAACTTTGCTTTGCCGCCTGAATCACCCAGATAAATTCGAGGTCTCGAAAATGCCACCTATCTAATATAGATTATGAAACGTTTTGATGGGGTTTAAAAGCATAACCTCTTTATGCAAAATTCTTACGGAGTTATTTGAATAGTTTGAGATACAACTTAGGGGGGCGCTTGTATTCTCTAAATCAGCTATTTATAAACGGTGGTTATAGTAGGTCACCGAATAGGTCACCAACCAAATAATTCAATTATCGCTAATGCTTATGATTTAAATTTAGGAAGGAATTATCAGAAAATCAAATTTCATTCACTTTGATAAATCAAATTTTTGGTCGGATTTTTATCAGAAGCCAAAATATGCGGTGCTCTTATACGGATAGGCATATTTTATCAAGCCAAAATTAATTGTGGCTTCAGTTTTAGCGTCACTAGCAACCGGTAATTACCCTATCGGAAGTAGGTGGAAAACCGTTACCCTAGGTACCGTTCTATAAGTATATATAGGACAGATCAAAAGTGCTAAGGGATTTTTTGGTTTTAGACGGGATTTTAAATAGAACATTCTAAGTAGAACAAGCGTGTCTCATTGTAAGGAATGGATGCCCTAGTAACAACCTAAGCCAGATTCCATGAATGACAAAGGCATTAAACTTATCGCAGTCGAATCACTACATTCTTATCTATCTAAATACCTAAGGATTTTACCCGAGCTCACCTTAAGTGAAATTATGCCTCTACTAAATACAACTGAGACTCCAGCCGAACGACTTGGGCTTCCAAAACTATTACTTGGGATTTTTCGATGTTGCGATTCATGTTGATTAAAGCTTCATGCCGAGTGCCATCTGGCGTCGTTGCCGCTGTGTTGTCTATTTTTTGAGATTTTTTGAAAATATTTTTTGAAATTAAACGCTTCTTCATAACTTACACACAAATTCACTTAACCTTATATCACAAGTCGTATGAAAAAAGTCTACCAAAATTTCTCTATTTGGTGCAAATGCGTGATGCATCTATTTCGTTTATTTTCTGGCCAGTTCTATCATTCTCGCTCAGGCGCGTTTTTGGCGTTAGTCTGTTCGTTTACCTTGGTGAAACGCTGTGCCATTCAATAGATAATTCCAAATTATATTTTGTCAATATTTAATGTTAGTCGTAGTCGCCGCATCGAATATCGCGCAACTTTGACAGCATAATCTTTTTGTTTTTAGATGCAATTGGTATTGCGGACCTCATGCATTTAACAACCATACCTTAAACACAATTTCATGAAGCTAAAATTGACGACCCGTCTAATTTTTTGTCTACTCTTCTTTTTTACCGGGTACAGCGCTCTTGCTCAATTCAGTGAAAACAATGCGAAGGTACCCCCTTCGCCAAATTCGGCTACATTAATAAAAGATATGGATACGCCGGTCGATATGTACAGCGGAAAAGTTCAGATAACAGCGGACCTCTATAGTTTGAAGACGGCCAAATTCGCTATCCCAATTGGGCTTAATTATGTTTCATCAGGCGGTATTAAAGTTCAGGACCTGGCGGGGAATACAGGATTGGGTTGGGAATTTATCGCATGTGGGGAAATTAGCAGGCAAATGAACTCGCTTCCGGACGAACAGCCGGACGGTTTTTTTGGGCAGAATGCAGGTGCCCATGCTGCGGCAACCTATCTGTACCGTTTGGACAAAATCGTTAGCGGTGACTGGGACGAAGAACCAGACGTGTTCTATTATTCTTTTCCGGGTTATTCCGGGAAGTTCGTTTTTTCCAAAGAGAAGGGGGCTGTATTAATGAATGAGAACGGGGTGAGGGTTATAAACCACCCCTGGTCTGGGCAACAGGCGCCTTCATTCGTACTTGCGGACCCCGATGGCAACTACTACTATTTCGGAAGTTCATCGGCCTCGATTGACAATACATTATCAAAAAGTGAAACTTTTGACAATAATTCTCGGGTATTAAATTTCCCTTCCACCTGGCATCTCGATAAAATGGTATCGGCGGATAAAACAGAAACCGTTACTGTCAACTATGAAGGCGGAGAAAATTACTCCTACGTATATTATAAAAACCGCTCGGTGGCGCGATACATTCAGTCCAGTTATAGCTCCCCCCTTGAGCTTGATGGTTCGACGGCCCGGCAAGGTGCGGAAAATACATATGTCACTATTGTCGCACCCAAGTATATTTCCACTATTGTTACGAAAAGTGGACAAGCAAGTTTTTTTTATGAGGGGAGGATGGATCTTGTCGGCGGGAAAAGACTGAAATATTTTAACATCCGTAATAATTTAAGTGATCCTATTGCAAAGTTCGAGTTCGTATATTCTTATTTCCTGAGCACCCCTACATCATCCGACATTGAAGAAAAGAGGCTCAAGCTTGACAAGATACTGCTTTGGGATAACAAAAATATGCAGTCAATTGATTATTATAGTTTTGAATACAATACGCTTCAAAATCTACCATCGCGAAAGTCAGTCCAGTTTGATCACTGGGGGTTCTATAACAGCAATCCGTATGACAGAAGTATACCGGGGTCATTAATCGTGTATCAAACTCTGGCAAATATAAAGATACCCGTCGGACTAGAGCCGTATGACCCGAGTCGCGATGCTGCTATAAAAGTGCCGGATCCGGTAAGATGCCAGGCGAATATCCTTACCAAAACAATTAACCCTGGCGGAGGTTACAGTACCTTTGAGTACGAACTTAACCAATATGCTTATATGTCTGGCACATCGGTAATTAGCAATAATGGCGGTGGATTAAGGATAAAGAAGGTGTCTTCGTTCGACGGGACCAGCACTCTCCCTTCAAAATCGGTATCTTATTCCTATGTTGATGCGAATGGCAAATCTACCGGCAGGAATTTAGCTGGTTTACCCATTTATTCTTCGATGGTTGCGGAAACCAGTTCGTTTCAAGGTTTGCCAAATATTCCTTCAAGCTATTTACCACAGGTTCCTCAACAGTCGTATCCGAATACAATTGTGGATAACGTGGTTCCGCCCTTGCATGAAAACTATCCACAGGTGCCCGGAAGCGGTGCGCCAGGGTCGGGGGGCTTGCCACCAATCGTAATCCCTATTACAAATTTTAAATTAAATACGGACGTGTATTTGGCTGTCGGTCAAATAATGGTTAATCTGTTCTTCCCTAGCCAGTCGGTTAACCACCCTTTTATTAATCTCACCGACATCTCATTTACTTCACTTTTCGATCTTAGTGGCAATTCAGTTGGTTATGATATGGTTACGCAAATCAATATGGATAACTCGAAAAATGTTACCTATTTCACAAATAACATCGATTATCCTGACTTCGATAAAAGCTTTACGATGGGCAGCGACTACAAGCCTACGTCTCTATCAAACCCCAACGCTCCGCCTTATAGCCCCAAGACCTCTTTTTCATACGCCCGCGGTCAGGTAAAATACAGCTTAGTCTATAATAATACGGGCGCATTGGTAAAAAAAAATTTTAATGAATATGAATTGAGCCCAAAACTGGATAGCGTCCGGGGAACTAAGGCGGCGATTGTAGCATTTAAATACTCCAACCCTATAATAATCCATTATTACAATATTGCATCTTATAGCTTTATGCGGCGTAATTTGTTACTAGTTAAAAGCACTGAAACGGATTATGATCTTAATGGACTGAATCCGATTGAAAAAATAACCGCTTATACTTATGAGCCGAGGCTGTTTCTTCCGAAACTGGTGACTACTACAAACAGCAAAAACGAGGAAGAAAAGATTGAGTACACATATGTTGACGATTTAACACCCCATGTGTTCTTGCCTGGTTTCCTGGGTATTCCGCAAACGCCGCTCACGTATATGGCACTTAATAATATTGTTTCGAAACCAATCGAAACGGTGTACTCTAAAAAAATAAACGGCGTGTTCAATGTTTTGAAAGCGGACCTGTTGACTTTTAGGCCAAATGACAACAATTTATTTGTGCAGCCGAAATACGCCTACAGTTTATCCATAGACCACCCAGTAACGGACTACATAAAATACGGGATGCAGTACAACTCCAGTTATGAAACGCCCGTTATAGACAGCCGTATGGAGGTAAAACGGAATTTCATCAAGGTCGATAATCTGAGCGGGAACTTAATGGAAGAATCTGTTAATAATATTGTAGATCCAGGCAATGCTTCCAATTGGATAAACGTAAAAAGTGACTCTTATTTATACGGATATAATAACCAGTACCTGACGGTGAAATCGAATAATGCCAAAGTGAATGAAATATTTTACGATGGCTTCGAAGAGCCAGATACCTGGTTCGATGTCGTGTATGATAAGTCATTTAGCCACAGCGGCAGAGCGTCGGCGAGGATCGATAATCCAAACACCTGTGTTTGTGAAGTGTACAGGCACAGCAAAAAATGGCTGACGATAAGTTTAACCGCACCGAGAACCTATAAATATTCGGGATGGATTTATAGTAATAAATCCGGGGCAGAACTGTTCCTATTCATGAAACGTGCCGGGGAAACCGGTTATTTTTCCTACGTTGATGCGGTAAGTACAACCGTGACTAATAGTTGGGTGTTTGTTGAAAAGGAGTTTCTGGTTCCCGCTGATGTGGTCCTTCTAAGTTTAAGGATCGACAACAACGGTAATGCGACAGGAGGCGGAAGTATCTGGTTTGATGACATCCGGCTGCACCCAGCCGAAGCAATGGTGACGACTTTTACTTACAAACCAATGGTTGGCCTAACCAGTGTTACCGACCAAAGCGGCAGGACCATTACTTATGAATACGATAATTTCAACAGATTGTCGTTCATTAAAGACCTGAACGGCAATATTATCAAAGCATTTTGTTACAACTATAAAGGGCAACAAACCAATTGCTTCAGCATAAATAATGGCCCTACAGCGACTGTATACGCCCGTATCGAAGTACTAAATCAGACCTATAATAGTTCCTATACTGACGCAGATAATTATTATGAACAAACTGCAGCGGAAATTTATATAGCCTTTTATTCCGACGATCAGTGTACGCAGCCCTACATTATCACAAGCAATATTGACCCTATAGTGTCATCAAATAATAGTTATACTTACGGGTACGGTGGAGGAGGCTCCACAACAGGTTATGGTGCGTATCATGTTTTAGCTGGTGTTAATAAATACTTTCTAGGGAACCAGGTCATTACATCGGCGAGCACTTACACTGACCCGCGGACCGGAACCGGGCATATCACAGATACCTCAACTCTAACCTTTTGGCTAACCGGGGACAACTATACTTACACTGCTTTACCAACTGTTAACTAATGAAAAAATATCAATTCTGGATAGCCTTAATCGTACTGATTACTATTGGGCCCGTGACAGTTTCGGCGCAGAGCTTGAAAGACAGCTTGAATAACCAGCCCGATAAGGCGCTTGCCATTTCGATGCGCATTAGTAATCGGAAAGCTGCGCAACTTCGTGCAGCCATGGAAGTTAACCGGTACTCGCTGGACACCCTTTTTAAAAATAAATCCCTTAAAGCGTATGACCGGCAAAAACGCCTTTTGCAGTTATTGAATGAGCGTGAAATCGCGGTTAGGAAAGTTCTTAACCAAAGTGAAAGTGCCCGGCTTGACACCGTAATCAAGAGTTTTGCAGATACTATAAGGGCCAAAAAAATAAAAGAGATCACGAATAAAAATACCGTAGAATTTGAAAAAGTGCCTCACAGGGCTTTAACAAATGCTGAGGCGAAAGCCTTGGGGCATGCTAATTTTCAATAAATACAAGACCTATCCCTTATAATTATATGACTAAACCTGCCTATAAATTAATCCTGCTGCTGGCAAGCTTCGGGATGCTTGTAATCGGATTAAATGCAAATGCCCAGCCCAATATTAACTATCCGGGCGGTTCGAAATCAGCAACCGTCGGTGTTCCCCTCTCTCCTATAGTCCCAACTAATACAGGTTCGGCGGTGCCAGCAATCAATTTCGGGCAGACATCCACTTTCTCCGGCAATGGAACCACGAGTGATTTTAACCACCCCATAGGCCTGGTTACCGATCAATCCGGTAATATATATGTAGCCGACAGGTTGAATTACCGGATCCGGAAAATTACCCCGTCTGGCATTATTACAACAATAGCCGGATCCGGTGTACAAGGCTCAACAAATGGGACAGGTACATCGGCTAGTTTTGGGTTGCCTAACAGTGTGGCTGTTGATGCTGCAGGAAATATTTTCGTAGCAGACGGCTTCAATAATATGATTCGAAAAATTACCACCGCAGGAGTAGTAAGCACATTTGCAGGCAGCACGACAGCGGGATATGTCAATGCCACGGGGACGGCGGCGCGGTTCAATAATCCGTTTGGGATTGCGATAGACGGATCCGGAAACTTATATGTTGCCGAAGCGGGTAACCACACGGTTAGGAAAATAACTACAGCAGGTGTAGTGACTACATGGGCGGGCAACGGAACAGCGGGCTTCGTTAATGGTAACGGAACAACCGCCCGCTTCAATTTACCCTTGAGCGTCGCTACGGATATTTACGGAAGGGTTTATGTAGCCGATGGTAACAATAATGCTATTAGAATGATCGATGCGTCGGGGTATGTTTCTACCCTGGCGGGGTCTGGCTCCGCAGGTTCCGCAAATGGCTATATGGCGGCAGCAACTTTCGACCACCCTGCCGGCATGGCCGTAGATAACGCTTTCAATGTTTACGTTGGTGACGAGCATAGCAATAAAATCAGGCGTATTTCGCCTGATGGAAATGTTATTACCCTTTCGGGTACGGGAACTTCAGGAAGCTCTAATGGCGCGTTTTCGACATCGAGTTTTTATTATCCATGCGGTGTTGCAGTATATAATGGCAATGTGTATGTAGCGGACTATAACAATAACCTGATTAGGCAAATCGCTGTTACCGGCTATTCGATAACGCCTTCTTTGCCCCTTGGGTTGGTTTTTGACGGGGCGACCGGCACCATCAGCGGGACAGCTACCGAAATACGAGGATCAGCAAATTATACCGTCACTGCTACGAATGGTGCAGGAACAGGAAGCACCATATTTAGCCTGATATCCAGGCCGGGCGCGGCGCCGGCAGGTGCAGGCATGGCTAACGCTATAAATGTAGGGACGCTTAATATCTGTCAACCGAGTTATTCAAGCGTTAAAAGCAATGTATCGGGCAATTACTTTGGAAATAATTATGCAAACATAAATACGGGGCAAAGCGGCGGCCAGCCTGCTGATGATATCTGGTACAAATTCACTGTAGAGAACACTTCAGAGATTTCGTTGTCAACCTGTGGTTCTCCATTCGATACATACGTACACTTATTGGATGCTACTGGGGCGCTTATAGCGGAGAATGATGACAACGGCGTGCTATGCACAGGTACCGCCGGCTCCCTAAAAAGAACACTACAGGCAGGGGTTTATTATTTTGTGGTAGAAGGGTTCGGAAATGCTACAGGGAATATCACAACGCAGTTGAGTTTTAACAACGCATTGAACCCACAGGATATGAACTTTGTCAGCAGCTGGACACCTCGTACGGAAGTTAACAATTATCAGAGCCTTAAAAACCTCGGTACGAATAAAGATAACGTAAACATCGCCACCATCTACTACGATGGATTGGGCCGTACTGTCCAGTCAGTGCAAAAGCAGGGAACCCCTGGTGGTCTGGACCTCGTTGTTATAACCGCTTACGATGAAACCGGAAAAGAATCTATTAAGTATTTGCCCTATGTTGCGCCATCTTGTTTGAGTGATGGATCGTTTAAGTACGATGCAATCTCGCAGCAAAAAACATTCTACACAAACCCGTCTGGAGGGATGTGGAATTTACCTGGAATTACAAGTAACAATTCTCCGGTTATCCCGGTCAAAATCGAAAACTCCTCCTTGAACCGGACATTGGAGGAAGGTGCCGCAGGTGATCCCTGGCAACTATATTCCGGTACCATTCCAAATTCCGGGCATACGATAAAATCTGATTACACAAGCAATTTGGCAACTGCCAGCTCCGGTACTAATTTTGATGTCGCCCTCTACAATGTAAGTATGGATGTCAACGGCAACCGTACTCTTGCGCGTCCGTCAAACTGGACCGCATTGTATCCCGCCGGACAGTTATATGTTTCTGTCAAAAAGAACGAGCAATGGGTGAGCGGGAAAAATGGCACGATTGAGGAGTATACAGACAAAAACGGACGTTTAATCCTGAGCAGGCAGTTTAATTACAATACAGTTACAAGTACCCAGGAAGTCTTATCCACCTATTATATTTACGATGATTTTGGCAACCTTAGCTATGTGCTGACACCGAAAATTCAACCCGACGACCAGGTGGCAATCCCTCAGACAACGCTTGATGAACTTGGCTACCAATACCAATACGATGCCCGGCAAAGGATGATTGGGAAAAAATTGCCTGGGAAAGCCTGGGAGTACATTTTATACAATAAGATCGATCAGCTGGTGGGTAATCAGGATGGCGTTCAGCGGAACAAGCCTGTGCAGGAATACACTTTTACCAAGTATGATCGTTCCGGTCGTACGGTAATGACGGGTATTGGGCAAATCAGCGGTGCTTCAGGAACGGACCTCAGAGCGTCCTTAAAGGCAGAGATAAATGCGAATGCAAACTTGTGGGAAGCCAAACAAAATAGTGGAAGTGGTTATACGCTCAATGCATGGCCAACTACGCTAACTAATGTGTTGGCAATTAATTATTACGACAATTATAACTTTTATGGCCTTCCTTCAGGGTATATGGTGAGCGGCTCTAGCAATTTAACTCATGGAGTTGTGACGGCCACGAGGACATCAGTCCTCAATGCACCTGCAACCCTGTCCACCGTGGCGAACATGTTATGGGATGTAAATTATTATGAGCCGAAAGGTAAAATTTCAACATCGATTAGCCAACATTACTATGGGGGAGTTTTTCATACCGGGAATTTTGATCGGTCTGATTTCACCTACGATTTTTCGAATCAGTTGAAGACATCTTTAAAAACACATTACATTTATACCATTGGCACTTCCGCGCTCGTTATTAGCAATACGTATACCTATGATCATATGGGTAGAAAACTGGGTAATACGCAAAGAATAGATAAACCCGGACAAACAGGCGTTCCGGTAATACTAAGCAGTTATGAGTATAATGCATTAGGCAATCTAATGACCAAACGCCTTCATTCAACAAATGGCAGCGCGTATTTGCAAAATATAAACTTTACTTATAACGAAAGGGGCTGGTTGACGCGAACAAATTCGCAACTGTTTGATGAACAGTTGCGCTATAACCTGCCTACAAAGGGAGCCGCAGCACTTTTTAACGGCAATATAGCTGAAGCAGAGGATGTGATTAATAATGGAGCATCTAAATGGGTTATCTACCAATATGATGATTTGAGTAGATTGAGGAACGGAGTATCTTCGGCTGGCTACAGCGAAACAGACATGCGCTATGACAAAAACGGGAACATTACAGATTTAACAAGGGCTGGGGTCTCTATGCAATATATTTACGCTAACTCTGGTAAAAGCAACCGCTTGGTTTCTACTACCGGGCTCGTTACCGGAAGTTTTTTATTTGATGTAAATGGAACGAAGTATCAGGAAAACACTACTAATAATGGCGTAAACAAAAATGTAACGATAACCCCTAATATTTTAAACCTACCACAAGCTATATCGGGCACTACAAACGCAGTTTATACTTATGATGCGAAAGGTAGAAAACTAAGGAGGACGAGTGGAGGAGAGATTGTCGATTATATTAACGGCATCCAGTATTATAACAATACGCTAGATTTTGTAATAACAGAAGAAGGACGAGCTATCAATAGCACAAATTTTAATTACGAATATACTTTGCAGGACCATTTAGATAATAATCGTGTAACCTTCGATACCCAAAGCGGTAACGCTGTAATAAGAGGTCAAAATTATTACTACCCGTTTGGTTTAAGCATACAGGTGCAAATGAATGCCGCAAATAAATATTTGTTTAACGGCAAAGAATACCAAAATGGCATCAACGAGTACGATTATGGTGCAAGATTTTATGACCCTGTAATTGGTAGATGGGCAAGTGTAGATGATTTAGCTGATGAGAATGAGCAAATAGACAAATCTCCTTATGCATATGTTTGGAATAATCCTGTAAATTTAACAGACCCTGATGGAAATTGCCCTAAATGCTGGGAATTTTTAAAGGGCACTGGAAGGGGCATAGCCTCTGGTTTTGGACATACGGTTCAATTTGTAAAACATGATGCGTGGAAAGCCCAGACCTGGAAGAATACCGGAAACCTCGGGCTCGGTTTAGTCGCACGAACCTTCAATCCGAATGCCGCTGTTAGTACCGCATCCCTAATGACTTTGGATGCCCGGTTGGGAACCAATACGCTTGGGGCTGTTAGGGGTTTGGAAAAAGCATTCGGCGCGGGAATGGATAAACTTGCTACTGGAAATGCTGGGCAAAAAGGAGAAGTTATTGGCTCTCTTTTGTATTTCTCCGCAGAAAGCATTCTTGTAAGCAAGGGCGTTGGATTTGCTTCTCAAAGCGTCAAAAACTTCCGAGCGCTTGCCCAAGGAGGATATGCAGCGGATTTATCTGAGGTCGGAAAAATTGTAGAAATTCCATTGACAAAAAAGGCATTTGGTCACACATTTACAACGCATGGTGAAGAAATGACTGATTTTTTAACTAATCGTGCTTTTGGCTCAGGAATGCCACAAGGACAGTTTTTGGACAACCAGGCGGCAGCTGAGTTTATAAATGTTTATTTAAACCGGTTGAAAACCGGAGCCGCTTCTATACCAATGCCCGAAGGATTTCCTGCTAGAGTAATTAATCCTGAAGGAACTTTTTCTACACCTACCCACATTAGAATCGTGCCGAGCGGGTCTGGTGTTAAGACAGCGTTTCCAGAAGTTAAACCATGAAAAGTATTAATATCGAAACCATGTTAGGCTTAAGTAAGCCATTAGGGTTTAATTTTACCGGTCGTGAACAAGATTGGGCGATAGAGTTTGCTGATTATACAAGGGTGTCGGATTTTATAAATTTTATGGACCAGCGTCATTTATCAGAAGAAGAGCGATATGCCGTGTTATCACTGATTTTAGCCTCCTATGACGAATGTTTAAATAATGGCCTAGATGCGGACCGAGCTCTTTGGAATAATATAGCGGGATTGCTAGATAAGGACAAAGAAATCGTTTCAGACCTTCTTGATTATTGGGCTCAATATGAGGAAAAAAATCAGGAAGACTTGTTTGCTATTACATCGCTGATTAGAGAGTATTTACATCGTTATAAATAACTACTTGTCCTCAATCGGTGTGAGTATGTGGCGGAGGCTAACATTTTCACCCGCAAGCGCATTCGACGCCTAGTAATAGTTCTTAGCATGTAAACTATGGTCATCTTTCAGGGGTGATGATTGATAACTTTTACACCACAGATAATGAGGCTTTAAATTATTTGAATGGGATTACTCCGTCAAAAATGGCAGGACAAAAACAAGGTTTATAGCTTTCATGAATCGAAGGTGGTATGCATCAGTAAAAGGAACGAGCATAAAAAGTATGAGTTCGGCAGTAAAGTATCGAGTGGCGTGACCATCGCCGGAATGATTGCGAGGGGCAACCGCTGGATGCCGAGCTGGAACACCAGCAAAGGCTCACCGGCCATAAACTCAAAAAAGCCTTCGGCGGCGGGGACTACCCGCGGAAGGAAAGAAGTGCTGGGAACCGCTGTCCATACTCCAAAAATCTTCAGCAGCAAGCTAACGAATTATCGAAAAGCGAAGTTAAAGGAAGGCTTCACGAAAAGAGCCGTCATCGAGCTTTAAATTAAATAGGTTATTTGAAAGCAGATTACCGCCTAAGCCGTAACTTTTACAAAGGAATTAAAGGCGATAAGATCAATGTGATGCTGGCTGCTGCCGCAATGAACTTCAAAAGGATGATGAATATTTGGAAAGACTACCTTTTGGCGCTTTTTTTCCGAATTCTTCAGGTCGTTGTGGAACTACCAGCCACCACAAAAAGCCATACCCCTTATCGCTTACTCACTTTTTAAGGTTCGACGAATTAGGCAATTAACCGCCGAGCTACTGCCGGAACGCCCTCAATTAACTTCTTTGACGTTTCAGTGATCGTATATGAATTTTGATACTAACGGATGATTGTAAGCCAACCGGATAAGTTTTTTGGACGGTTTTTACTATATTTTAGTATATAATAATATACCCCAGCCGGCATTGGGCGCCCTTTTGAAGTGCCGTCCCAAGATGGTATCCCGGATTCGCTGATGCGGCTACCATATCGGTTGAAGATAGTTAAGGAAATATTCGTTTCTTTTTCTAACCCTCCGATTGTCCATAGGTCATTGATGCCATCCCCATTCGGGGTAAATGTGTTTGGTATAATTAGTTCGTTACATACACCCTTTATTAAAAAAGTTATTGTCTTTGTGCAGCCGGAAATATCTTCAACTGTTAAACTATATGTGCCGGCCTGGTTTACATCGATATAATTTAATTTAGATCTTACGCCATTCCATGTATAATAAGCAAAACCATCCTCTGCTATAATTCTCCTGACTTCCTGATTTAAGGTGCACAATACTGTGTCGGGAATCGTTGTTAACGATATTGCCGGTTGCACCACCACATCGATAGCGTTCGGAGCCGAAGGGCAACCAGATAAATTCGTTACGATGACCTCATAGTGCCCTGTACGGCTCACCTCGATAGTCGGCGTGGTTGCACCATTCGACCATTGATAAGATGACGCGGCTGGTAGGGTGCTTAGTGTTACCGTTTCGCCATAACAAATAGTCGCACCTTTACTGGACTGAATTTTTACCGATAAGGGTTCCGTGAACGTAATCGTGAGTTCTTTTGACTTCTTAGTGCAGTTTTGATTTGAGACTTCAACGGCATACCGCCCTGATATACCGGTAGCGAGCGTGTTTTTTGTCTCACCCGGTATTGGCGTCCCATTGAAAAACCATTTAACCGAATAACCGGCCGCCGTATTGACAGATAACAGGGCAATGTCTCCCCTACAAAAATTTGATTGCGCAGAACTAACCACAGGTTCCTCCAATTGGGTGATTTCGACGTGCACGATTTTCGAAGGCTTGTATGTTCCTGCACAATTACTCACCAATACCGCATAGTCGCCCGTCGTTGAAACAGTCAGCTCATTACTGTGTTGACCCGGTATTTCTACGCCGTTCTCCGTCCATTTATATGCGTAACCGGCCACGGATTGCGTGGAAAGCATTATGCTTTCGTTTTCGCACAGTACAATTTTATCAGGATAATCAAACTGAACAATTGGACTGTTACTAAATGAAACATCCAGTTCCTTCGAGTAAAATGAAATATTTTCGCACGCCGAGTAAAACAAAACCCGGTATTTGCCGGGGGCAGTTGCGTTATACTCATTTTGCGCAGCCCCCGAAATATCAACGCCGTCTTTCTGCCATTGTACATTTATCCCTGCTCCGGCCAGCGTATGAAGTTTTACTGAACTTCCCGGACACAAAATTATCTTGTCCGATGAGTTGTCACTTACTGCATTGTCGAAGAAAATATTGTTGGAAAGGGGCTGCAGCGCCGTTGGGGGTAATGAATATTTCAGCTCGTACACACCAATGGTTGTCGCTAAATATATCTTCTTCTCACAAAAATCAGGTGAGCCGCCCTGCTTTCCAGGAACCGTCCCTGTATTGTAACAGAAAATATCGTTGATGTGTAATCCGGCCAAGTTAGGGAGCGGGTTAAACGTTGTAATCGTTTTATCATACGCGTTTTCCGCAGAAACGTATAAGCCATTCGATGTCCCTGCGAGAATATATGTAAGCATAAACTGTGGGAAACCAGTTAAAAAGTTTAATTCCGCTAATTTATTTACCTGTTGATCTGCCAAAAAGTGGTGAGCAGGTTCGACGTTGCAAGCATCTGTGTTTGCATAGGCAAGGCCTTTATCCGCAGCCCAAAATACAAACGCGCCGCATCCATAGTTGTTTATTGTCCGCACCGTGCTTAATGCAGTTCTTATATCATTGTTGTCCTTTGCATTAATATCGTATTCCTGTTCTCTAAGACCAAGATCAGCACAATCATACATGTGGCCGATGAAGTTCGAAAACCCGTA
Organism: Mucilaginibacter sp. P2_D11; assembly: GCF_056404435.1. Lineage (NCBI taxonomy): Bacteria > Pseudomonadati > Bacteroidota > Sphingobacteriia > Sphingobacteriales > Sphingobacteriaceae > Mucilaginibacter > Mucilaginibacter sp. P2_D11. The sequence continues at coordinate 443,319 of NZ_JBFUEA010000002.1, forward strand.
ACAACGCCCTCCGTTATTAAACGGTACATAGTAATCGAAATACAGTTCTTTCGAGGTACTATTCCTTATGGTGGGTGCGGCCTCATCAAATTGAAGCCCTTCATATTGCCGATTGACGGGTTTGAACACAATTGCATCAGTCGAGTAATAAATAGTCTTTCCTGTCGTCACAACATAATTGCCGGGAATTTCCACAGTTGGCTCAAATGCAACAACGTTTTTTTTGAATCCAAGTTGATTGACTGTGATTGATGTAATATCTTTTTCTCCAATTCCGGAACTAACCGTTAAATGGCTTCCGATGCCATGATCTAGTTTAACTACATAGTCATTAGCAGTAGCTATCAATAGAAGATCTTTGTTTATGGAGGCAATGCCTATGAAATTATTAGTAGATATAGAGGATGCAACGGCGCTAAAATCATCTATAGTTTTATCTGGATTGATTCTTGCGACAAAGTTGTTTTCACCTAAGACCCACAATGACTGGTCAGCAGTATGTAGAACTTTAATTATATTTTTGTTAGTAAGATACTGATCTGTGAGATGAAAATTAACCTGCGCGTAAGACGGCAATGCAACAGATAATAATATCACTAAAAAAAAACGATAAAGCATAGTGTATTTTAAATAAACAAAGGCCAAAAGTTTAGGTTCGCTTGTTTAACATTAGCGAAAGGTACTAAAATTCAATTATATGAACAATTAGCACATTGCTACAGTAACTGCCCAGTTATTTTTATCAACGCCTACATTATTCGGGGATAGTTAAATGACGAAATATTTATTCCTTGAAAACGGCTGTCAATAAGATAATCTAAAGCCCCACCAACGCCAAGAAAAACAAAAAAGTGGATCCAGGTCGCAATGGGGAAATTGAGCGATTTTTGAGCATAATATAGCGCTTGATTATTGGTGTTTGGTTGCGCAATTTAGCCTTCCGGCTTCAAGTGATGAAGCGTGGCCCCTCCACAGGTCGGAGTTCTTACCTTTGCCCTAATTAATTTATCTCCCCAATGCTGTTGGTTAAGGGTTTGAGATAAATTTTAATGCACTCTAAATTATTTTTTGTCTAATTTTATTCGGCGACTTTATTTATCATTGAAACAGAATCACAAGCATCTAAAGCATAACTAAAATAGATGGTCCGTCTGACCTCGAATACTCTGTTTAGTTTGAAGATGGAAGCCAGAGGGATTTGTGAAATCACCCTACTACTTTGGTTTACAATATCTTACATTAAAGATTTGACGTAAGGCCCCTGATAGATCTCCAAACAAGAATGTTTATTTGATGGAGATTATTTGCTAAGATTTGTCACAGCCTTCAACCCATATTTTCATTTAAGCTTCAGCCACTACCGCCTGTTTGTCCTCGCCATCTTCTTTCTGCGCCTGTTTCGACCATAGATGGCCTCGTCGTCAACATCATTGCTTATTTGAATATCAATACTGCCACTAACCCCATCATGGCCATAATCATCGGGATAAGAATAAACGTGATTATCATCCACAGCTGTTCCGAGTAACCTTTCTCCATCTGGTTGAGCTTTATTTCCATTTTCTCCAACATTAGCCTGTTGCCTTCCGTCGATTCCAGTATCTTCCCTATTGCCTGTAAAAAACTCAGAAGCTCCTCGTCCGCTTTGCCCTGTGGATTGCTGTTGGCTTGTGAGCTGCCCGTATTTTGCTGTTGTCCGCTCGTTTGCCTCGCTAATCGCCTGGCGGTCTCTGTCTTGCTCATAGTTTATCTGTTTGATCAACTCCGCCCATTTGAACCGGTTGCCAAGTGCCTGCCCTTTTGCCTTAAACTCATTATGGAAATAGGTAATGCCGCTTATATACCCTGTGGAAGCCTGGTTGAACAGGAAATAGATTCCTTGCTCTTCGCCTCTGGTGATCAATTCCTGTAAGGTGATATCGCCTCGTCTGACGATATTTTTGAGCTTCTCTTGTAAAACCATTTTATCCGAAGGCTTTCCGGTACGTAAAGCCTTTTCTATTTCATTCTTTTTAAGCGCCTTCTGAGATACATGGCTATTCCGCTCTACTGATATATCGTTACCTCTCTTTGTAGCCTTGTATATACTTTGCGCTAAAGGTATCAGGCCATATTTAACCTCAAGCTGCCGTACGACAACTTCGCTTCGTTTATAATTATTGCTGTCGGTGACGACATCGCCATCGAAACTTACCCGGTTAACCAAAAGGTGCAGGTGCGGATGGTCGGCATCATAATGGCGAAAGATAATATACTGGTTATTGTTATAGCCAAGGCAGTCCAGATAATCGTGGGCGATGGCTAACAGCTTATCGTTTGACAACGAATCAATTTCTGTTTTAGAAAAATTAAGGCTGGTATGGTAAACATACCTGCTTAGGTTTGGGCGGAGCAGCCGCAAGGCATCCACCTCGGCCTGAATCATATCATAGTCAAACGATGCGAAGTTACTATCCAGGATCTCGGCCCGCAGCCTAATATCGGGATGGTCGATCTTGTTGCAGTTATATTCGAGCGCACCCATAAAATCCCTACCTATTACCTGGCTGGCTATCACGGAAAAGTATTTGAGCGATGATAACTTCCTGCTGCCTTAACAGCTGCATCAGTATTTTGATAAAATTCATATCTATCCTGCCGGTATGGGCAAGCTTAGTAAGCTGGTTGAGGTTGACTCCGATTTTTTTCAACTCAAGGTAAGTGTTCAACTCCAGCCGGGCAATCCTTGCTTCCGGGAATTTACCCTTAAACAGCTTATGCCTGATAAGTTCACCGGTTGCTTTGCCGCACAGCAAGGCCGCGTCATCAAGCTGCCCTACCTCGTTAGCTGTTAAGCGGATAGTGAAGTTAACATTCCTCAGTTTTTCTCTCTCTGCTTTCGGCCTGCCCATATTCAGAACCAAAGTTGAGAAATAGGGCGAACGCAAGTTGGTACCCCCAAGGGTGGCAACCTAAAAAAATCAAAAATACATTAAAATGATGTGCTGAACGAAGTGAAGTATATCGGGTCCGGGTATCCCGGCAAGCCGTTTTCGCAATGCGAAAACATGGCTTGCTTCACATTATCAGAGCTATTAAAACACCCGGAACTCAAAAGATTTATATATCCAGCTCTATCGTATTTATGCGGCCATCGGATGTTGCAAAATCCGGGTACGCATCTGCGGGTACACGGTGTCAGCCGTCAAATAACTTTGTTATCGACGGGCATCAGCATGTCTATGCGCAAATGCATTTGATCGTTAGCCCCCGTGTTATTTAGCGCTGAGCATTGAACAAATGGAGTTGATGAAAATGCTGACGGCTATTCACAACTGATGTAAAGAAAATTCAATACATTACCGCAATGGTATCTAAAACAGCAAGATTTAAGGTGTTTAGCAT